>JBHIAG010000015.1:0-28634 GCA_046758465.1 Terriglobia bacterium | reverse complement strand
TGCATCGTGCTTCGGGCCTCATGGCTCAGGGGCGAGCAAGAGACTAGTCACGACTAGTCAAACAGCCTAACCCATTGACTATGAACGAGTTAGACCAACGAGCCCCCACCCCCGGGGGAGGGGGCAAGCTAAAGCCAGCCAAACGCACCCGCCAGGCAAGCAAGCTGCCGGAGGAGAAACGCTGCCAGCACACCTTGCCTACGGGCTGGAAGAGCTGGGGGATGCGATCGAGGCCGGCGTGGAGAAGGCCGCAGCAGGCGCGCCCGCCCGAGCCGGGCGCGCTTGACGGCGGCCCGGAGGACATCTAGAATGAAACTTTCAGGTTGTTCACACGAAGGATAGTGACCTTTCGATGCTGGATGGTCTCCCGCCAGAGGGACTGACCTTTGATGACGTCGTCTTGCTTCCTGCCTATTCGTCGGTCTTGCCCAATGAAGTCGAGGTCAGCACAAACCTGAGCCGGCACATCCGCCTGAACATCCCCATTGTCAGCGCTGCCATGGACACGGTGACGGAGTCGCGACTGGCAATTGCGCTGGCGCGCCAGGGTGGTATGGGGATCATTCACCGCAGCATGCTGCCCGACCGCCAGGCGGAAGAGGTGGACAAGGTCAAGCGCTCGGAGAGCGGGATGATCGTTGACCCGGTGACCATCTCACCCGGCAGCTTGATCTCGGAAGCCCTAGAGCTGATGGCGAAGTACCGCATCTCCGGGCTACCCGTCACCGAAGGCCCGCGCCTGGTCGGCATCGTCACCAACCGCGACCTGCGCTTCCACCCCCGCACCGACCGGCCCGTCGCCGAGGTTATGACCAAGGAAAACCTGGTGACCGTGCCCGTGGGCACGACGCTTACCGAGGCGGAAAAAATCCTGCAGCAACACCGGGTGGAGAAGCTGCTGGTGGTGGACGGTGGGTTCCAGTTGAAGGGATTGATCACCGTGAAAGACATCCAGAAGAAGCTCCAGTACCCCAAGGCAGCCAAGGACGAGCAGGGACGCCTGCGGGTGGGCGCAGCCATTGGCGCCACAGGGGACTTCCTAGAGCGCGCGCAGGAGTTGAAGAAGGCCAAGGTAGACTTGCTGGTGATCGACACCGCGCACGGCTACTCGCAGCGGGTGCTCGCGGCCATTGACCAGGTGAAGAAAAAACTGCCGGAGGTAGAGCTCATCGCCGGCAACATCGCCACCTACGAAGCGGCCCAAGAGTTGGTGCGGCGGGGGGTGGACGGCATGAAGGTGGGCATCGGCCCCGGCTCCATTTGCACCACGCGCGTGGTGACGGGCGCGGGGGTGCCGCAACTGACCGCGATTGCCCAGTGCGCCAAGGCCGCGCGGGAGGCGGGCGTGCCCGTCACCGCGGATGGTGGCATCAAGTACTCGGGCGACATCGGCAAGGGGATTGCGGCTGGTGCCGCGACGGTGATGATTGGGAGCCTGTTCGCCGGCACTGATGAAAGTCCGGGCGAGACGGTGCTGTTCCAGGGACGCAGTTTCAAGGCCTACCGCGGGATGGGCTCGCTCGGCGCCATGTCATCGGGCAGCGCCGACCGCTACGCGCAGGAGCGAGACAAGTTGGTGCCCGAAGGGGTCGAAGGCCGCGTTCCCTACAAGGGTCTGCTGGCGGCGATGGTCGAGCAACTGGTGGGCGGGCTGTGCAGCGGGATGGGCTACTGCGGCTGCCGCACGATCCAAGAGATGCAGGAGCAGGCGCGCTTCCTACGCCTCACGCCCGCCGGGCTGCGGGAAAGCCACGTCCACGACGTCATCATCACCAAAGAAGCTCCCAACTACCGTGTCGAATAGAGTTTTCCTTCGAGGCAGGTCAGACGGGAAAGGTCGGTGCGGGCCTAGGCTTTCTCGACGGGTTCGGGTTGCGGTTCTTCGCGCTTGCGCTTTTTTTCCTTCTTGGGCTTGAGCTCACTGCCAATGAGTTCGACCACTGCGATGTCGCCGGCGTCGCCGCGGCGCCAGCCCGCCCGCAGGATGCGCATGTAACCACCAGGTCGCTCAGCAAAGCGCGGACCCAACGTCCCGAAGAGCTTCTTCACCACGGACGGGCGCAGCAAAAAGGCGGCTGCTTGGCGGCGGGCATGCAGGGTGTCGCGTTTGGCCAGGGTGATCATCCGCTCGGCCAGCGGGCGCAGGGCCTTGGCTTTAGGCAGCGTGGTAGTGATGCGCTCGTGTTCGAGCAGGTTCGTCACCAAGTTGCGCAAGGTCTGGCGGCGGTGGGCTGGCGAGCGTCCGAGTTTTTTGTAGCCCCAGCGGTGGCGCATGAACCTAGCTGCCAGGTTGGGCTTCTTCGGCCGCCGGCTGCTCCGTACCGCGAGGCGGCCAAACGATTCGCCCTTGTTCGTCGAGCTTCATCCCCAGCTGCAACTCCATCGAGGCCAGAATCTCCTTGATCTCGTTGAGCGATTTGCGGCCAAAGTTCTTCGTCTTCAGCATCTCGGTCTCGGTACGCTGTACCAGCTCGCCGATGGTGCGGATGTTGGCATTCTTCAAACAGTTGTAGGCGCGCACCGACAACTCCAGATCCTCCACTGAGCGTCCGAGGTATTCCAGCCGCGGATCGAACATGTGTTCTATCACTTCTTCGGGAACCTCGGGTTGCTCCTCAAAGGCAATGAACAAACTCATATGGTCTTTCAACAGCTTGGCGGCCAGACCGATGGCATCGGCGGGCTTGAGGGCACCGTTTGTCCACACTTCCAGCGTGAGCTTGTCGTAGTCCGTCATCTGCCCTAGGCGAGCCGCCTCCACCATGTAATTTACCTTTCGAACCGGCGAGTGCACCGAATCCACCGGGATGTAGCCTACCGGTAAGTCTTCATCGAAGTTGCGGTCGGCGGAGATGTAGCCGCGGCCATTCTTCAGCCGCATCTCGATCGCGAGCCGGCCGCCTTCGCTGACGGTGGCGATGTGGACGTTCTTGTCCAATACTTCAAAGTCTGCGTCCTCCTGGATCATCGCCGAGGTCACTTCACCAGGCTCGTTTGCGGTCAAGTAGATGGTCTTGACGGTGTCCGCCTTCAGTTTGAACGGAATCTGTTTGAGGTTGAGGATGATGTCGGTGGCATCCTCCACCACACCGGGAATCGACTGGAACTCGTGCAACACGTCCTCGATCTTCACCGCCGTGATGCCCGCACCCTCGATCGAACTCAACAGCACGCGTCGCAGCGCATTGCCGATGGTGGTGCCAAAGCCGCGCTCGAAGGGCTGAGCGGAGAACTTCCCATACTGCAGGGTCAGCGTTTCCACCTCCACCGCCAACCGCTTGGGCTTCTGAAGTCCTTTCCACATAGCTCTAAAAGCCTCCTTCTCTCTCTTGTGCCGGGCCGAACGTTATTTCGAATACAGCTCGACGATGAGCTGCTCGTTGATTTGTGGGGTCGTCATCTCCTCGCGTTTGGGCAAGCTGACGAACTTGGCCCGCAAGGCTTCGCGGTCAGCTTCCAGCCAGCTCGGGATGGTCTGGCGGCTGGCCAGCTCGCGCACTTGCAGCACCATCACGTTCTCCTTCATCCGCTCCGCGAGCGCCACCTCCTCACCCGGACTCAAGATGTAAGAGGGGATGTTCACTCTGCGGCCGTTGACGCGCACGTGCCCGTGCAGTACCAGTTGCCGCGCTTGGGCCCGGGAAGCCGCCAAGCCGGCTCGCTGCACCACCGTGTCCAACCGCCGCTCCAGCATCATGAGCAGGGTTTCGCCGGTCTTGCCCGGTAGCTTTGCGGCCTGCGCGAAGGTGCGCCGGAACTGCCGCTCGAGCACGCCATAGATGCGGCGCACTTTTTGCTTCTCGCGCAATTGCGCGCCATAGGCACCGCGCTTTGTCCGGCGGCCTCCGCCATGTTGGCCCGGCGGCAGGTTGCGTCGCTCGATGGCACACTTGTCGGTGAAACACCGCTCCCCTTTCAAAAACAGCTTCATCATCTCGCGCCGACAGAGCCGGCAAACCGCTTCTCGATAACGAGCCATTCTCCTCCTTCTGCCTCGCTACACACGGCGCCGCTTGGGCGGGCGACAGCCGTTATGCGGGATAGGTGTGACGTCTCTTATCGTGGTCACCTGCAAGCCCGCTGCTCCCAGGGCACGCACCGCTGACTCGCGCCCCGAGCCCGGTCCCTTGACACGAACTTCGACAGTGCGCATGCCCAGGTTGCGGGCCGCGTGGGCAGCCTGGGCCGCAGCGCGTTGCGCGGCAAAGGGCGTCCCCTTGCGCGACCCCTTGAAGCCAATCGAGCCCGCACTCGCCCAGGCCACCACATGGCCGTCGGTATCGGTAATGCTGACGATGGTGTTGTTGAACGTCACCCGTACGTGCACAATCCCCTGCACGACGTGGCGCTTCTCCCGCTTCTTGCGAAACTCCTTTTTTTTCGCCGGCTTTGCCGCCGCCGGCTTACCGGCAGCGGCTTCCTCTTGGGCTTTTGCCATCGGCTTCGCTCCTTACCCCTTGGCCATGGTTGGCTTGCGTGTCGCTACCGTATGGCGTCGCGGCCCTTTACGCGTGCGGGCGTTGGTGTGCGTCCGCTGGCCGTGCACCGGCAGGTTGCGGCGGTGGCGCGACCCGCGGTAGCAGCCGATCTCGATCAGCCGCTTGACATTCATCGAAATGTCTCTGCGCAGGTCACCCTCGACACCCCCCTGCTCCTCGATGATCTGCCGAATGTGCGTCACCTCCGCCTCGGTCAGGGCCGACACCTTCTTGAACGGGTCAACACCCACTTGCGTCAGAATCGCCCGCGAGCGGGGCTGCCCGATGCCGTAGATGCGCGTCAGGCCGATCCAGATATTTTTGTTCGCTGGAAGATCCACTCCCGCGATGCGTGCCATGCTGCTTCTCCTCCGTTGACCAACATTAGCCCTGGCGCTGCTTGTGTTTCGGGTTCTTGCAAATCACCCGCACTACGCCGCGCCGGCGGATGACCTTGCAGTGGTCGCAAATCCGTTTGACCGAAGCCCGAACTTTCATCGCCTCTCACCGGTAGCGATAGACAATCCGGCCGCGGCTGAGATCGTAGGGCGACAGCTCCACGGCCACCCGATCGCCCGGCAGGATGCGGATGAAGTGCCGCCGCATCCGTCCCGAGATGTGCGCCAGCACCCGGTGCTTGTTTTCCAGCTCAATGCGAAACATCGCGTTCGGCAGCGTCTCAAGCACCGTGCCGGTCACTTCGATCGCTTCTTCTTTGGCCATCGCTCCTTTCGCACGCCCTCCGGCGCGGTACGCCCGCGGCGGAGGCATCCCTACGCCCATACGGGCAGGCGTCTGCCCGTAGGGGCACCTAGGGTGCAGTCAAAATCCAGGGACCGTTCGGGGTCACCGCCACGCAGTGTTCAAAGTGCGCCGCGTAGCTGCCGTCGGCGGTCACCGCCGTCCAACGATCCGGGCGGAGCTTCACCGCCGGCGACCCGGCTGCCACCATCGGCTCAATCGCCAGCACCATACCGGGTTTCAATTTCGGGCCGCGTGCCGGCGTGGCATAGTTCGGCACCTGTGGCTCCTCATGCAACTGCGTCCCGATGCCGTGTCCCACAAATTCGCGGATCACCGAAAAACCCTGGCGCTCTACATGCTCCTGCACCGCCCGCGAGATATCGCCCAGGTAGCGGCCCGGGCGCGCCTGCGCAATGCCCTGATAGAGCGCCTCGCGCGTCACAGCGAGCAGCTTCTCGGCCTCGCGCGCAATAGGCTCCAGGGCAATGGTGGTGGCACTGTCGGCGAAGTAGCCCTCAAGCTCGACGCCCACGTCGAGGGAGACAATGTCGCCCCGCGCCAGCTTTCGCTCCGACGGGATGCCGTGCACAATCTCTTCGTTCACCGAGACACACGTGGCACAGGGATACCCTTTGTAGCCCTTGAACGCCGGCCGCGCCCCGAGCGCGGCAATGCGGCTTTCGGCTAGCTGTTCCAGCTCCATCGTCGTTACGTTCGGTGCGATGCGCCGAGCAACGGCCACGAGTACCTCAGCGACCACGCAGCCGGCGGCACGCAACTTCGCCAACTCTCGCTCATCCCGGCAGGCAATCATCACACCCCTCTCCTGCCGCCAGCCGGCACAGGCGCTGGCAGCACCTCCAAAAGTTCAATGAGCCGCCGGGTCAACGCCTCCGGCGACTCATCACCCTTCACTTCCACCAGCGCGTCCCGCTGGCGATAGTATTGGATGAGCGGCTTGGTCTGCCGCTCATAGGCGGCCAGCCGCTCGCGAATGACCTCCTCACGGTCATCCGCGCGCTGGAGGAGCTTGCCGGCGTCACGGTCGCAGCGGTCGGGAACACGCGGCGGACGGTCGTAGATATTATAAATGGCGCCGCAGCTCTGGCAGGTGCGGCGCCCGGTCAATCGCCGAAACAACCTATCATAGCTGACTTCGAGGTTGATGGCAAGGACAGGTCTGAAGCAGGCGGCCGAGCGGATTTCCTCCAGGCGCTCAGCCTGCGGTAGCGTGCGCGGGAACCCATCCAATACGAAGCCCTGGCGGCAGTCAGCTTGGCGAATGCGCTCATCCACCATCGCCGAAACAATCTCATCGCTCACCAATTCGCCCCGCTCCATCACTGCCTTCGCTTGCCGGCCCAGGTCGGTGCCGCGGGCCACGTGGTCGCGGAACATATCGCCGGTAGCAATTTGCGGCACGCCAAAGTGTTTCGCCACCTCGCGTGCCTGTGTCCCCTTGCCGGCGCCCGGCGCGCCCAGCAAGACAACCGGTCGTGCGAGTCCCGTCATCGATTTATCCACGCCGCCCGCGGATACGCCCGCGCGCGGTAAAGCCTTCGTAGTGACGCATGGTGAGTTGCGCCTCGATCTGGTTCACCGTGTCCATGGCCACGCCCACCACAATCAACAGCGAGGTGCCGCCAAAATAGAAGTTGACCCCCAGCCCGCGCAGCAGGCCATGGGGTAATACTTGCTCCATCCAGCCGCCAATCCAGGGCAGGTGGTGCAGGTGGATGCCGGAAATCATCCACTCCGGGATAATGGAAATCATCGCCAGATAGACCCCGCCGACAAAAGTGAGGCGCGTCAGGATGTTGTTGATGTACTCCGAGGTATTGCGTCCGGGCCGGATCCCCGGGATGAAGCCACCCCACTTGCGCATATTGTCGGCGAGCTCATCGGGATTGAAGATGATGGAAACATAGAAGTAGCAGAAGAAGATAATGGCGGTGATGTAGAGCAAGGTATAAAGAGGTTCTCCCCAGGCCAGCGCATCGCGCACTCCTTCGAGGAAGCGGACGATGTCGCGCCCAAGCCCGGCCTCCATCTGGCGCGACTGGGGCAGAAAGAGGCCAAAGGTTTGCGGGAAGGTCAGCACGGAGCTAGCGAAAATCACCGGGATGACGCCACCGGTGTTGACGCGGATGGGCAAGTAGGTCATCGCTCCACCCACCATGCGCCGGCCGACCACACGCTTGGCATACTGGACTGGGACACGCCGCTGTCCGCTCTCGACAAAGACAATCAGCATGACCACCGCCAGCATCATGACCCCCAAGCCCAGCAGGTGGGGGGCCTGCCACTCGCCCATCCGCGCCTTGCCGCCAATCTCCCGGAGCGCAGGCACCAAGCCGACCACAATGCCAGCGAAGATGATCAGCGACATCCCGTTGCCGATGCCGCGGTCGGAAATCTGTTCGCCCAGCCACATGATGAAGATGGTGCCGGTGGTCAGCGTCAGGACGGTCATCAGGATGAAGCCCAGCCCCGGGTTGAGGACGTAGCGCACGCCGCCCACGCTGCCCCGCTGGAGGGTGAGGGCAATCGTCAAGGCCTGGAAGGCGGCCAGGAAAACAGTCAGGTAGCGGGTGTACTGGGTAATCTTGCGCCGACCGAGCTCGCCCTCCTTTTGCAACCGCTCCAGGTAGGGCCACACCACCGTCATCAACTGCAGGATGATGGAGGCGGTGATGTAGGGCATGATGCCGAGGGCAAAAATGGTCATGCTGCGGAAGTTGCCGCCGGAAAAGATGTCCACTAGCCCGAGCCAGGTACCACGGTACTGCTCGAAAAACTGCAGGAGCAGCTCGGTGTTGATGCCGGGCGTGGAGATGTGTGCCCCCAGGCGATAGACTGCCAGTATGGCGAGCGTGAACAGGATACGCCTGCGCAGGTCGGGGATGCGGAAGATGTTGGCGATGCGGTCGAAGATTGCCATGGTTACTTCGCGCTGGCCGCCGCCGGCAGCCGCTCCACCGTGCCGCCGACCGCTTCAATCTTGGCGCGGGCGCTGGCACTGAAGGCGTGCGCGGCCACCGTCAACTTCACCTTCAACTCGCCGTCGCCCAGGATTTTGATCCTGTCGCGCAGATTTTTCACCACCCCGCGCGCCGTCAACTCCTCCGGGGTCACGCGGGTACCCGCAGCAAACCGGTTCAGCGCGGCCACGTTCACGATGGCAAACTCTTTGCGGAAAATATTGGTGAAGCCGCGCTTGGGCAGCCGGCGGTGCAGCGGCATCTGGCCGCCTTCGAAGCCCGGCCGCTGCGAATAGCCCCGGCGCGAAAGCTGCCCTTTGTTGCCACGCCCAGCGGTCTTCGACTTGCGTGCGCCGATACCCCGGCCCACGCGCAGTGGTTTTTTCTTTGCGCCACGCGGCGGCGCGAGACTGCTCAGGTCCACCACCTTACGCCTCCACCACCTGGACCAAATGGGACACTTTCGCCACCATCCCGCGGATGGCGGGCGTGTCCGGCCGCTCCACCACCTGGTGCAACCGCCGGAACCCCAGCCCGCGCACCACACGGCGGTGCTTTTCCGGGCAGCCGATGGTGCCCCGCACCCACTTGATCCTGAGCGTATTGCTCTTCTTCCGCGCCATGCTTACAACTCCTGCGGATCTTTCCCGCGCCAGGCTGCCACTGTCTGGCGATCTTTGAGCTTCAACATTGCATCCATCGTCGCCTTCACCACGTTGTGCGGGTTGGTATTGCCAATTATTTTCGTAAACACGTTTTGCACTCCGGCGGCTTCCACCACTGGCCGCACCGGGCCGCCCGCAATCACGCCTGTGCCCTCGGGAGCTGGCTTCAGCAGCACCGTACTGGCCGAATAGTGACCCAGGACCTGGTGCGGTATGGTCGGCGGCGTGAGATTGACCTTCACCAGGCTTTTCTTCGCCGCTTCAATTCCCTTCCGAATCGCCATCGGCACCTCGCGCGCCTTGCCCAACGCGTAGCCCACCATGCCCTGGCCGTCGCCCACCACCACCAGGGCCGAGAAACTCAGGTTCTTGCCGCCCTTGACGACTTTGGTGACGCGGTTGATAGACACCACATACTCCTTTAGGGCCAGCGCGCCGGGCTCCGCCGGCGGTGCGCCGCGTCTCGCTCCGAATGGTGTACCTCCCATTTGGCTCCTGTGTCCTCTCCTAGTGCCGTTCCAACCTGTTGTGGCTCGCCTTAGTCGAATTCACCCGCAAGCGCCTTCCCAGCACCGGTTCGTAGCCCTAGTGCCACAAAGTTGGAACGGCACTAGAATTGCAAGCCGGCAGCGCGGGCAGCCTCGGCCAGCGCTTTCACCCGCCCGTGGTACTTGTATCCGCCTCGGTCAAACACCACCCGGCGGATGCCCGCCTGCTGCGCCCGCTCGCCCAGCCGCTGGCCAACGACTTTCGCCGCCGCCAGGTTGCCTGCGCGTCCCGACAGTTCGGGCCGCGCGCGCACATCTTTGTCGCGCGAGCTGGCGGCCGCCAGCGTCACGCCACGCACGTCATCAATCACCTGCGCGTAAATGTGTTTGTGCGAGCGGAAAACACTCAACCGGGGACGCTCGGGCGTGCCCCGCACCTGCGCGCGTACACGCCGATGAATCCGCTGGCGGTGTTCGGCCCGCGAGATTCTCGTCACCGGCTTCCGAGTCGTTCTCAGCATCTTTGCTACTTCGCCATCCCTGCGGCCGCCTTGCCCGCCTTCTTCCGCAACACCTCGCCCACGTAACGAATTCCCTTCTGTTTGTACGGGTCGGGCGGCCGCAGGGCTCGAATCTGAGCCGCCACTTGGCCGACCTTCTGCTTGTCAATACCGTTCACCACCACGCGGGTCTGCCTTTCCACGCTGATCTGGATGCCTTCCGGAATCGGAAACTCCACCGGGCGTGAATAGCCCAAACTGAAGACCACGACCTTGCCCTTGACCTCCGCGCGGTAGCCCACGCCGACGATGTGGAGTTGCTTGGTGAAGCCTGCGGTGACGCCTTGGATCGCGTTTGCCACCAGGGCTCGCGCGAGGCCCCAGCGTGCCCGCTCTTCGCCGCTCAAGGAGGCCGCGAGTCGCGAGTCGCTCCGGGTGCCGGTGGCCTGCCGAGGGCGCACCAGCAGGCGGCCATCCTGCTGCTCACACCGCACACCTGAGGGAATGGGCGTCCTCAACTTTCCCTTCGGTCCCTGCACTTCGATTGCGGCGTCGGAAATCTTCACGCTTACACCCTTCGGAATCTCTATCGCTCGTCGGCCAATTCGTGGCATCGCACGCTCTCCCTTACCAAACCTCGCACAGCACTTCCCCGCCCACACGGGCCCGGCGTGCTCCCCGGCCGGTCATAATCCCTTCCGATGTGGTCAGGATGCTGATTCCAAGGCCGCCATACACGGGCCGCAGCTCACCCTTGCCGAGGTAGATACGCCGCCCGGGAGTGGAAACGCGGCGCAAGCCCGTGATCACACTCTGCTTGTCGGGCGTGTACTTCAAATAGAACCGCAGCACCTTGCGCCTGTTCTCCTCCATGACCTTGTAGGCGGTAATGAAGCCTTCCTCCTTAAGCACCCGCGCAATCTCGCCCTTGATCGTCGAGGCCGGGACGTCCACCTTGGGGTGGCGCGCCCGCAGGGCGTTGCGCAGGCAGGTCAGCATGTCAGCGATTGGGTCCGTGGGTGCACCCATGGTTTCTCCTCGCCTACCAGCTTGCCTTGACCACGCCGGGAATCTCTCCGCGCAGTGCCAACTGGCGAAAGCAGATGCGGCAGAGCTGGAACTTGCGCAAGTAGCCGCGCGACCGGCCGCAGCGGCGGCAGCGATTCCGCTCGCGAATCTTGTACTTCAGCTTGCGGCGCATCTTGGCCATTCGGGCCGTCGTCGCCATGCTTCCTCCTCAGTCACGCAGGGGCACGCCCAGTTGGCGGAGCAGCACCCGCGCCTCTTCATCGGTGTTGGCGGTGGTGACCAGGGTAATGTTCATCCCTTTGATCTTGTCCACCTTGTTGTAATCCACTTCGGGGAAGACCAGTTGGTCGCGCAGCCCCAGCGTGTAGTTGCCACGGCCATCAAACGACTTGCTGGAGAGCCCCTTGAAGTCCCGCACGCGCGGCAGCGTGATGTTCACCAGGCGGTCCAAAAACTCGTACATCCGGTCGCCCCGCAGCGTCACCGCCGCCCCGATGGGCATGTTCTTGCGCAGCTTGAAGTTCGCAATCGACTTGCGCGCGCGCGTGATGATGGGCTTTTGCCCTGTGATCCGCGCCAACTCAGTGGTGGCGGAATCGAGCAGCTTGATGTTCTGCAACGCCTCCCCGAGACCCATGTTGACGACAATCTTCTCCAGCCGCGGCACGGCGTAGCGGTTGGCGTAGCCAAACTCCTGCATCAGGCTGGGCACCACTTCACTCACGTACCGTTCGCGCAGCCGGCTCATTCCCATCACTCACCCCCTAGGCGTGTTCCAGGGTCGTTCCGCAGCGCCGGCAGGTGCGGACCTTCGACCCATCGGCCAAGAACTGGTGCGCGACCCGTGTCGGCCGTCGGCAACTTGGGCAGAGGATCTGGAGGTTGGAAATGTGCACGGATCCCTCGCGCTCCACAATTCCGCCCTTGATGTTTTTGGCCGGGTTGGGTCGCGTGTGCCGCTTCACCAGATTCACCCGCTCGACGGTGCACATGCTCGTCTCTTGGTTAACCGAGAGCACCTTGCCGCTTTTCCCTTTGTCGCGCCCGGCGACCACCTTCACCTGGTCGCCCTTGCGCAGACTCACCCGCCACGCCATCGCTACCACACCTCCGGAGCGAGTGAGATGATTTTAAGAAACTTGCGCTCCCGCAGTTCCCGCGCCACCGGTCCAAACACGCGCGTGCCCACCGGGTCCCCCATTTCATTGATCAGCACGACGGCGTTGTCATCAAAGCGAATATAGGTTCCGTCCTTCCGCCGGTGCTCCTTGCGCATCCGCACCACCACCGCGCGCACCACCTTGCCCTTCTTGATCTGGCTGTCGGAGGCGGCCTCTTTGACCGAGGCCGTGATGATGTCGCCCAGCCCCGCCTTCAGCTTCACATGCCCGCCCACCGGCAGGATGGCTGCCAGGCGCCTAGGGCCGGAGTTGTCAGCCACGGTCAGGATGGTGCGCATTTGGATCATGGCTATTCTTTCCCCGCTACACTGCCGGACGTTCCAGAACCTCTACGAGACGCCAGCGCTTCAACCGCGACAGCGGACGCGTCTCTTCGATGCGCACGACGTCGCCTGCGCGACACTCGTTGCTTGCGTCGTGGGCGTAGAACTTTTTTCTCCGCCGGACGATCCGCTTGTAGAGCGGATGTTGCACGTGGCGGGTCACCTCGACCACGATGGTCTTGTCCATTTTTGCACTCACCACGCGCCCAACGCGCCGCTGCCGGCGCCCCGGTCGTCGGGCTGGGCGCACGCCGGGAGACATCGAGGGCGTCGCCAGGTCAGCGTCGGGCATTCGCTCCTCCCAGTTGCTGTGCGCGCCGCACGGTCAGCAAGCGCGCAATGTCTTTGCGCAGCTCGCGGATTTTTCGGATGCTCTCCATTTGCCCGGAGGCGAGCTGAAGCCGCAAGCGAAACAACTGCTCGCGCAGCTCGCGCTCTTTCACCTGTAGTTCATTCTCGCTCAATTGTCGCAACTCTTCCGCGGTCATCGTTGCGCCTCAGGCCCCTGGGGTCAGGCGCCTCACAAACTTCGCGCGCACGGGCAACTTCTGCGCCGCCAGCCGCAGCGCCTCCTGGGCCGAAGCCAGACCGAGCCCTTCGATTTCGAACAGGATGCGCCCCGGTCGCACCACCGCTACCCAACCCTCCACCGGGCCCTTGCCCTTGCCCATGCGGGTCTCGGCCGGCTTCTTCGTGTAGGGCTTATCGGGGAAGATGCGAATCCATACCTTCCCGCCACGCTTCATAAAGCGCATGACGGCGATGCGGGCAGCTTCAATCTGGCGGTTCGTCACCCAGCCCGGGTCGAGCGCCTTCAGCCCGTAGCTGCCAAAGGAGAGCTGCGAGCCCCGCCAGGCCTTCCCGGTCATCCGGCCGCGGTGGGCTCTGCGGTACTTGACTTTCTTCGGCATCAACATGGCAAATCCCTAGGTCGAAGCCAACGCCGGCCCGGTCTCCTCCTTACGCTGCACCTTCATCTTGGGCGCCTCGCCTCGGTAGATCCAGCACTTCACGCCGATGACGCCGTAGGTGGTGTGGGCCTCGGCAAGCCCGAATTCAATGTCGGCCCGCAGCGTTTGCAAGGGCAGACGGCCTTGCAGGTACCACTCCTTGCGGGCGATCTCGGCCCCGTTCAAGCGGCCCGCACAGCGCACCTTGATCCCTTTGCAACCAAAGCGCAGTGCCGAGTCCACCGCCTTGCGCATGGCGCGGCGGAAGGCCACGCGTTTCTCCAGTTGCACGGCGATGGCTTCCGACAGCAGTTGCGCGTCGAGCTCTGGGCGGTGCACCTCGGTGATGTCAATGTGAACTTCCCGCCCGGTGCGCTTCTGGACTTGGGCGCGCAGCCTGTCAATCTCGGCCCCTTTGCGGCCGATGACGATGCCGGGACGCGCCGTATTGATACGGATGACCAACTTGTTGGCTGCACGCTCAATCTCGATCGCGCTGATACCAGCGCCGCGCAGCCTGTCCTTCAGGGTTTCGCGCAGCTCCAAATCTTCATGCAGCAGGTCGGCGTACTCCTTCCCGGCAAACCAGCGCGAGCGCCAGGTCTTGTTGAAGCCCAGCCGAAAGCCATAGGGATGTGTTTTCTGTCCCACGATCTCCTCCTTGCCCTGCGGGCCTCAGGCCGTGACAGCCGGCGGGCGCCGCTCCGCCACGCGCACGACGATGTGGCTGGTGCGCCGCTGGTAGCGGTAGGCCCGACCAAAGGGAGCCGCCCGGAGCCGCTTCCAGCGGGACCCTTCGTTCACGTAGGCCTCCTTGATGTACAAGCGGTCCACATCCAGCGTCTCGGCCTTGTTCTCCGCATTGGCGATTGCTGATCGCACAACTTTCTCAATGTCCTTGGCCGCGCGCTTCTTGGTGAAGCGGAGGATTTCGAGCGCCTCGCCCGCGTGCCGGCCGCGAATGAGGTCAATCACGAGCCGCGCCTTTTGCGGCGACAAGCGCACGTAGTAGGCCACAGCGCGTGCTTCCACAGCCGGGGCGGCAGCGGCCGCTGCTTCCGGCTTTTTCCGCCGGAGCAGCCGCAGGCGTCGCGGCTTCTTCGTCGCTGCGTCTTCGGGTTTCTTCTTTTCTGCCACGCTCTACCTCTCTGCCGGCTAGCTCTTTGCCGGCGGCGCGCCGGGCGCGGCGGCGGCCGGTGCGGCGGCTGGAGCCGCGGCTGCGGGCACCGGCGCAGCCGTGGCGGCTTTTTCCGCGGCGCCGCGCACTCCGTGCGCGCGGAAGATGCGCGTGGGCGCGAACTCGCCCAGCTTGTGCCCGACCATGTTCTCGGTGACGTAGACCGGGATAAACTTCTTCCCGTTGTGCACGGCGATGGTGTGGCCCACCATCTCCGGCATCACCATCGAGCGGCGCGACCACGTCCGCAGCACCTTCTTCTCGCCCCGCCGGTTCATCTCCTCGATCTTCGTGAACAGATGCTGATCGTAGAACGGGCCTTTTTTCAGCGAACGCGCCATGCTTACGAACTCCTGCGCTCGACGATGAACTTGTCGGTGCGGGGATTGCGCCGCGTGCGGTGGCCGCGGGTTGGCTTGCCCCAAGGAGTCTGGGGCATGCGGCCTTCGCCGGTTTTGCCCTCCCCGCCTCCGTGCGGGTGGTCGATCGGGTTCATGGCCACGCCGCGCACGCTGGGGCGGCGGCCCCACCAGCGCGTACGACCCGCCTTACCGTAGGCAACGCTCCCATGGTCGAGGTTCCCGACCTGTCCAATCGTAGCCAAACAGTCACCATAGATTTTGCGCACCTCGCCCGAGGGCAGCTTGACTTGCACGTACTCGACCTCCTTGGCCAGCAGTTGCGCGGCCGCGCCAGCGGCGCGCACCAGTTGTCCGCCCTTGCCCGGCCGCAACTCCAAGTTGTGGATCAGTGTGCCTGCGGGAATCCTCCTGAGGGGCAGGGCGTTGCCCGGCAGGATGTCGGCTTCGGGGCCGGCGACCACCGTGTCACCGACGGTGAGTCCCATCGGCTGCAGGATGTAGCGCTTCTCGCCGTCGGCGTAGTGCAGCAAGGCAATGTTAGCCGAGCGGTTCGGGTCGTATTCAATGGCCGTCACTTTGGCGGGCACGTTCGGCTTATCCCGCCGGAAGTCAATCCGCCGGTAGCGGCGCTTGTGGCCGCCCCCGCGCCCCCAGATGGTAATCTCGCCGCGGTTGTTGCGGCCGCCGCGCTTGCGCAAGGGCTCGAGCAGGCTCTTTTCCGGTTCCTGGCGCGTGAGCTCGCTGCGGTCGAGTGAGGTGAAGCCGCGCCGGCCCGGTGTGGTGGGACGATAGGTTTTGATCGCCATATCAGGTTGTCTCCAAGTATTCGATCATTTTCTCGCCGGGAGCCAACTGGACGTAGGCCTTCTTCCAATCCCGCCGGTAGCCTCCGAAGCGGCCCCGCCGACGAAACTTGCCGGCAAAATTTGCCGTGCGCACGCGCGCCACTTTCACCTTGAAGAGTTTTTCGACCGCCTGTTTGATTTCGGTCTTCGAGGCCGCCGGGGCCACTTCGAAGACCAAGGTGCGCTGCTGCTCTTTGATGGCCTCACCCTTTTCGGTAACAACAGGGCGGCGGATGACATTGTGCAAGTCCTTCATCGCTTCCCCCGAGGCGCGATGGCGCTCTGAAGCTTCTCCAGCGCCGCCTGGCTGAAGAGGAGGCGGTCGTGGGCCAGGACGTCATAGGGATGCACGATGTGGGTCGCCACGCGTTTCACGCCGGGCAGGTTGCGGCTTGCGCGTTGCAGGTTCTGGTTCGAGTCCGCCTCGACGATGAGCAGCGAGCGGTCGACCCCCAGGCGGTCGAGCGCCTGGCGCAAGCTTTTGGCCTTATGGGTTTCCAGCGCGAGTTGATCCAGCACGAGCAGCTTGCTGGCTCCGAACTTCGTCGTCAGCGCCACCCGCAACGCGCCCAGCAAGACCTTGCGGGGCAGGCGGTAGCCGTAGTCACGCGGATGCGGCCCGTGGACAATGCCGCCGTGGCGCCAGAGCGGGGAGCGGATGGAGCCCACGCGGGCGCGCCCAGTGCCCTTCTGCCGCCAGGGCTTGCGCCCGCTGCCTTTAACCCTGCCGCGGGTTTTGGTCTGGTGGGTGCCACGGCGCCGGGAGGCCAGGTAGTGTTTGACCGCCTCCCAAAGCAGCGCCGGCTTGACCGGGACGGCAAAGACGTCGTCGCGCAGCGCGAGCGTGCCGACGGTCTTGTTCTCCCAGTTTTTGACGTCCACGGTCGGCATGGCTATTTCTTCCGCAGGGCCGCTTTGTTCGTCTTGCGAATTACAACGTAGCCGCCGTTCGCGCCCGGCACGGCACCGCCCACCAGCAGGAGATGCTCCTCGGGGTCAATCTTGACGATGGGCAAATTCCGCACCGTCACGCGCTGATTGCCCATCTGGCCGGCCATGCGCTGCCCGGGCCAGACACGCGAGGGAAACGAGCTGGCGCCAATCGAGCCCGGGGCGCGGTGGAACATCGAGCCGTGGCTGGCCGCGCCGCCGCGGAAGTGATGGCGGCGCACGAAGCCGGCCCAGCCGCGGCCCTTGCTGATGCCGATGACGTCCACACGGTCGTCGGGAGCAAACACCTGGTCCACGAGCACTTTGTCGCCCGCCTTGGCTTCCGTGGTGTCATTCGTCTCGCCTGCCGGGCGGGCCGGTAGACGCAGCTCGCGCAGCAAGCGCACCGGCGGGACGTTATTCTTCTTGAAATGTCCAGTCATCGGCTTGGTGAGGCGCTGCGGCTTGACAAACTCGACCAGGCCCAGTTGCACCGCGTCGTAGCCATCGTTTTGGCGCGTCTTGCGCTGCACGATGACACAGGGCCCAGCCTTCAGCACCGTCACCGGGACGACCCGGCCGTCTTCGGCGAAGACCTGGGTCGTGCCGAGCTTTTTGCCCAAAATCCCCGGAACAGCCATGGTTCAGTGCCCTGTGCCCGGTGCCGCGCGACCGACGAATGAACAGTGCTCTGTCACCCCGAGCCTGCCGAGGGGTCTGCTTTTCCACAAGCCGATTCCTCCTCCCGCAAGCCAGCCAAGGCGGGCTGGCGGGAGGAGGAATGACAACGCGCGCGTCGCGGGTTTCGTCACGTGTCGTGCTCCTTGCCAAAGGCTTTGATTTCGACATCGACGCCGGCCGGCAGGTCAAGCCTCATCAGGGCATTCACGGTGCCTTCGGTCGGCTCGAGGATGTCAATCAGTCGTTTATGAGTACGAATCTCGAACTGCTCGCGGGATTTTTTGTCCACGTGGGGCGAGCGCAGCACGGTGTAGCGGTTGATGTCGGTGGGCAGGGGAACCGGCCCGGCCACGGTGGCGCCGGTGCGCTTGGCCGTCTGGACAATCTCCCAGGTGGACTGGTCCAGCAGGCGGTGGTCGTAGGCCTTGAGGCGGATGCGAATTTTCTCACGTGTCTTCATATTAGTTCGTAACTCGTAACTCGCAGCTCGCTCTTGGTTCACTGCCGCTGAGGGTTGACCCAGTGGCAGGGGCCACTGGGTTGGACACCTCAGGGGCTTCCCGCCGAGGCGGGATCTTCGCTCTCCCGGAACCGCGCTCGACGCGCGGTTCCGAAATCGCTTCGAAAAGCCCCGAAATCGTTGGCCTCCTTTTCCGGCGGGGTTATCCGCCGAAGGCGGATGCGCCTCGGGCGCAAAACCCCGCCCCACCAAAACTGTTCAGGCCACGGGCTTCTGCCCGTGGCTCCCAGCGGCTGGAGCCGCTGGGTTGAACTCATTACTTCTGAAGGCGAATCGCCTCCCACATTCCCTCCAAGCGGCTGTGAACCAAGTAACAGAATTCGCTGAACATTTTTGAAACGTTCTCATTTTTCGATGGCTTCAGTCGAACAACAACGGAGCCATCTTCACCGCGCTGAGCATACACCCGCGCTACAATCCTTTTCCGTTTCCTACGCGTGATCTTGTGCACGATTTGCAGATAGCCGGTTCCTTGCTCCTCCCAGGACCACGTCTTGGGCCTAGATGCTTCGGGCCATTCGGCAAGCAGGCGTTCTGTCTCCTTCAGCTCCTTGTCCAACCAGCGCAACTTGTTCCTATCAGAGCGCCGGGGTTTTCTCATCTTCCTCCTCTCAGCGGGGGTGAGGCTGTATACGTCTACAGGCTTCATGCCCAATATTTTCCCTTTGCGCTCTAGGAGCTTTTCATGCTTAGCTCGCAGCCGTTCGTGTTCTCGGCCTACCGGTCCGACTCCGAAAACGTCCTCGAACTCATCCCAAAGGGGCAAGACGATTTTTTTCTTTGGAACCAGCATGAATTTCATTTTGCTACTTCACCAGTTTGCCGGTGGCGCGGGCGATGAGTTCCTCGGCGATTTCACCGGTCAGTTGCGCGTATTCCTTGAAGTGCAAGGTGAAGGTGCCGCGGCCCTGGGTACGAGAGCGCAGGTCGGTGGCATAGCCAAACATTTCGGCCAGGGGCACGCGGGCGCGGATGAGCTGCGAGCCCGCGACGTGCTCCATGCCGGTGACGTGGCCGCGGCGGGCGCTGATGTCGCTGATGACCTCGCCCATATACTCTTCGGGGATGACGACTTCGAGCGCCATCACCGGCTCGAGCAGCACCGGCTGGGCGCGCTGGGCCGCCTTTTTCACGGCCATGGAACCGGCAATCTTGAAGGCAATCTCGGAGCTGTCCACCTCGTGGAAGCTGCCGTCGACGAGCCGCACCACGGCGTTGACCACCTCGTAGCCGGCCAGGATGCCGCCTTCCAGGGCTTCGATGACACCGTCCTCGACCGCGGGAATGAAGTTGCGCGGGATGACGCCGCCGACGACCTGGTCGATAAAAACCAGGTTGTTTTCGCTGTGCAGACGGGCCTTCTTGCGGGCCAGCAACTTCTGAATCTCTTCCGCGGGGTGGTGGGGGTCGAAAGGCTCGAGGACAATCCGGACGTGGCCGTACTGGCCGCGGCCACCGGTCTGGCGAATGTATCGGCCTTCGGCCGCGGCGGGCTGGCAGATGGTTTCGCGGTAGGCGACCTGGGGCCGGCCGACGTTGGCCCCGACGTTGAACTCGCGCAGCATGCGGTCGGTGATGATTTCCAGATGCAGCTCGCCCATGCCGCTGATGAGGGTTTGTCCCGTGTCGGGGTCGGTGTGGACTTTGAAGGTCGGGTCTTCTTGCTGGAGTTTCTGGAGGGCGTGGGCGAGTTTGTCCTGGTCGGCCTTGGTTTTGGGTTCGATGGCAACTGCGATGACGGGCGTGGGGAACTCCATCGCCTCCAGGATGATCGGGTGGTGTTCATCGCAGAGGGTGTCGCCGGTGGCGACATGCTTGAGACCGACGGCGGCGACGATGTCTCCGGCCGAGACGGCCGCAACTTCTTCGCGCTTGTTGGCATGCATGCGGAGCAGGCGGCCGATGCGGCCGCGGGTTTGCTTGGTGGCGTTGAAGACATGGGAGCTCGAGAGGAGCAGGCCGGAGTAGACGCGGAAGTAGGTCAACTGGCCGACGAAGGGGTCGGTCATAATTTTGAAGGCAAGGGCAGCGAAGGGCTCCTCATCGGACGGCAAGCGCGTGAGCGTTTGCTCAGTGTCCAGTGAAATGCCTTCGACCGGCGGGACGTCGAGCGGGCTGGGAAGAAAATCGACGACCGCGTCGAGCAGCGGCTGGACACCCTTGTTGCGGACCGCGGCGCCGCACAGCACAGGAACGAGCTTGAGAGCAATGGTGGCCCGGCGCAGCCCGGCGCGGAGTTCCGCGGGCGTAATCGGCTCATGGTGGACGTACTTTTCGAGCAACTTCTCATCGTGCTCGGCGATATAGGCCACGCTTTTTTCGCGGTGCTCGTGGAGAAACTCTCGGGTGATTTCGGAATCCTTCAGGGCGGTGGCGATTTGCGGGCGGGCGGCCAAGAAGGAGTTGTTAACCAGTTGCGCGAACGGGATGAGCTCGAACTCGGTTCCGCGGGTTTCGTCCTTCCAGACCAGGGCGCGCTCTTCGATGAAATCCACGACGCCGATGAAGCCGTCTTCTTTGCCGAGGGGGAACTGAATGGGGGCAGGGTCAGCGGTGAGGCGGGAGCGCATGGAGCGGATGCAGTGGTCGAAGTCGGCACCCACACGATCCATCTTGTTGACGAAGGCGATGCGCGGAACGTGGTAGCGGTCGGCCTGGCGCCAGACGGTTTCGCTCTGCGGCTGCACGCCCGCGACAGCATCGAAGATGGCGATGGCGCCGTCGAGGACGCGCAGGGAGCGTTCGACTTCTACGGTGAAGTCAACGTGGCCCGGGGTGTCGATGATGTTGATGCGGTGGTCACGCCAGGAGCAGGTGATAGCGGCCGAGGTGATGGTGATGCCGCGCTCGCGCTCCTGGGCCATCCAATCCATGGTGGCGGTGCCTTCATCCACTTCGCCGAGCTTGTAGGTAATGCCAGTGTAGTAGAGGATGCGTTCGGTCGTAGTGGTCTTGCCGGCGTCGATGTGCGCCATGATTCCGAGATTGCGCAACTTTTCCAGCGGTACCGAACGCATGTGCCTCTCTGTCGCCTGGTCCTCACCGGCACCTACTTACCCCTGCGGGCCTCTTGGGTTACCGGCCAGCCCGCCAGCACTGCCAGCGGGCGCTTCATACAACCAGCGGCCCGTACGGGCCGCGAATCCTACCAGCGATAGTGGGCAAAGGCCTTGTTGGCCTCAGCCATGCGGTGCGTGTCTTCCTTCTTCTTGATCGCACCACCGCGGTTGTTGGCCGCGTCGAGCAGTTCATCGGCGAGCTTGTCGGTCATCGACTTGCCCGCGCGAGTGCGCGCATAGCCAATCAGCCAGCGCACCGCCAGCGACGTGCGCCGATCCAGATTCACCTCAATCGGGATCTGGTAGTTCGCACCGCCCACGCGCCGCGTCTTCACTTCCAGCAGCGGCTTGCAGTTTTCCACCGCGCGCTTGAAAACTTTCAGCGCGTCGTCGTTCGCCCGCTGCTGAATCAACTCCATCGAGTCGTAAAAAATTTTCGCCGCCACGCTCTTCTTCCCATCCCACATCATCGAGTTGATAAACCTCTGCACCAACTCATTCCCGTAGACCGGGTCCTGCGCCAGCGGCTGACGCCCAACTGTGCCCTTACGCGGCATAAACCCTTACTCCTGGGGCAACCTCAACCGTGGCATCTCAGGCGTCGGAGGGCGTCGGAGGGAAACGGATGGAGACGGATGGAAACACATTGTGACCCCATCCCGCTCCCGAGCAGCACCCTCGCGCGACCATTGTGGCCCCATCGCACACCTCAGCTTGCCGCCGCGGCCTTCGGCCGCTTGGCGCCGTACTTCGACCGCCCCTGCCGTCGCCCCTCCACGCCCAGCGTGTCCAGCGTCCCGCGGATGAGGTGGTAGCGCACCCCCGGCAAATCCTTCACGCGGCCACCACGAATCAGCACAATCGAGTGCTCCTGCAGGTTGTGTCCGATGCCCGGAATGTAGCTCGTCACCTCCATCCCGTTCGACAGCCGCACCCGCGCAATCTTCCGCAGCGCCGAGTTCGGCTTCTTCGGCGTCATCGTCTTCACCTGCATGCACACCCCGCGCTTCTGCGGCGAGCCTTCCAGTGCCGGCGACTTCGTCTTCGACCGCACCGGCTCGCGCCCCAGCCGTACCAACTGTGCAAACGTCGGCATTTGCTCCCCTACTCCGAATTGTCATTCCGAGCCCCGCCAGCCTGCCTTGGCGGGCTTGCGGAACCAGCAATCTGCTTTGGCCCCAACTGGGCAACCATTCGCACCCTGCTTCCCTCTCTTGCCAGCTTCCGCTGGCACCCGCCTGCCCGCCGTAGCCTTACCTTAGGCAGGGCTTGCCCCCCGTAGCTTTAGCGTAGGCGGGCTCTCACAATTCTCCCGCTTCCTCGGGAGCAAACCTACCTTCGGAATGCCCCCTCGCTCCAGCTTAGGTCGCCGGAACCCGGGGCTCAGTGTGGCTTTCCCACCGTAGCCTTGGCGTAGGTGGGCTGCCCGCCGCCTCCCGCAGAGCGGGAGTAGGCGGGCCTTACAAAACATTACCCCGCCTCTGGCGGGGCACTCCTCGCCACTTCCGAAACCTATCAAATTTACCAGTCAGCCGCCAGCTCTGTCAAGCACTCTGGGGCGCAAACCCTAGCTCAATGTGCCTCGCCCCTCCCCAACTTGGCCCTTGCCTCCACTTTGGCAGGTACGGGCTTTTCGGAGCCCGTACGGACGGAGACCCCGCGTCTCGAAGCTTCGGGATTACGGGGAGCCCGTACGTAAACCCCTTGCATCACACGCATTGGGTGGGGAGTTTTGGCTAAAATACTGCTCCAGGCGCGCACCTCGTGTCCCAATTTCACACCGAGCCCCGGCTGCCAACAAGTTCGGCAGTGCACGCACTCCGCGTCACTCCTCGAAGAGCAATTCTTTAGCCCGCTGCGTCGCCTTGACGACAGCCTTGATCAATGTCACCCGCAACTTGCCTTCTTCCAGCTCCAAGATGCCATCAATGGTACATCCAGCCGGGGTGGTGACGGCATCTTTGAGCAACGCCGGGTGATCGCCCGTCTCCAGCACCACCCGAGCCGCTCCCTGCGCCGTCTGGGCCGACAGCAGCGTCGCCACGTCCCGCGGCAGTCCCACCTTCACGCCTGCCTCCGCCAAGGACTCCAGAATGATGTAGACAAAGGCGGGGCCGCTGGCCGAAAGACCCGTAACCGCGTCCATGTGCTTTTCATCCACCACCACTGTCATCCCCACCGTGTCAAACAGCCTCCGCGCTGTCTGGAGGTGAGACTCGTCTGCAAAGGCCCCTTTGCAGATGGCGGTCATCCCGCAGCCCACCATAGAGGGTGTATTCGGCATGGCACGCACCACCGGGACCTCGGCCGACAGGTTTTTCTCAATGTACTGGGTGGGAACGGAAGCGGCGATCGACACCACCAGCTTCTGCCGGCTGACCTGGGAACGAATCTCTTCCACCACCTGGCGCACCGTCTGCGGCTTGACGCAAAGCAGGATGATGTCGGCCTGCCGGGCCGCAGCGGCGTTATCGGTGGAGACCGAAATACCTAGCTGTTCGCTGAGCACCTGCGCCCTCTCCGCATGTTGAACGGTAGCGCAAGTGTTCGCCGGTGACAGTAGTCCTTGCTTGAGAAACGCTTGCAGCAAGATCCCACCGATCTTCCCGGCACCCAGCACCACCACACGCTTGTTGGCAAGGGAACTGGTCATGAGAGCCGCCTTTTCGATGGTGTCATCTTCCTTCTGTCATTTCTGCCTGGCTAGAGTTCGAGGATTTCTTTCTCTTTGGTCTTCGAGAGAGCGTCGAGTTGCTCTGAATGCCCAATGACAAATGACAAAAGGAAGATGCTGTCATCTGTCATTTTCCATCTCTCATTTTCCATCTGTCATTTTCTACGAAGCGACTCCATGAAGGCTGCAAGTTGGCGTGATATTTGTAAGCAATCTTCCCGCAAACGACCCGTTTCGGCACGTTTTACATAGCCAAGCGCTTCGGCAACCGCAAGCTGGCTGCGAACTTCTCCTACTGAGCCCTTAGCAATATAGAGGAAACGGATAAACTCTTTCCGCGAACCCCGCTCGAAACCTTCGGCAATATTGCTGGAAACCGAAATGGCCGCCCGGCGGATTTGGTCTCTCAACCCGAAATCGCGGGAGAACTTGTCGCCATCCGTCATCCGGTAAACACGAAGGGCGAGTTCTTTCGCGGCTCTCCATAGCGGCAGTTCTTCAAACCTCTGGTAGAATGCCATTCCTCATTCGTCATTTGTCATCTGTCATTCGTTATTCAAATTTCCAGAATCTCTTTTTCCTTAGTCTTCGAGAGGGCTTCGAGCTTTTCCGTGTAGTCGTGGGTGATTTTGTCGAGGTCGGCAAAGCAGTGGAACTGGTCGTCGTCGCTGATTTTCTTCTCTTTGTGGAGTTTCGCCACCCCGCTGCGCGCGTCGTGGCGGATGTTGCGCAGCGCCGTCTTGTGATTCTCCAGCACCGTGTGCAGATGCTTGACGAGCTCCTTGCGCCGCTCCTCGGTCAGCGGCGGAATCGGCACTCGCACCACCTTGCCGTCGTTCAGCGGGTTCAATCCCAGGTCGGCCGCCCGGATGGCCTTGTCAATGCCCCCCAGCAACGACGGGTCAAACGGCTGCACCACAATCAGCGTGGCCTCGGGAGTGGCCAGCTTGGCGAGCTGGTTGAGCGGGGTCGCGGTCCCGTAGTAGTCCACCCGCACCCCATCGAGCAGCGTCACCGACGCCCGCCCCGCCCGGATGTGCCCCAGCTCCCGCCGGAAGTCCTCCAGCGTCTTCTCCATCCGCGTCTTTGTCGCTGCAAGTGCGTCTTTAGTACTCGCTATCTCCATCGCTCCAGCCCCAAACCCGTCCAACCCGGTGGCCCCCGCCACCGGGAGTCTTTCCCGAGTTCGTTATGCGCTGACTAACGAGCCAACCTTCTCCCCCAACACCACGCGCCGGATGTTGCCCGGCTTGGTCAGGTTGAAGACGATAATGGGCAAGCCGTTGTCCTTGCAGAGCGAGAGCGCCGTCGCGTCCAGCACTGACAGGCCCTTTTGCAGGCACTCCAGGTAGGAGATGCGGTCGAACATCCGCGCCTCCTTCACCTGCATCGGGTCAGCGTCGTAGACACCGTCCACCTTGCTCGCCTTCAGCAGCACCTCGGCTTTGATCTCCATCGCCCGCAGCGCTGCCGCCGTGTCAGTCGAAAAGTAGGGGTTGCCCGTGCCGGCCGCAAACAACACCACGCGCCCCTTCTCCAGGTGCCGCAACGCCCGCCGCCGGATGAACGGTTCAGCCATCTGGTGCATCTCGAGCGCGCTCATCAACCGCGTCACCAGGCCCAGCTTTTCCAGCGCGTCCTGCAGCGCCAGCGCGTTGATCACCGTCGCCAGCATCCCCATCTGGTCGGCCGCGACCCGGTCGATCCCGCGGGCGTCTGAGGTGCGGCCCCGAAAAATGTTCCCGCCCCCGGTGATGAGCGCCACCTCGACGCCCAGCTCGGTGACCTCTTGGACCTCGCGGGCAATCTGCGCCACCGTCTCATCGTGGATGCCGAAGCCCTGCGGGCCCATGAAGGCCTCGCCGCTCAGCTTCAGCATAATCCGCTTGAAAACCGGCTGCGCCATGATGCGTGGCTGTCCTGCTTTCAAACTTCTCTTGCCCCGTCTGCCTCTTTGCCGCGGCCTACTCGTGCCCTTCCCCCTGCCCCGCGGACGATTCCGCCGTGCTCGCATTCTCGCCCACCTTGAAGCGCGCAAACTGCTGCACGCTGATATTCTCCCCTACCTTAGCAATCACCCCATCAATGAGTTCGCGGATCGTCATCTTGTCATCTTTGATGAAGTGCTGCTCGTAGAGACAGGTCTCTTCGTAGAACTTCTCGAGCTTGCCCGCGACCATCGTTTCCACCACCCGCTCAGGCTTGCCCGCCGCCCGCGCTTGTGCCTGGTAGATTTCGCGCTCCCGCGCCAGCATCTCCGCCGTCACTTCTTCCCGCCGGATGAAGCGCGGGTCGGCGGCACAGATGTGCATCGCCAAGTCGTGGACGAGCTGACGAAACTCTGGCGTCCGCGCCACGAAGTCGCTTTCGCAGTTCACCTCCACCAGCACCCCGATCTTGTCCCCCGCATGAATGTAGCTGCCCACTACCCCTTCCGAGGTCGTCCGCCCCGCCTTCTTCTGCGCGGCCGCCATCCCCTTCTTGCGCAGCAGCGTCACCGCCTGCTCGACGTCCCCCTCGGCCTCTTCCAGCGCCGCTTTGCAGTCCATCCAACCCGCTCCCGTCAACTCCCGCAACTGCTTCACCTGTTGGGCGCCCACCGTACGGGCCGGCGCTGGGTTGTCTTGGGACTTCATCTCCACGGCTTCCTCGATTTGGCCACGGGAAATAAAAAGAGTAGGCGCGGCACGCTTCTGGCCTCGCCTACCATAGACCTGTCAGGTTCCTGCATCAGGATTCGGAACGCTCGCCCTGCCCTTCCTCGCCCGACTCGCTCCCTCCTGCTTCGGTCGCACTCGTCTCGGGAGCGCCCGCCTTGGACTTGCCCGCCTCGCCGGGCAACCCAGCCCGCTCCCCCTCGGCCGCTTCGCCCTCAGCCGCTTTGGCCTCGGCCGCTTCCCCCTCGGCTGCTTTGGCCTCGGCCGCTTCGGCCTCGGTCGGCATGGGTCGCGGCCGCAGGTGTGGCGGCAGCACTTCGTCCGGGTCGTGGGCCTCGACCACGGATTCAAACTCCTCGGCCACCTCTTCGGCCAGGCCTACCCCCTCGCCCAACTCTACCGGCTCGCCCGCGCCCACGGCTTCGGCCGCTTCGCCCGCCTCCGCTTTCGCGGCAGCCAGTTGCGCTTGCTCGTACAGCGCGCGGCCAGCAAGCACTGCCTCGGCGATTTTCGAAACGAACAGCCGAATCGACCGCAAGGCATCGTCATTGCCCGGAATCACGTGGTCCACCTCTTCCGGGTCGCAGTCGGTGTCCACCACTGCCACCACCGAGATGCCCAGCTTCCGCGCTTCCCGCACCGCGATGATCTCTCGACCCGCGTCGATCACGAACAACGCATCCGGCAGGCCGGGCAGCTCTTTGATGCCGCTCAGGTTCTCCCGCAGGTGGGCCAGCTCGCGGCGAATGCGCCTGGCCTCTTTCTTCGGCAACCGCTCCAGCCGACCGTCCTGCTCCATCCCCTCGAGTTCTTTGAACCGGTTGATGGACTTCTTGATGGTTCCCCAGTTCGTCAGTGTCCCGCCCAGCCAGCGGTGGTTCACGTAAAACATCGCGCAGCGCTCGGCTTCTTCCGCGATCGCCTCCTGCGCCTGGCGCTTCGTCCCCACAAACAGCAGCGTCTTGCCCGCCGCTCCCAGCTCGGCGACAAACTGCGTCGCCCCCTTGAACATCTTCAGCGTCTTCTGCAGGTCGATGATGTAGATCCCGTTGCGCTCCCCGAAGATGTACTCCTTCATCTTCGGGTTCCAGCGGCGCGTCTGGTGGCCGAAGTGCACCCCGGCCTCCAGCAACTCCTTCATCGTTACGTTCACAACCTCGCTGCCTACCTCCGCGGTCGTCACCAGCTCACCTCGCAACCCCGAAGCTTCGGGACTCGGGGTGACCCTGAGCTTGTCGAATGGGTCACCGCTTCGTCCACTGGAATCGCTTGCGCGCGCCCTTCTGCCCGTACTTCTTGCGCTCCTTCGTCCGTGCGTCGCGCGTCAAAAAACCACCCTGGCGCAGCTTCGTGCGCAGTTCCTTACCCGCCGACGCCAACGCCCGCGCGAGCCCCAGCCGCACGGCGCCGGCCTGCCCGGTCGACCCGCCGCCCCGCACCGTGATGGTGGCATCGTATTGCTCGCTCGCCCC
This sequence comes from Terriglobia bacterium, assembly GCA_046758465.1. GTDB lineage: Bacteria > Acidobacteriota > Terriglobia > Acidiferrales > 2-02-FULL-67-57 > JBHIAG01. Next base: position 918 of record JBHIAG010000015.1, on the reverse strand, counting down.
CACCCACGCCAGCGGCTCCCGCGCCTGTGTGCGCCAGAATTCGATCGTAAAATAGTCCGCGAAGGCCCGCCCGTTGATCTGAATCTGGCCCGTTCCGGGCCGCAGAAAAACCCGCGCCACCGCGCTCTTGCGCCGCCCCGTGCCGTAGAGCTTCCCCGGCGCAGACTCAGCTACGGGCGTCGGCTCCGCAGCCGGCTCAGGTTCAGCGGTAGCCTGCGCCTCAGGCGTCGCCGCACCCTCCGGAGTCAACTCCTCTGTCCTATTTTCCGATTCCGCTTCCCCCATCTCTGTCACCTGCCATTTGTCATCCGTCAGATTTTTTCTAGTGCAATCGGCTCGGGCTGCTGCGCCTGGTGTGGGTGCTCACCGTCGGCATAGACCCGCAGCTTTTTCGCCCTCCGCTTGCGCAACTTGTTTTTTGGCAACATCCCCAGAACCGCTTCGCGCACCAGCGCCTCCGGCTTCCGCTCCAAGCGAACCCGCGCCGGTACTTCTTTCAGCCCCCCGGGATAGCCCGTATGCCAGCGATAAACCTTCTGGTCGAGCTTCTTGCCTGTCAGGCGGATCTGGCGCGCATGGATCACCACTACGTGGTCGCCGCAATCCAGATGCGGGCTCCAGCGCGGCTTGTGCTTGCCCATCAGCAGCCGCGCCACCCGCGCCGCCAGCCGACCCAGCACCTGCTCCCGCGCGTCCACCAGGTACCATTTTTCTTGCGCCAGTGCCTGCACGTCCTTTCCTCTCGGGAAATAAGTGCGCATACAGCCGACTTCTCGAACCTGATCGCCCCTACCGGCAAACAAACCAGCAAACTAACAGATGCCCTTATATTCGTCAAGGTCGACGCAGTAGTGTCCTAATTTTCGTTCAACCCAGCGCCTGCCTGCCGCAGGCAGGGCTCCCGCCGCTGGGCCCCGT
>JBHIAG010000014.1:0-30924 GCA_046758465.1 Terriglobia bacterium | reverse complement strand
GAGGTTGGTGCGCGCCAGCTGCCGTGCCATCTCGCGCATCCCCGCGTGCATCTGCAACGCCCCGCAGCAGACCTGGCCCGCCGGCACCACTACCTCGCAGCCGTTCTTTTGCAGCACGCGCAGGGTGGCTTCGTTCAACCGGGCGAAGGCCACGTTGGCGATGCAGCCGGCAAAGAAGGCGACGCGCGCCCGGCGCTCACCTTCGGCCGGGAAGACCGCTCCGAGGCGGTCGAAGAAGAAGCGCGCGTCCATGGGGGGCAGGAACTGCTCAGTCTGTTCGAGCGAGCCGAAGAGTCGCAGCAGGCGCAGGCGCCGGATTAGGGCTTGCAAGCCGGAAGTCTGGTAGAAGCGCAGCAGGCGGCCCGAGAGTGCGATGCGCCGCGGGTGGGGCAGAATGTGGCGCAGCAGAAGCGAGCGCAGGAGCCCCGCTATGCGGGGCCGGCGGTAGTTCTGCTCAATCTGGCCCCGGGCCGCCTCGACCAGCTTGCCGTACTCGACGCCGGAAGGGCAGGCGGTTTCGCAGGCGCGGCAGTCGAGACACAGGTCAATGTGGCGGACAAACGAATCGGCGAGTTTGAGTCGTCCCTGATCCACCAGGATCATCTGATGGATACGACCGCGCGGCGAGTCCATCTCGACGCCCAGCAGGCGGTAGGTGGGGCAGGCGTTCAGGCACAGGCCGCAGTGGACGCACTTCGAGTAGTCTTCCCACTGGGGTCGCTCAGGTCCGCGGTAACCGACTGGTTGGCTCGTGACTTCAGTTCGCGAGCTCGCTGCGATCTCTGCCACTGTTGCCATCAGAGTTGCGCTACAAACCTGCCGGGGTTGAGGATGCGGTCAGGGTCGAATTCACGCTTCAACGCTTGCATCAGCGCCAGGTCATCGCGCGCCGGGCCCCAGACGTTGACCTGGCGTTTGACCGCGGTCGGTGCCCACTCAATCATCACGCGGCCACCGAGGCTCGTGCCGTAATGAATCATTTCGGTTGACGCCTGCGATACCCGCTCCACTGCGTCGGCCTCGGCCGATTCCGCCAGCAGGGCGAGATAGACGATGCCGGAACCTGCGCGCGCGCCGGCGGCCGTCGGCAGCGCGTACCGCTGCGCACTCTGCGCCGCCTGCGCCAGAAACGTTTCCATCTGCGTGAGCGGCAAACTGGCTTTGACGATGGTGGTGCCGGGGCTGGCCGCGCGCGCCCTGCGCGGGAAATCCGCGATGCCCGCCCAGAGCGTCGCTTCCTCATCCCCCTGTATCCGCGTGTACCTGCTTGCACCCGCCTGACGTGCGCGTTGGGCGAGCTCCGTGTCATAGCGCTCAAGGACTTTTGCCGGCCCGCCTGCCTCGACGATGAGCGACCAGGGCGAAGTAGAGAGTTGAGAGTGCCTCACGAGTCGCGCCGCCGCCGCGTCGAGCAGCTCGATCGCCATCGGCTGCAACGGCGAGTGCACGATTGCCGACCGCAGCGCCAGCGCTGCCCTCACGTCAGCGAACTCGGCGATCCAGGTGGAGGTCTCGGCCGGCTGGGGAAAAGCTTTGAAGTTCACCTCCACGATGATCCCAAGCGTGCCGAGTGACCCGATGAGCAGTTTGCTCAGGTCGTAGCCCGCCACGTTCTTCACCACGCGTCCGCCCGTGCGCACCAGCTTGCCGGTTCCGGCCACGAAACGCAGCCCGAGAACAAAATCGCGCCAGCTCCCGTAGGCGTAGCGCCACGGCCCGCTCAGGTTGGTCGCCAGCAGCCCGCCAATTTGCGCCTCGTCAGCCGCGGGCGGATTCGCAGGCAGAAACTGGTTGTGCTTGGCGAGTGTCTCCTGCAAGCGGGCCAGCGGCATGCCGGCTCCGACGCCGAGGGTCAAATCGCCCGGATCGTAATGCAGGACGGAATTCACGCGCGCGAGCGAGACCACGACGTCCACCCGCTCGGGAAGCCCGCCCCATCCCAGTAGGCAGCCGCTGCCCACCGGCCGCAGGGCTGCGCGCTCGGCCCGCGCCCAGCGCACGATTGCGCACACCTGCTCCGGGCTCTCCGGCTCCACCACCGCCGCCGGAACAATGCCATCAACCGCATAGCGCTCGCAGCGCGCGCGGTCACTCAAGAGTCGCTCGCTGCCGCAAATCTGCGAGAGTTGTTCAACCTGTACGGTGAGCGGGGACATGTTGTGCGCCTATCTACGACGCGGCCGAGGTGACCGGCAGCGGCTGGACGCGGATTTCTCCGCAGGTTTTGCTCGTGGGAAACAGCTTGGCCGGATTCAGCCGTCCGGCGGGGTTGAAGACACGCTTGACCGCCGCCATCGCCTCCAGGTCGTCCTCGGAGAAGAGCAGCGGCATCATCTGGTTTTTTTCCATCCCCACGCCGTGTTCGCCGGTGATCGAGCCGCCCAGCTCAATGCAAGCGCGCATAATCTCGGTGGCGACTGCGGCGGCGCGCTCAAGCTGAGCTGGGTCGCGCGCATCGAACAGGATGACCGGATGCAGGTTGCCGTCGCCGGCATGGAAAACGTTGCCGATGTGCATCCTGTGGCGTGCCCCGATGGTGGCCACGGTGCGCAGCATCGCCGGCAGCTTCGTCCGGGGAATCACGCCGTCCTGCACGTAGAGGTTCGGCGTCAGCCGCCCTAGCGCGCCAAAGGCGTTCTTGCGTCCCTGCCAGAGCTTTTCCCGCTCCGCATTAGTGCGCGCCCGGCGGACTTCGCGCGCCGCGTGCGCCCGGCAGACCGTCTCGACCTGCTCGGCCTGGGCTTCGACCGCTTCGCGCAGTCCCTCCACCTCGATGAGAAGCACCGCCGCCGCGTCGAGGGGATAGCCGGCCTCGGTCGCCGCTTCAACTGCCTTGAGCGTTACGGCGTCCAGCATCTCGCAGGCCGCCGGGGTGATGCCGCGGGCGGTGGTGTCGGCCACGGTTTCGGTGGCGTCATCCACCGTCTCGAAGATGGCGAGCAAGGTTTTGACCGCTTCCGGCGAGCGGCACAGCCGCACCACAATTTTGGTCATGATGCCGAGCGTTCCTTCCGAGCCCACCAGTACGCCTGTCAGGTCGTAGCCGGGTGTGTCGAGCGTTTTGCCGCCGACCCAAACGAGATTCCCGTCCGCCAGCACCACTTCCAGTCCCAGTACGTGGTTGGTGGTTACGCCGTAGGCCAGCGTGTGGGGCCCGCCGGCGTTCTGCGCTACATTGCCGCCCAGCGTGCAGGCTTTCTGGCTCGAGGGGTCGGGCGCGAAGTAGTAGCCGTCAGCCTCGACCGCCTTCGTCAAATCCAGATTGACCACGCCCGGCTGCACCACCGCCCGCAAGTTTTCCAGGTCAATCTCCAGGATGCGGTTCATCCGGCTGAAGGCCACCACAACTCCGCCGTGCGGCGCCAGCGCCCCGCCCGACAGGCCTGTGCCCGCACCCCGTCCCACCAGGGGCACGCCGAGCCGATGGGTCAGGAGCGCGATGCGAATCACATCTTCCGTGCTGCGCGGGAAGACTACCGCGTCCGGAAGCGCGCGCGTGATCGAGGCGTCGTACTCATAGACCAGCAGCTCCTCGCGCTTCCAGAGCACGCCCGCATCGCCCAGAATTTTGCGGAGTTCACCCACCAGCTTGCGGTTGGCCATTGGCTTGTGGCCACTCTAACAGCCGCGAAAAAGCATTGTCAAGGAACGCACAGCGGAAGACTGCGGCCGATGTGATAGACTGGAAATTCCGCCGAGGAAAGATTCGTGACACCCAGAGTTCTCATCGCGCGCCGCTTGCCGGAAGCGGCGATGCGCCTTCTTGCCGGGCGGGCTGAGCTCGATGTCCACGAAGACGCGACGCCACTGACGAAGACGCAACTGATGGCGTGCCTGGCCGACAAGCAGGCCCTGATCTGCCAGTTGACACAAACCGTGGATGCTGAGGTTCTGTCGGCGGCGCGCGAGCTGCGCGTGGTGGCCAATGTAGCCGTCGGCACCGACAATATTGATGTTGCGGCTGCCACGCGCTGCCGCATCGCCGTCACCAATACCCCGGGCGTGCTGGACGAAACCGTGGCGGACTTTACCTGGGCGCTGCTGCTGACGGCGGCCCGGCGCGTCGTTGAAGGGGAAGCGCACGTCCGCAGTGGCACCTGGCGTGGTTGGGATTTGTTGTTACTGCTGGGGACGGACGTGCATGGCAAGACACTGGGGCTCTACGGCTTTGGCGGCATTGGGCGCGGCGTCGCACGCCGAGCACAGGGCTTTGGTATGCGGACGCTCTACTACGCGCGCCACCGCGCTCCCGTTGAGATCGAGCGCGCACTTGCGGCCCGCTGGGTCGAGCGCGAAACCCTACTGCGCGAATCCGACTTCCTTTCCCTGCATGTGCCGTTCACTCTCGAGACCCGCCACGTCATTGGCGCGCGTGAGTTGGCGTTGATGAAGCCCACCGCTATCCTCATCAACGTAGCCCGCGGGCCGGTGGTGGACGAGGCCGCGCTGGCCGCGGCGCTCGCGGCCGGAAAGATCGCAGGGGCGGCCCTGGATGTTTTCGAAGAGGAGCCGAAAGTTCATCCTGGGCTCCTCAGGTTGAAGAACGTTGTGCTGGCGCCGCATCTCGCCAGCGCCGCAGTCGAAACCCGCACGCGCATGGCGGTGCTGGCAGCCGAGAACACGCTGGCGGTGCTGGCCGGACGGCGCCCGCCCAATCTGGTGAACCCGGAAATCTATGTCGGCCAGCCCGCCTGACGCCGCTACGGGCAGGGCGGTGCGGCGAGGAGGGAGGCGATGATTTCACGCAATAATCTGAAGCTGATGCTCACGGGGGCGAGGGCGATGCTGGCTGCGGCGGAGAAAAAGGCGGCCCAGATCCAGGTGCCGCAGTGCATCGCCATCGTGGACGACGGCGGTTACTTGCTGGCTTTCGCGCGCATGGATGGCGCCAAACTCTCTTCGGTGCAGGTGGCCATCACCAAAGCGATATCCGCGGCCACGCGCCGCGCCGCCACCGGGCCTGTGCCCACTGCCGAGGATACGAGCCTGCTGCTTTCGCTCGGCCTGCCCCTGGCGACTGAGGGCCGCCTGACGCCAATTCGCGGCGGCTTGCCGATTGTGGTCGAGGGTCAGGTTATCGGGGGCGTGGGCGTGAGCGCCGGGACCGAAGATCAGGACGTCGAAGTCGCCCAGGCGGCGCTGGCCGCCTTGAAAGCCTAACGCCTTGGAAGCTAGCGTGGCCGAACAGCCCAGAGCGCTCAAAGAGTGCGCCCGGGAGATTTTTGCCGCTACCCTGGCACAACTCGACCTGGGTTGCGCTTTTCAGCGCAAGATTACCCGCCACGGTACGCGGCTGGCCCTGGGCAACGATACGCTTGAGTTGGGCGGCTATCGGGACATTCTGACCATCAGCTTCGGCAAGGCGGCCTGGGCGATGGCGGTGTCGCTCGTCGAGACGCTGGCGCCCGATTTCAGTCCTCATGGCATTGCCGTCTCGAACACGTTGCCGCCCGAGAATCTCCCTGGATTCCGCACCTTCGTGGCTGGCCACCCTTACCCCAATGGCGAGAGCTTGGCCGCCGCGGAAGCCATTCTGGCCGCGCTTGCAAAGACAGATGAAAAGACGTTGGTCTTCTTTCTCATCTCGGGCGGGGGATCGGCACTGGTGGAAAAGCCGCTGCCGGGGCTGACGCTCGACGACCTGTGCGGGGTGCACCAGGTGCTGGTTAACTGCGGTGCGCGCATTGCCGAGGTAAACGCCATCCGAAAACACCTCTCGGCGGTCAAAGGCGGCCGCTTGGCCGAAGCGGCTCCGCAAGCGGAGCGGGTGACGATCCTGGTCTCCGACGTGCCGGAAGGGGAGCTCGACACCATCGCCTCGGGGCCGACGCTGCCCGATGCAAGCAGCGTGGAAGACTGCTACCAGGTGGCCGCACGCTATCACCTGCGGCCAGACTTTCCTCTATCCATCCGCCGCCTGTTCGAGCAGCGTACGCTCGCGGAGACGCCGAAGGGCGATAGACCCGTCTTTGCCCGTGGGCGAGTGTTCGTGCTGCTCTCCAGCCGCGATGTCTTGCACGCGGCGCACCGGGCAGCCGGGGCGCTGGGGTTTCTGCCGGAGTGCGATATGTGTTGCGATGAGTGGGAGGTGGAGCGTGCCGCCGATTTCCTGCTCGACCGTGTGCGCGCGCTGCGGCGCGAAGCTCCTGGCCAGCCGGTCTGCTTGATTTCCGGGGGCGAGCTTTCCTCGCCAGTGACGGGTGCAGGTCAAGGCGGGCGCAACCAGGCGTTTGTGCTTTACGCGGTCCTGAAGATTGCCGGCGAGAGTTTGGCTGTATTGAGCGCCGGAACTGATGGCATTGACGGCAACAGCCCGGCCGCCGGCGCGGTGGCAGACGGGGAGACGCTGGTGCGGGCGCGTGCGAACGGGATGGACGTCGAAGATTACTTCCAGCGCTCTGACTCCTACCATTTCTTTCGAGCGCTCGGCGACGCGATCCTCATCGGGCCGCAACCGTTGAACCTTCGCGACCTTCGCCTGCTGCTGGCCCCGCCGTAGTGCGGCGAAGCTGGCCCGCTCGCGCCGTTACGGATTGGCCGCTGGGCCCATGCGCTTTTCGAGCTGCTTCAAACGTTCGCGCAGCTCTTTGTTTTCTTTCTCGAGTTCGGCCAAGCGCTGGCGCAGTTTGGTGAGATTGGTGGTGCCCGAAGCCGCTGCCCGTGCGGGTTTCTGGATTTCTTCAATGGCCCTACGGGCGCTGCGGGCGACGCGGTCGTGCCACTCGTTGCGGATCAGGGCTTCCAGCGCCGGCACGGCTGCGCGCTCCCGGCGCTGCCGCAGCGCGCTCACCGCAACCGCGCGCACGCGGTAGTAAGGGTCGTCGAGCAGCTTGACGAGGTGCGTGCGCACCTTCGCATTCCCGCGACCTGACCGGCCCAGGGCATTGATGGCCGCCAGGCGGACGTTGTCTGGCTTGCCACGCGCACTCCACTTGAGCAGCAGTGGAATCGTCTTGTCGTCACCGAGTGCGCCGAGCGCTGTCACCGCCGCCCGCCGCACCAGTTCATGCGGCGAGTCCTGTTGCAAGTAGGGACGGAGGCGCTCGATGCTGTCTGGCGGCTTGAGTCGCCCAAGACTCCGGATGGCCTGCGAGCGTGCGGTGAAGCTCGCATCCTCGCGTGCCAGCCGCTCCAAGAGCGCGAGCAGGGCAGGGTTGGCGTCGAGTTGTCCCAATGCGGCAGCCGCTGCGCTGCGCACCCGTGCGTCCGCGTCGTGCGTCATCGCCTCGAGGACCCGCTGTGCTTGCTCCCCTTTCAATTTTCCCAGCGTGCGGGCGACTTCTGTTCGCACGGCATAGAAGGGGTCGTGCGTGGCCGCCCGCTCCAGCGCAGCCAGCACCTCGGGCGTGCGCGCCACCTGGGCGAGAGCCTGCGCGGCTTCGATGCGGTGGACGACCAAGGGAGGGTGCGCGAGTTGGTAGAGCCACTCCTGCAGTGACTTTTTGAAGTTGAGTGCCTTCAGCAGGTGGTTGCCTTTGTCGAAGAGCACCATCAGCGGTGCCGACTCCGACGGGAAGTACAGCTCTTCGGCCTGCTTGCTAAGCGTGACGGTGAAGGTCTGGCTGCCGAGCTCGCTGGTAATCTCGATGTCGACCGGGACGCGGAAGGGTGCGGGTTTGGCATCGCGCTGCTGGGTCTGCTTGACGGCCAGGTGGACGAGCCGCGTCTTGCGATCGTAGTCCCAGGCGACTTCGAATTCAGGATGGCCGGTTCCGTAAACATACTGGTCGAACAGCCATTCGAAATTCTGTCCTGTGGCTTCCGCGATGGCATCGAGAAAATCGTCGGTGTCCACGTTGCGGAAGCGATACTTGTCGACGTAGTGACGGATGGCTTTCCAGAAATTCTCATCTCCGAGCTGGTGGCGCAGCATGTGCAGCACCCAGGAGCCTTTGGCATAGACGAGGAGCCCGGTGGGGCCGGGCGCGCCCTGCGGGCGACGTACGATGGGGTAGCGAGCGGCCGCTGCCGAGCGCGTGATGCCGGCGGCGCTCGACTGCATGCGCACGGCAAACTCGTCGGCACCGTAGTAGTGCTCCACCCAGAGGCTGGCGAAGTAGGTGGCAAAGCCTTCGTTGAGCCAGAAGTGGCGCCAGTCTTTGCCGGTCACGAGGTCGCCGAACCATTGGTGGACAAGCTCGTGGGCGATGCCGGCGTCCCGCCCGACCTGGATGTCCGGGGCGAGGGCGGCGGGATAGATCCAGTGGCGCGCCATGGTGGTGGCGCTGGTGTTCTCCATCCCGCCAAAGGTGAAATGCTCCACCACGCTCTGCGCGTATTTGTCCCACGGGTAGGGCGCAATCTTCCGGGAGTAGAACTCCATCATATTGGCAGTGCGGCCAAAGGAAGGGGGGATTTGGTCGGCTGCGCCAGGCGGAACGTAATAGCTCAGCGGAATCCCGTTCCAGGTTTCCTCGCGCGGTTCGTACTCAGCCGCGACGAGCGAAATCAGATAGGTCGAGTGCGGCTTGTCCTGCCGCCAGTGCCAGGTCTTCGTCCGTGCCGCTTTGTTTTCCTTGACGCCGACCAGGCGGCCGTTCGAGATTGCAACCCAGTTGGCTGGCACGGTTACCAGTAGTTCGCTCGTGAGCTTGTCATTGGGGAAGTCGTAGCTCGGGAACCAACGGCGGTTGTCGTTCAGGTAGCCCTGGGACCAGATCTGCCGGGGCCGGTTCGGGTAGTCCTCATCAGGCGCGATGAAGAAGAGGCCGCGGCGGGGTTGCGCGTGATAGCGGATGACGAGTTCCAGAGTCTCGTTGGCCGGATAGGCACGATCGAGGGTGATGTGGAGTTGGGTGTCGCGCGTCTGGAAGGCGAGTGGCTTGCCGGCCAATGTCACGCTCTCGACGCTCAGGGCGATGCTGTCGAGCACGACTTCCTGGAGCGGGCTGCGGATGGGCGCCAGCGCGAGTGTCGCCTGGCCGATGACCTTCTTTTGGGGAAGGTCGAAGCTCAATTCCAGCCGCAGGTGGCGTTGGTCGAACTCGCGACTGCGGGCGTAGAGGGACTCTTCGCTCGGCTGCTGGTCCTGTCCGTACGGATGGAGCTGGCCGGGCAGCAGGCCCGGCCCGGCGGGCAGCAGGGCCAAAAGAAAAAGAAGAAGACAGTAGGGCGAGCGCGGGTTCATAGTTACCTCGGAGCCAGCGGCATCGGTGTCGCGGGCAAAGGTCGCTTATTATAGCGAGGGGCAGCTATGCAGATGTTTATCAATCTGGTCTGGCGGTGCCTGCGCTGCGGCTACATTGTGTCGGCGGCTGAACCGCCGGACCGCTGCCCGGACTGCGGCGGCCCGCGGGAAGAGTTTGAGCACGTGGAAGAGGACTAGTCTTGTGTCCTAGGCGAGCAGGCTGCGCACCCAGCCGCCGTCCACCACCACGCTTGTCCCGGTGATGTAGCTGGCCTTTTCCGAGGCCAGGAACGCGACCACAGCGCCAAACTCTTCGGGCCGGGCCAGCCGCCCGAGTGGGATCTGGGAGTGCCAAGTTTCGTAGATTTTCTCCGGCGATACTTTTTTCTCCGCAGCCTGGGCCGCCGCCAGTTCTTCCAGGCGTTCCGTGAGAGTGTAGCCGGGGCAGGCGGTGTTGACGAGCACGTTGTCCCGGCCGCACTCGTTAGCCAGGCTTTTGGCCAAGCCGGTAACCGCGCTGCGCACAGCGTTCGAAAGCAGCAACACCTCAATCGGTTGTTTGACAGCTACCGAGGTCATAAAGATCAACCGGCCCCATTTCTGTCGGCGCATTCCGGGCAGGAGTTCGCGGGCGAAGTGGACGGCGCTCATCAGGGTGAGCTCAACCGCGCAGTCCCAGTCTTCCAGCGTGATGGCGGAAAACTCCTTCGCTGGCGGGCCGCCAGCATTCACCACACCGATGTGGACGCGGCCCCAGCGGGCCACGGCGTGCGCCACAAAGCGATGGATGTCGGCGGCGCGCGTGACGTCGGCAACCTGCGCCAGCACTTCGGCGCCAGTACGTTCGCGGATGGCGGCGGCGGTGGCTTCCAGCCGTTCGGCGTTCCGCGCGCAGATAGCGACCCGGGCGCCTTCTGCGGCCAGCGCTTCCGCCACTGCACGGCCAAGACCCTGACTGGCGGCGGCGACAACGGCGACTTTGTCTTTGAGTCCTAGATCCATGGCATCTCCTTGGTTGCGTTCTCCAGGTCTATTTACTTTCGCGGTGGCCGGGCCTTACTATACCAATACAAAAGGCAGGTGCAGCCGTGAAGTTGGAGAAGAATCTGGGTCCGGCGGCCCGGCTTTTCTACGCGGCCGTCGGTGTGGGGTTGTTGGTCTTGGCCGGTGCCGCCGTGGTGAGCGGCGCGTGGCGCCTGGTGCTGGGCTTGGTGGGTGTTCTGATCATCGTGGAAGGCACGGTAGGTTTTTGACCCGGTCGAGCAGTGCTCGGTCTGGGCACCGCAAAAATGAGCGAGCCGAGAGATCCGCGGAGCGCGCCAGGTTAGTGGGAATGCCAGAGGCGATGGGGTCGCGTGGCTTGTCCCTGCGGCGCTGACGAAGCGAGAAGTTCTAGGGGCAAGGAGGAAACGATGAAGCGGGCGCTTATGGTGAGTGTGTTGATAGCCCTGAGTGCTGTCGCGGGGCTGGCGCAACTGGGCAAAACCCCCGGCATTCCCGCCGGTTCGCCGCAAGACCGTGCCCTGCTGGCGATTGAACAAGAGAGCGACCTGGCAAAGAAGATTGCGTTGCTGGAAAAGTTCGTGCAGGAATTTCGCGGCGATGCGCGCCTGCTGGGTTATCGTCGGCTGCAAGCCAGCTATCTCAAAGCGGGCGAATTCGACAAAGCCGTCCTGAGCGCTCTGCAGGCGCTCCGGCTCGACCCGAGTGATTTTGCGACGATGACGAACCTGACCCGTGCCTTTGCCCAGAAGCAGAACGTGGCGCAGGCGTTTAACTACGGCATCCTGGCGGCAGGCCTGGTGCAGCGGTTGCAAGCGGCGGGGCCACCGGAAGGCACTCCGGCTGATATCTGGGAGAACCACAAAGCCAATCTGCTGGAGCGACACCGGCCGGACTATCAGTTTCTCGAATACAGCCTCTATCAACTCGGCCTCCAGCAGAGTGACCCTGCCATGCAGGCCGGGTTGTTCGAGCGCTACCTCGATGCCTTCACCGATTCCCGCTATTTCTCCTCCGCCTTCCAGGCGTGTCTGGGCGCCTATCAGCGAACCATGAATGCCGACAAGGTACTCGAAGTCGGAGAAAAGACCCTGGCAAGGGATCCCGAAAATCCTCTGCTAAATGTCATCGCCGCTGACGCGCTCAGTGAAATGGGTCAGCACCTGGAGCGCGCCGAAACCCTGGCGCAAGCAGTCCCCGAGCTGGCCGACAAGGCGGCGCGGCCGGAACACCAGAGCGAAGAGCAGTGGGCACAGCAACAGAACACTTGGAAAGGCCTGGCGTACTCGATTCGCGGTCTCATCCTGATGCACCGGGCAGACAGGGAACCGAACAAGCAGCTCGGTCGCAAAAAGACAGCAGAAGCGATCGAGAAGTTCCGCCAGGCGGAACCGCTGCTGGGCGGTAAGCTGGTGGCGCACGCGCGGAACCTCTTTCGGCTGGGATTTGCCCACGCCAAGCTGGGGCAACTGGAGCCGGCGCGGCGCTATCTGCTGCAAGTGGTGGAGATCGAGAGCCCCTACAAGGCAGCGGCGGAGCAATTGCTCACCAAGGTCGACGAAGCCCGCGCCAAGCGCCGCCCGTAGTGCCATGGATTCCGACGAACAGTTCATGCAGCTCGCAGTGGAGGAAGCCCAAGCGGCCGCGGCCGCCGCCGAAGTGCCTGTAGGTGCCGTGGTGGTGGCCAACGGCGTGGTGATTGCTCGCGCGCACAACTGCTCGATTGCGTTGAACGATCCCACTGCGCATGCCGAAATCCTGGCCTTGCGCCAAGCGGCCGCGCGGTGTGGCAACTACCGGCTGAACGATGCGGACCTCTACGTGACGCTCGAGCCGTGCGCGATGTGCGCGGGCGCGCTGGTGCAGGCGCGCGTGCGTCGGCTCATCTATGGCGCCGACGACCCCAAGGCGGGCGTGGTGCGCTCGCAGGTGTGCCTGCTCGAAGCTCCTTACCTGAACCACCGCGTCGAAGTGTGTGCCGGTGTGCTGGCCCAGGCGTGCGCCGCTGTGCTTGAAAAGTTTTTTGCCGAACGCCGCGCGCCCATACGCCCCGTAGGGGAAGAGAAAGTCACGCGGGCAAGCCGCGGCTAGTCCTGCCCGCCGGCACGCCGCGCAGGTTTCTGGAAGACCAAAAAGTACATCGGAATTTTCCTTCGCGGTCGGGTGAAGCCGGGTGCTTCGCGGAGGAGGATGAAGTTGTGGCGGGTCGCCTCTCTCACAACGATTTCTTTCGGGATGCGGTGGCGCCGCCGGTAGACGCTGCGCGACTGGCCGGGTTCGGCGGCGCGGTCAATGATGCCGACGCGGCCGCCGGGCTTGAGTGCCGCGAAGATTTTTTCGAGCATCGCATCCGGGGTGCGGAATTCGTGGTAGGTGTCAACGATCAGCACCACGTCCAGCCGGCCTGTGGGTAGCCGCGGGTCGTCGGGCTGGCTGCGCACCAGTCGCACCCGGCCCCGCCATGCGGGGTTGCGCTCGACGAGACGCGTGACCGCAGCCAGCGCAGCTTCGTCAATATCAACCGCATAGACCACTCCCTCCGGGCCCACCCGGCGCGCTAGGTGGGCGGTGAAGTAGCCTCTTCCGCAGCCCACATCGGCAACCACGGAGCCTTCGCGCACCCCGAGCGCATCCAGCACCTCTGCGGGCCGCTGCCAGGCGTCGCGGGGGTCTCCCCGGACGCGGGCCTCCTGCTCCACCCCCGCCACAGGCGGAGCCGCCAGCAGGGCGGCCAGCAACAGCCCTTTCAGCCGCATGCGTCCCAGCGCTGCCTTGGTGAATATATGGAACATATGAGACCTACCTCGCCGCTACTTGCAGGCATAGCCTAGTCCCGACTAGTCGCTCTCCCACCAAGCTAAGGCCTTTCTCAAGAAATACTTGCAGAGGTTGACTGGTTTCGACTACCCCATTCGGCGGCCTCCATGCCTCCCCCGCCGGTGCGCCGTCCGATGCCTGAGTCAAGCGGGAATTTGGCGGAGGGGGTGGGATTCGAACCCACGAGGCCGTTCATCACAGCCTACCCGCTTTCGAGGCGGGCCCATTCAACCGCTCTGGCACCCCTCCGGCCGCATGCGTGAGAAGTTAACCGCGAAACGGCAGACAATCTGACTGGCGTCTGATTGTAGCAAGCAGCGAGAAAGCCAACAACCATGCTAAACTAGGGGCTATGAGACAGGTAAGACAGGCACTATGGCTTCTGCTACCGGTGTTCCTAGCGGTGGTGTACCTCCCGGCGGCACGAGCGCAGCACGAGATAGTGCGCTCAACGGTCATTGTGGGGGCGCGGATTATAGACGGGCGGGGCGGGCCGGCGCGGGTGGGCAACGTGCGTATTGTCGGCGACCGCATCACGACGGTGGGGGCGTTTGCGCCCGAGCCGGGTGAACAGGTCGTTGACGCAACCGGCAGAGTTCTGGCCCCCGGCTTCATTGACATCCACAACCACTCGCGGCGCGGGCTGGCGCAGCAGCTGCTGGCCCCCACCCAGGTGGCGCAGGGCATCACCACGATTGTGATGGGGCCCGACGGCGGCTCGGCGTTTCCCATCGGCGAGTTCTTGGACGAGCTGGAGAGGTCTCCACCGGCGGTGAACGTGTTGAGCTTCGTGGGCCACGCCACCCTGCGGCGTCGGGTGATGGGCGAGGACTGGCAGCGTGCCGCCCGGCCAGAAGAGGTCGCACAGATGGCGGCGCTGGTCGAAGCGGCGATGCGCGAGGGCGCTGTGGGCCTTTCGACCGGGCTGGAGTACGACGTGGGTTTCCAAAGCACCACGGAGGAAGTGATCGCGCTAGCCCGAGTGGCCGCCCGCTCTGGCGGCGTCTATATGTCCCACATTCGGGACGAAGGCCACCGCATGCTCGAGGCTCTCCGCGAAGCTATTCGCATCGGCCGCGAGGCCGGCTTGCCCGTCGAGATTTCCCACCTTAAGTTGGCCGTGACAGCCGTGTGGGGCAAGGCAGCGGAGGTGATTCGTCTGATCGAGGAAGCACGGGCCTCGGGCGTGGACATCACGGCGGATTGCTATCCGTACCAGGCCTGGGCCTCGACCATCAGCGTGCTCGTCCCCAACCGCCGCCACACTGACCCGGAGAGTGTGGCCGCGGCCCTGGCCGACGTCGGCGGTGCTGCCAACGTGCTTATCACGCGCTCGCAGAAACATCCCGAGTACGAGTTCAAAACGCTCGCCGAAGTGGCCGAGGCGCGTGGCATCACACCTGTGGAACTCTACATCGAGATCGTGCGCGAAGGCGGCGCGAGCGTGGTGGGCCGCTCGATGGTCGAGGAAGACATCCGGGCGTTCTACGCGCAGCCGTGGGTGATGGTGGCGAGCGACGGCGGCGTCAGCTCACGCCATCCGCGCAGCGCTGGCACCTATCCCAAGGTGTTGGGCCGCTACGTGCGCGAGCGGGGCTGGCTGACACTGGAGGAAGCCATTCGCAAGATGACCTCGCTGCCAGCTTCTCGGTTGGGGCTGGCCGACCGCGGCGTGATTGCGGAAGGGATGAAAGCCGACCTGGTGGTGTTCGATTCGGAGCGCATTCTCGACCGCTCGACCTATCAGGAGCCGGCGCGGCTGCCCGAGGGGGTGGAGAAAGTCTTCGTCAACGGTGTACTGGTGTGGGACGCGGGCCAGGCCACAGGGGCACGGCCCGGCCGCGTACTCCGCCACCACCTGCCCTGAGCCGCGGCAATCGGAGGCCGGTTGGTAGCTTGCTTGGGTAGGGCAGGGACTTGTCCCCTCTCATGTCTCCTTCGGCTGCTGGGCAGTGCTTCCCCAGGCAGGAGTCCTTCGACCCCGAAGCTTCGGGGCTCAGGACAAGCCTGGGGGCTCGGTGCTTGTCTAGGCGGGTCACGGCTTTAGCCGTGACGTAACAGGCCCAAAAATTAGCGGGCTTTAGCCTCGGAGGTTTCTCCAATGGGAATCAGGAATTTCGTTCAACCCAGTCCCGCAGAGCGGGACCGCGGGGCCCCGTGGCCGCGAGCCAGGGGTTGAACTTTCTTTACACTACTGCGCGCCCAGAGCGCCGGCAAACCAGCTCAGGCGAGCAACCTTGACGGAGCTCGCACCAGCAGGTATCCTTACAAGAAGGGCAGAGGCAGTTGATGGATGGGAAAGAGCGACTTCGCCGCCTCTTTTTGGTGGACCTGCTGAAGGGTCTTCGCCGCACGTTTCTCTCTCAGCGACCCAGCGCCACCTACACCGAGCAGTACCCGAAGGAGCGGCCGAATGTGGCCGAGCGCTACCGCGGTGCGCCGCGCCTGAATAACCACCCGGAAACCGATGAAACCCTCTGCATCGCCTGCAACCTCTGCGCGCTGGCATGCCCCGAAAACCTCATTGTAGTCGGTTGGCAGCGCGAGGAGGCTTCGCGGCGCAAGGTGCTGACCCATTTTACCTACGATCTCTCCCGCTGCATGTTTTGCGGCTGCTGTGAGGATGCCTGTCCCACCGACGCCCTGGAGTTGACCCAGGACTTTGAGCTGGCCTACTACACGCGCCAGGGCGCCATCTGGGACCGGCACATGCTGGAAGAAGGCCCCACGCCTTCGCGCTTCAATAAGTAGCTTCTTTCCGGCTGTAGACCACTCGCCTGAGCTTGACGTTCCTCTCGTTCGTCCCTAGACTCGACGCCACCTAGAGGTCACGCAACTTTATGCGCGTACAGCTCGCGAAGCGGGCGCCCGCCGAGCGCGGCGGGATTATTTTTCAACTCATCGTCCTGGTGCTCCTTCTTTGTCTGTTTTTTCTGCTCTATCTGCTCCGCGGGCCGCTGTTGCGCGCGGTCGGGGAATGGTGGGTGGTGAGCGATGAGCTAAAAAAGGCGGAGGCGATTGTGGTGCTGGGCGGGGACAGCCCGCGGGGAGACCGGCTGGCGCGGGCCGCGCAGCTCTACCGGGAAGGCTGGGCACCGCGCCTGGTGCTGGTGGGCCCGGCGCTACGCACCTATCTGAACGAGACCGAGCTGATGGAGCGCGAAGCCCTTGCCCTGGGTGTACCCGCCTCGCAGCTCGTGCGCGTGCCGTTGCCAGCCACTTCCACGCTCCACGAAGCTTTTCTGCTGCGACCGGTGTTGGCCCAACACGGCTTCCGCCGGGTGATTGTCGTGACGTCAAACTTCCACGCGCGCCGCGCGCGCCGCATCTTTCGCGCGGTCTTTCGTCCGCGGGGGACGCAGGTGTGGATCACTGCCGCCGACGATTTGCGGTTTCAGCCGCGTCGCTGGTGGCAGGAGCGCGAGCAACGCGCGCTGTTTTTTCTGGAGCTCGTGCGCAGCGTGTACACCTGGTGGGAGCTGTTCTCAGTGCCGCCGCCTGCAAACAGTCAAAAGCTGGCTGAAGAGAGCAGGCCGTGAGGCTTGGGGTGCCGCGGAGCAGTCCTCTCTGCCACCTAGAGTTCTCAACTCGAGATCAACCCAACCGTCTGCTGCCACCATTCCAGCAAGGCGTGTGGAGTGCCGTTCGCGGTGAAGCGGAAGGCAATCCCAATTCCTTCGAGCGACTCGTCCACCACCGCCTGGAACCGGCTTTCCACGCCGTCGAGACGAATGTCGATCGCGACCTCCGTGCCTTTACGCAGCATCGGCCGCCCCAGCAGAAACAACCCATCCGCGCCCAGCACCACAGGCCGTTTGCGAAAGCGAAAATGCACCTGCGCGCAGCCCACAACGAGCAATTCCGGCACAATCACGCGCACCGGCCCCAGCTTAAGCCCTGCCGCGGCTCGCATCGCTTTTGCAGTGTCTAGTGGCATTGCCCTTTGTTTGTACGGCCCGCCCCCGGGCTCCTTGTTCATCCTTTCGACCCGCTCCGCGCGGCCGTGCCTAGCCGTAGGTTGACAACGCGGAGCCTTTCAAGGCCGTACTGCACTTCATACTCAACCGGTTGCCCTACAGAGAGGGCGGCGCAGTCAGTTCCGCCAACTGCGGATTTGTCGAAGTAGGCTTCGCAGCCGTCTTCACCACGGACGAATCCACAGCCTCTTTTTCTCATCAGGCTGATGATAGTTCCCTTCATCGTTCTACCACTGCTTAGCCTTTGCTAACTTGGTAGAGCGGCCGATGGATCGTTTCGGCCAGTGCCTGCTCCCACGTGTAACCCTTCTTCTCCATTAGCTTGCGCACCGCCTGGAGCTTATAGGCCTGGTGGGCGGAGTAGAAAACATAGCCGTGCTTTTGTACCGGCTGGACGTAACCCGCTTGTTCCGCCTTTTCGAGTTGCTGGCGGGTAAGTCCGAGTCGGGCGATGAGCTGTTGGGCTAAGAAATAATCCCCCATCCAACCTGGTTCCTTTCTAGCTTCAAATATTTGAAGATTTGCGCGAAAAAACTGACTTCATGTGTGCGCCTCGTTGCGCAAGTCCCGCAAGGTTTGCCGGACATCCATCAACTGACTGCCGAAGATCTCGCGTGCTGCGTCCAAAAGCTTAAAGATTTTCCGGTCCCGCACCTCGTAGTAGACCGTGGTGCCCGACTTCGTTGCTACGACCAAGTTCCTCCCGCGCAGAATGGCCAACTGCTGCGAAACGCTTGTGGGTGCAACCCCAATCAAGGCACTGATCTCGTTCACCCCCTTGGCGCCCCCCCGCAATGTGTCTAAGATGCGGATGCGCAAGGGGTTCGCAAGGGCTTTAAAAAAATCGGCTTTGAACTGAGCCAGTCGTTCCTGCATAAGCTCATCCTTGAATTGTTCTATATTTATATATATGAACTCGTATAGCTTGTCAAGCATTATTGCGTCGCTTTCTTATGCAGGACGCTTCCGCTCGTTCTTCAAGTCGCCCGCGAGCCCCGGGCCAGCCTGTTTACTTCTGCGGATGAAGCTACTATAGTACGGCCGAGGTCTGGGGGAGCCAGCCTACAAGAGGCGGGGGGAATCATGTGGCGAACAAAGAGAGGGGAGGAAGTCTTTCCGACATCGTCGAACCCTGAGCCGGTGGCGTCAAGCGTACGGGATTTGCGGCCCTTGCCAGAGTCGCTGCGGCCGAGCAACACGCAGGCACGGATCGGGAAGAGCTTGGTCTTCCGGGGGGAGCTGAAAGGTAGCGAGGACTTGTACCTGGATGGGGAATTTGAAGGCAACATCGAGCTGGGGGACAACAACCTGGTCGTAGGGCCGCAGGGCCGCGTGCGCGCCGACATCCGTGCGGGCGAGATTGTCATTGAGGGGACCGTGCAGGGCAATCTGCGTGCCCGCGACCGCTTGCAAATCCGCAAGACCGGCAATGTCACCGGCGAGCTGGTGGCGGCCCGCATCGTCATCGAGGACGGCGCCTACTTCAAGGGCAGCATTGACATCGAGCGACCGCAGGAGAGGCCGAAGCGCGGGGAGGCAACGAGCGAGACCCTCCGGATAGCGGCGATGCCGCTTGCGGGTGACTCCAAAGACAAGCTTCAGTAGACGCGGCCGTGAATATTCTCGGGCAGCGGCTTTCGGCACGTTCTTCGGCGTCGCCCGTGAGTGTGGCGCCGCCGGCGCGGGCGTCGCATGCGCTGGCGCAATTTTTCCACAGCTTGGCTGACCGCACGCATCCGAGCGTTCTTGATCTGGGCCCGGTCTGGCACTCCACGGTGCAACTGCTGACCGAGGCGGGGGCCAAGGTCTATACGGAAGACCCGTTGGAGGTGCTGGCGGCTGCGGGGCAAGAAGCGGAGAGTCCCGAGGCGGAGGCGTCGGCCGCAGCTCAGTTTTTGGAGGCCAACCTGCGCTATGGCGAGGAATCGCTGGACGGGGTGCTGGCGTGGGACTTGTTTGAGTATCTGCCGGAAGAACTCTTGCCGCCAACCAGCGCGCGCTTGCACGCGCTGCTGAAGCCCGGCGGGTTACTGCTGACGGTCTTTCGCAACCAGTTGCAGGCGGCTCGGGGCAACCGCTATCGGCTGGGGACGCGCGAGTCGTTTGTGGTGCTGCCGACCGAACTCGGCCTCCGGCCTCTACGGGTGTTGCAGAACCGTGCCATCCTCGATCTGTTCGCCACCTTTTCTTCCTCGCGCACCTTCATCAGGCGTGACAATCTGCGCGAGGTGCTACTGGTAAGATAGCCGCGCTGGCTGCGGCTGCCCTGCGGCTGTCCCCTCTTCTTCGCCGGCGCTAGCTTCCCAGAGCGCTACAGATGGGGTTGCGGTGGTTGTGGCGGCGGCGGTGCCTCGGGCCGGTGGTGCTCTTGCTGGGGCGGGCGAAGGCGGCGATGCCGCTCACCCATCTCGCGCCGCTGGCGTCGGAAACCGCGCTGGCCACGCCCACGTCTGTGGGCACGCATCCGCTGGTGCCGCAGCGAGCGCAGCTTGCTGCGCTGCTCCGGCGTCAAAATCCCCGCCAGCGCCAGCCGGGTATCGACGCGCGACTTGAGCATCCCGTACTGGAGGTCGCCGATTTCACGCACTTTTTTCTCGATCAGGGCACGGTCGGGCGTGTCGGCTGCGAGCAGTTCTTGGAGTTCAATTTGTTTCACGCGCCACTCCGCGCGGGTGCGGATGCGCTGCTTGAGCGCCTCCCGGCCGGCGGCGCGCAACTGCTCGATCTGAGCGTCGGTGATGCCGAGTTGCTCGCGGATGCCCGGCTGGTCGGCCACGGCGCCAAGGTCGTCGAAGTCGTCGGGCAAGGCTGCTTCGGGCAGGTTCGGGTCAGCTTCCTGAGCAAACCCGGACGGGGGCCCGAGCGCCGCAGCGCCGGCCAGCAGAAATATTGCCACCAGTGCACTGAGTAAGCTGTTCCGTCCTGACTTCATGGTTTCTCCTTTTGGGGAGCTTCGTTCGCCCCCTGTATACGTAAACCCACCAACACAAGGAAAGTCGCACTCGAGAAGACGAAATCGGGGCGGAGGAGGTTACGCCTCCTTAGCAGCCGCGCCGCAGATTCGCTACCTCCTGAGCAGGAGCGGCTGGCAGCGAAGGTGTTGACGAATGGGAAATTTTTAGCGTAGAAAAGTGATTTAGGGGAAAGCAGGATGGGCGGGGAGAGCACATTCGCGCCACTAGAGGTCGCGCTGCTGGTGGCGGTGGCCATCGCGGTGCTGGGCGCAGTGGTTTTTGTCAGCCGGAAAAAGTGGGCGGGGCAGCGAAAAGGGGGCAACGTTGCCTGTGTCGGAGCCGAGGTCAGGCCCACGCCCGCGCCACCGGTAGTCCGCGAGCCAGATGCGCTCTACCAGCGGGATCGAGTGGTGGCGCGGGTGCTGGGGGCGGAGGTGGACGAAGCGAGCCAAGAGGTGCGCTTGGGGGAGATTTATAACAGCGATGACCTGCTGATTCCCGACGCATGTGAGTTTCAGAAATATAGTATCCAGATCCGGAAGATGGACTACGCGAGCAAGATCGACAAAGCCGCGCCGCATAAGGGACGGGTGCTGCGCGGCGTGACGGCTGACATTCTGGGTTACCGCGAACAGTAAACGCGTCGGTGGGAAGACTGGCTTCAGCGTGACGCCGTCGTGGAGACGGGGACCTCGTAGTAGGTTGTCCAGGGCTTGGCGGCGGCCAGGCGTTGGTTGACGACTTCGATGTTCTTCACGCCCTGGTCGGCGAGCCACTCTTCCAGCGCTTTGATTCCGCGCTTGGCGTAGAGGGGCACTCCGTCCTGCCAGGTGGCGCGTCCGCAGAGCACACCGCAGAAGGGCACGCCGGCTTCGGCGGCGAGGTCGAGGGTTTCGGCGAACTGCGGGTTGGAGACGCCCGCGCTGAGATAGATGAACGGTTTCCTGGCTACCGCCGCGGCTTTCTGGAAGAGTTCTTTGGCTTCGGTTTTGCTGTAGGCGGGGGTGCCGGCAAAAGTTTTTGTGTCTTCGACGAATTTCAGGTTCACCGGCACTTCCACTTTGAGGATGTCGACCAGATATTCGGGCTTAGAAAATTCCTCCATGCTGCGGATGACGATTTCAGGTTTCTTGCGCGCGTACGCGAGGCTGCTTTCGTCGCCCTCGGGATCGTAGCCGACAAATTCCAGGAAGAAGGGCACATCCCACTGGGCGCACTCGGCTCCCACACGCGCCACCCAGGCGTGCTTTTCCTGGTTGATCGTGGGCGCGTCGAAGGGTGTGTAGTAGATGAGCAGCTTGATGCAGTCGGCACCGGCGGCGATGAGTTGCTTCACCGTCAGCGGCAGCAAGTCTGGCAGCCGCCCCGGCCCGCTCTTATCGTAGCCGCTCTTCTCGTAGGCCAGCAGCAGACCGGCGTTGGGACTGCGCGTGCGCGCGGCTTCCAAGCCGTACTCCGGGTCGAGCAGGATGGCGCTGGCATGGGGTGTCAGGATGCGCGTCACCGCCGCTTTGAACTCGGCCAGCATCTGCGGCGTCACCTGCTCGGTGGGTACACCGCGCTCCTGGGCGATCGCCTTGCGCAGCGACCCCCGTTGGTCCATCGCGGCCGCGGCGATGATGCCGCGCGCGTCGGAGACTTTTTGCAGGCCCTTCAGTTTGCCGGCAGTGAGTTTGGTCATAGATTGTTCTTGCAGCCTTCCGAGAAAAAATTTGCCGTGGCGCGCCCCGAGAGATTCGCGCCCCCGGACTTTCTCGTTGCTATCTCTCTGCGGGGCGTTTACGGAGCAGCTAGCATACGCTGGGCTGTGGCGCGAAGCAACGGCGTTCGCAGTCCTATTCAAGCTCTAGCTCAAGCCCTCCGGTTACGCTGGCGGCCAGGTTGTAGAGGAGCGCTCCGATGGCCCCAAAGATGGCTCCGAGGAGACCGTAGAAAATCGGCAGAATCACAATCGCCAGAGGGCCGAACATGGCCCCGCCGGCTCCCGCCGGCCTGACGGGGGTCAGGAACGAGACCAGGGTGACGATGACACCAATAAGAAGCCCGACCAACAGATACAGGAAACCCATTAGTTTGAACATGGAGCCGGGCCCGATGCGATTCAGTTGGCTCATGACAGCCTCCTTGTTTCTCTTAGTCCAAGACCGCCGCTCGTAGGGGAACGTGCGCTCCAGAGTTGGAGATGGTACGTAACTTTGTTCTGGAAGCTAGCGCTCCCCGACAGCCTTGTCAATCCAAAAGCTGATTTGCTCCGCTGAGCCGGGAAGTGTGGGCGACGTCCAGTGGCCGCACAGCGCGCCGGGGTCTTTTCATCGGGCCAAGCTAGCTTTGAAACGCAAGTCACCGCCAGTGAGTTGTGACGCCGCGATGCAACCATTCTGTGCCGCTCTTTGGGGAGGTAAGGGCTGGACGACGGCTGCGTGGCTGGCACCCAAGCAGAAAGGTGGCGCGCCCGGAGGGACTCGAACCCCCGACCTTCTGGTTCGTAGCCAGACGCTCTATCCAGCTGAGCTACGGGCGCCCCACTGTAGTGAGGTCATTCTAAGGATGGGCTGAGGGAGTTGTCAACGGCAGTGGCTGCGGGGCCGGGTCATTCCCAGAGGGAACCTAAGTCTTCCCGTGGTGGGAAGAGCTGCGCCCCGGCTCGTGGGAGGGTTCTCGCAACTCCTCGCCCTGCAACGAATTCACGCCTGCGGGAGTTTGGCACGTGCCGTGCATAACAAAGTAGTGGAAGAGTGGCGGCTCGCGCTCTGCGGAACCAGCAGCTTGTCGGTCGGGGTAGCGGGCGCAACACCCACACCGTGACCGCAAGCTGCTGGTTTGTTTCTACCTGGTTCAGGCTAGGAAGAAACTGCATCGCCAACCCCCCCAAGTCCCGACTCCGGTCGGGACCCCCCATCGAGGCGCGAGCCGCTTCTTCCATTTTCCTGGGCAGCAACCTCACCCCGCCGCGCACGGCAGACTAGTGCGCTTCGATCTTCTGCGTGAGCGGAATCCCTGCTCGGTGCAGGATGTGAACGGCTTCGCTTTCCTTCAACCGCGAAGCGTCAAACTCGATTTGGAGCTGGTTGCACTCTTCCTCCAGCGTGATGCGCCGCAGCCCATAAACGCCACAGAGCTCGCCCAACTTGCGCCTCTGCGCCAGCGTCAACTTCCCGGCGTAGCGATAGCAGACTTGAAGGGACGTCATCGAAGGGGCCTGATTATAGCTTGCTGCACGCAAGCCAGACCGTGGCATTATCGCGGCAGATGGTGTACGAATCGCGGCGGATGGCGCTCTACCGGGCGGGGGGGAGCTCTTTCGGCTTGCCCGCCTTCGGGCCTGCCCTGCGCTATTGGCGGACGGCAGCGAGCAGCTTGGCTTCGGCTTCCGAGGGCGGTTCCACGCGCCCGCCTAGAATGCGAGCCAGAAACTGCTCGGCGGCCGCATAGAAAGCGAGGCGGTTCTCCGGCCGGGCAAACCCGTGGCCTTCGTCGGGGAAGAGCAAGTACTCCACCTCTATGCCTTTCTTCCGCACCGCGGTGACGATTTCCTCGCTTTCCGCCTGCGGCACGCGGGGGTCGTTGGCCCCCTGCGCCACCAGCAGTGGCACCTTGATCTGATCGGCCTTGAACAGCGGCGAACGCGACTTCAGGAATTCCTCCTCGGTTTCCACCTTGCCCACGCGCTTATCGAACAGCGACTTGATAGGCTTCCAGTAAGGCGGGATGGACTTGATCGCGCTCACGATGTTCGACGGCCCGACGATGTCCACGCCGCAGGCAAATGTATCCGGAGTGAAGCTGACCCCGACCAGCGTGGCGTAGCCGCCGTAACTGCCCCCCATGATGCAGACCTTCTTCGGGTCGGCATAGCCCTGCGCGATGGCCCAGTTGACCCCGTCAATCAGGTCGTCGTGCATCTTGCCCGCCCACTCGCGGTCGCCGGCGTTGACGAAGGCCTTGCCGTAGCCGGTGGAGCCGCGGAAGTTGACCTGGAGCACGGCGTACCCGCGGTTGGCCAGCCACTGCACTTGGCCGTTGAAGCCCCAGACGTCGCGATCCCACGGCCCCCCATGCACGGTCAGCACCATGGGCAGGTTCTCGGGCTCCTTGTCCAGCGGCAAGGTCAGGTAGCCGTGGATGGTCAGGGCATCGCGCGCCTGGAACGAGATGGGTTTCATCTTCGCCAGCTTGTACTGCTCGAGCTTGGGGTGGTGGCTGAACAGCAACGTGGCCTGCTGGCTGGCGCGGTCGTAGGCGTAGTAATAGACCGGGCCGTCGTCGGTGATGTAGGCGACCAGCCAGGTCTTGTCCTCCAGGTCACGGCTGGCGATGCTGAGGTCGCCGTCGCGCACCTTTGCGAGGGCGTCGAAATCGGCCTGCAGCGATTTGTCAATCAGCGTCCATTCCCTACGCGCGCGGATGAATCGCACCGCTTCGAGCTTGCGCGTCTTCGGGTGGGTCATCACGCTGCTCACGTCATACTGCGGGTCTTCGGCGATGACCCTGCTCTTGCCGGTGGCCAGCTCGACTTCCACCAAGCGCGCTGTGTTCGCGTCCACGCTAGAAATCAGCCACACACCCTTGTTGTCCGGGGTGAAGCCCGCCACCCCACCGAACGTCTCATCCGCACTCCAGCGCTGGAACTCCCGCCAGGGGGCGTTGGGGGTGTCGCGGAGGCGGATGATGGTGCCGCCGTCGGGGGCAAACACCTGGGCCGCACGGATCTGGAAGTTGTTGTCGGCGGTCCACTCGGCCACGTCGCCGGGGTTTTCCGTGTCGAGCTCCACGGCCCCGTTCTTGAGGTTGATGCGATAGACGTCGTGCAGCCGGCGGTCGCGGATGTTCAGCCCCACCAGAACCTGGTCCGGGAAATTCTGGTCGATGTCCAGGGGTCGCGCCTGCACCCCTTGGAATGGGGTCAGGTCGCGCGTCAGCTTGGTTTTCAGGTTGGTCTGGTAGAGGTGCCAGTTTTCGTCCCCCGCGAAGTCTTGGATGTAGAGGATGTGCTTGCTGTCTTCCTGCCAGAAGAAAGCCCGGATGCCGCGCTTCTTGTCGGCCGTCACCACCTGGTCATCTTCCTTCCCCACCGTGCGCACCCAGACATTCAACACCCCGTTGTCCGGCCCCAGGTAGGCGACCTTGGTGCCGTCGGGCGAAAGCCGCGGGCGGGCGCGCTCGGGGTTGCCCAGCAGCAGTGCGCGCGGAACCATCCCCGCGGGCAGTGCCGCAGAGCGGGCCGCGGCTGCGCGCGAGGGCTTCCGTTCCAGGGCGAAGGGGAATGTCTGCCCGGCCTGCGTGAAGGTTCCGCTGATTTTGTCGCCCGCGAGCTTGCCTTCGAAGACGGCCACGCCGGGGCCAGCCGCCAGCTCGAAGTGGACTTGGGCCGCTTCGAAGCGGACCGCCTGCAACGGCAGGCCCTCGGCGCCCTGCTGGGGAATGTCGATGGTGGCTTGCCAGCCCGTCTCGGCCCGCTTGAACTCTACCGTGATCTGCAAGGCCATACCCGGCAGGGAAATGGCCCCTTCCCACTGTCCCTCCAGACTGCTCTGGGCGGAGACAGCCGCGGGCGCAGCCAGCCCAAACCCCAGGACCAAAATGAGAAGACTACTGAGCGTACACTGTTTGTGGGACATTGACCCCTCCCCACGGATTTCGAAGCGAATCTTTTCCTTTGTTGTTACCTACGTAGGGAACACCCAAAAAGTTGCAGCCGGGCGTAAGACTAGCCTAGGAGCCGGAAGAAGACAACACCATGTCCGCACACACTTGCGGCGGGGAAAATGCGGCCGGGGCGGCGCTGCCGCCCCCTGCGGGGCTCCCGGAAGGCTTCGAGGAGGTTCACCCATCGCCGAAGGATGTCAGCCCGAGCCCGCTAGCCAATCCTTGCGGGACGGGTGGGAGCGGCCGCGTCGCTTTGGGTGAAATTCTCTCCCCTGCTCTCGTTCAGAATGATAGGTGACACTTGGGCCGAGTGTCAGCATGGAAATCATCAAATCAATAGGAAGCTACCCCGCCAGCGCCAGCCGGGTGCAAGCCGCCGGCAGGGAGCGGGTGCCCCTCGGCTACGCTCGGGGTAAACTCCGCACCTCATCCAAGCTGTGTTGGGGATCGCCAGGGAAGATTGCTCGCCGCTTACCCAGCCGGGTCGAGGGCGGTCGGTTCCATTTTGGGAAGGGTTCTCAAAAAGTTCACCGTGTTCATCGTGCTCATCCTGTTCACGGTTATTAGACGGGTGGGAGGTAATCGGCTAGGCTGGTGGGGAAAGGAGGGCGGGAAGGAGGAGAAACATAGAGAAACATGGCGAGAAACTAGTTTCTTGTTCCCAATCCATTGTGGATGAACGAGTTACCGGGAAGGGCTTACTACCCCCCCTGGGGTAGGAGGCAGCGAGCGAGGCGACCGGGCGAGGTGGCTGGCATCAGCAAGCTGCCGCAAAGTGTCACCCCTCATGCGGACGAGTACACCCCCTTGCCTCCAGCGCCGGCAGGGGGTAGAATTGTTGCCTCCCGTTTTCCCCGATTCACGCTGCCGGGTCCCAGCCCCATGGTCGCCCGGGTCTTCGGCGGTGATGGAAGCGAGGCAGTGCGCGGCGGGCGTTGGTTGTCTGAGTTCATTTGCACGGGAGGTGCTTCGTGCGGGGCGCGGCGCGCAATAGTTATCGTTCGAGCATCGAGCGGAACCACAACCGGCGCTACGAAGTGCGCCTCGAAGCCCACTACGGCAGGACACGCTGGATACTGCGTGTCTTCTTCGTAGCGACCAATCCCGAGCGCGTCCTCGACCGGGTAGCGGCGGCACTGCGTTTTCTACAGCGCGAGGAAGAAAAGCTCTGGCTCTGGGGCGCCGATCCGGCCGACCGCGCGCTGCTGTTTGAAGACCTGCTCAGCCGTGCCGACCTCAAGCTCGACCGCCGGCGGAACTTTCCTCGCCCCGCCGTTACCCTGGTTGCGCGCGCGGGCGAGTCCTTGACGCCCTTGTTCATCGCGGAAGTGAAGCGCAAGCTGGGGCCGCGGTTGGCGACCGCGGCCGGGGGGCGCCGCCAGGCGGCAGCTCTGGCACGGTCTGCGTAGCGCGTGCCTACGGGCACTTGCTGCCGGCAGAGGCAGGCAGCAGCCACCTGCGCAATTCCACCGCAGCTTAAATCTTTGAGTGTGGCTGTGTTAGAATGAGTTTCGGAGCAGTGCAGGGCAGGAGCGTTCACCTTCCTCCAACAAGGTCAATGAGGCGCGCGGAAACCATCAGATTCCTGCAAGAAAAGGCCAATCGCTTGCGCGTCCACTGCCTGCGCGCGACCACCGCGGCCGGCTCGGGGCATCCCACCTCCTGTTTCTCGGCAGCCGAACTCGTCGCTACGCTCTTCTTCCACGTGATGCGCTACGACCCGAAACAGCCCGACCATGCGGGCAACGACCGCTTTGTGCTCTCCAAGGGTCACGCCGCACCCGTCCTTTATGCTGCCTGGGCCGAGGCCGGAGCGCTTCCCATTGACGACCTGCTCGAACTGCGCAAATTCGGCAATCGCCTCGAAGGTCACCCCACCCCGCGCTTTGCGGGTGCGCTGGTGGCTACCGGCTCGCTGGGCCAGGGGCTGAGCATGGCCGCGGGAATGGCGCTGGCGGCCAAGCACGTGGCCAAAGCTGACTACCGCGTCTACGCGCTGCTGGGCGATGGCGAGTGCGCCGAAGGCGCGGTCTGGGAAGCCGCCGCGTTTGCGGCCCACTACCAGCTCGACAACTTGGTCGCGCTGGTGGACGTCAACCGCCTTGGCCAGAGCCAGCCCACCATGTACCAGCACGATACCTCCGTCTACGCCCGCCGCTTCGCCGCTGCCGGCTGGCAGGTGTTCGAAGTCCAGGGCCACGACCTGCGCCAAATCCTCGACGCCTTTGACCGCATTGCTCAGGTGCGAGGCCAACCCGCCGCCCTCATCGCCCGCACCCTGAAAGGCAAGGGCGTCAGCTTCCTCGAAGACAAGGAAGGCTGGCACGGCAAGGCCGTGGGGCGCGAGCAACTGGCGAAAGCCCTGGCAGAAATCCCCGTGGAGAGCAATCCGAGCCCCGCGATTGAGATGCAACCGCCACCGGCGGCTCCGCCGCTGCCGGCGCCCACGGGCTCGTTTGAAGAGCCCAACTACCAACCGGGCCAGAAGATCGCCACGCGGGAGGCGTACGGCGCCGCGCTCGTCAAGCTCGGCCGTGTCAACCCGCGCGTGGTAGCCCTTGACGGCGACGTCAAGAATTCCACCTTTGCGGAAATCTTCGCCAAGGCCTATCCCGACCGCTTCTTCGAATGCTTCATCGCCGAGCAGAATATGATCGGCGTCGCCATCGGGCTGGCTACCACCGGCCGCATTCCTTTTGTTTCGACCTTCGCCGCTTTCCATGCCCGCGCCTATGACTTCATCCGCATGGCCGCCGTCTCCCGCGCCAACCTGAAGCTGCTGGGGACGCACTGCGGCGTTTCCATCGGCGAAGACGGCCCCTCGCAGATGGGGCTCGAAGATTTGGCCATGATGCGCGCCATCCCCGGCTCAATCGTTCTGTACCCCTCGGATGCCGTCGGTATGGAACGGATGGTGTCGGAAGCCGCCGAACAGCGTGGCATTGTGTACCTGCGCGCCTCGCGGCCCAAGAATCCCGTCATCTATCCCAATAGCGAAAAATTCCCCATCGGCGGCGCCAAAGTCCTCCGCCACTCCGCGCGCGACGCCGCCACCGTTGTCGCCGCCGGCGTTACCGTCTTCGAAGCCCTGGCCGCCCACGATGAGCTTGCCCGCCCAGGCGGGCTCGCCAAGCAGGGAATCGCCATCCGCGTCATTGACGCCTACTCGGTGAAGCCCATTGACCGCGCAACCCTGCTCGCCGCCGCCCGCGCCACCGCCAACACCCTCATCGTCGTCGAAGACCACTACTACGACGGCGGCCTGGGCGATGCCGTGCTCAGCGCGCTGGCCCCCGACGCCGTGCGCGTCATCAAACTCGCTGTCCAGGACCTCCCCACCTCCGGCAAGCCCGCTGAACTGCTCGACGCCGCCGGCATCTCCGCCCCCCACATCGTCGCCACTGTCCGCAAGTTGGTTAGCTCATAAATTCCTCGGCGAGGCAAAAAATAATCATGTGCCTTAAGGACGAGTTTAGAACTTTCATGCTGGCCGAGAACGTGGCTGATGTGCTACAGGTTGTACATCGTAGTTGACATCGGCTTGCAATGCGGGGAAAGGTCAGAATAGGCACGTTTCTCGCGCGGATGAAGCACGCGGTTTCGATTTTCCTCCTGGGCGCGGTGGTCTGCTTGGGATGCGACACCCGCACTCCAAGCTACGACGACTCCACTACGGAGACCGGCGCTGCTGCAGTCGCAGAAGCGATGGCGGCAATCTGTCCGCAAAGCGAGCTCACAAGAGCCGAGGACGGCACCGTGACCGGATGCCGGGTTTGTCTACCAGGTATGGATTTTGAGAACGAGCGTGGCTTTGAGTGGGAGTTACGTCGGGCAACCTTTGGCCATTTTACGGCCGCAAGTGCTGACAACCTCATCCTGAGCGGCATAGGTTGTGAGTCTCACTCCAGTAACTTCGGCGGTAGCCTTCTGTTCGTGTTGCAATCGGGCAAGCCGCAGCTTATGACGTATCACAAAGCTCTCATCACGGAAAACTGTCAGAAGCTCCGCCTGCAAGACGGCCGTGACTTCTTGGTCTGCGAGCACGAATGGGGAGGACAAGGATGGGCATGGTCTTTCGTGTGGTCTGTGGTTTTCCACCATCCTGGCAACAGCGAGATCAGCGCTCTTTTCACGACGGAGGATTCCCTAAAGACATGCGGCGAGGACCCCGAAGGAGACTCGCGCCATCCTGTGCAACACTCTACGATTCAATCAATCCGTTTTCCTGATCTGAATGGCGACGGACTGGCAGATATGTCGATCCGAGCTACACTTGGCAAGAAACTCCTCACAGAAACTGAACGACAAGCATGTGTGCGAGCAGTGAATGCCTTAGAACCACCGCCGGTCAGGATTCCAACCAAGGAGTACCAGATCGATTTCCTGTTCGATGGGAAGCAATTCCATGTGGCCCCTGCGAGCAAAAACGTAATCGCTCTCTTTCCTACACCGAGGTTCCCTAACTGAATTGCAGCTTTTCTCTTACATGGCACCCGCGATGGTAGAGTATGGGTTAACGCTACAACCGCGCCGGTTGGTACCAGGCGTTGAAGAACCTCGGCGCAAAATAGCTTTGAATAGCGCGGGGGCTTGCCGCCTGCCGTTTGACATCTGCCGGCAAAGCTGCTCCCTGTTCTGTTTGAGCGTTCAACCCCGTGGCATCTGCCACCGGGCCCAGCGGCGGGAGCCGCTGGGTTGAACCAAATTCTCTGTGTCTCTGTGCCTCTGTGGCATTACCGGCAGACGCGCGCGGCCACGAAGTCCACCACACGTTCGACCTCGACGCCCACGGCCACCTGTGCCGTGCCCGCCTCGGAGGGCCACGCGACGCGCAGCCGACCCCGCTGCCTCCCGGAGTTTGTGGATGATTCTGCTCTCGGGCGTGGTTCTTCCCCGGCCGCGGGGGGTTGACGAGGGGGAGGAGCTGTGGTTTACTTGTGGCCTACGATTCCCGTACTCTTTTCCAAAACAGGAATTGAACGGAGGTAGCGATGAAACGCGCGAGGGTTTTCGCAGTGTTGGTGGCTCTTTGCCTGCTGGTGGCGGGTGTGGCACAGGCAGAAAAGAGTAAGAAAGAGCTCATCGCCGAGGCGGAGAGCGCCGCTCCCGAGACCATCACCAAGGCTGCCACCATCAAGACCCCGGACGGCAAGGTGCTCAGACAAGGCACGAACGGCTGGACCTGCTACCCGGGCTCGCCGGCCATCGGCCCGATGTGCAACCGGCCTCAGTGGGATGCCCTGCTCGCTGCCTTGCAGAAGCGAGAGCCGATCAAGATCAAGGAGTTCAGCGTCTCGTACATGCTGGCCGGCGAGGGAGACGCCATCGGCGTCAGCAACTCAGATCCGTTCGCCACCACACCGGTCGGCAGCAAGGACTGGGTCAAAGAAGGGCCGCACCT
>JBHIAG010000013.1:0-31365 GCA_046758465.1 Terriglobia bacterium | reverse complement strand
GGAGTCGCTTTGGCGGCCTGAGTCTACGCTGGCGGGCTGGCGCGTGTCAATGTGAACGCCTGGCTTCCGGTGTCCTAGTTTGCGGGACAGTGGTTGCGCAGTGTGCAGACTGGCAGGGAAAGTTCAACCCCGTGGCTCCGGCCACGGGGCCCAGCGGTCCCGCTCTGCGGGACTGGGTTGAACGAAATTATTGATTGCTGCACAAGCAATGTCCTACGGGTTGTCATTCCGAGCGAAGCGAGGAATCTGCTTTTCCGCGTATTCGGGCGCTCGTGAACATCTCCGACTTCGGACATTACTTGTGCAGTTCTCAATAGCACACTACCGCCTGGCTTCCGGTTTGACTCTCCCCGAGCCGCGCCGGTAGGATGGCAGAGGTCCACGCGGTTCAGCTTATTCGGAGCTACGGTGACGCACTGCCTGCGGAATGTGTTGGTCTCCGCTGCGAGTCTCGCTCTGGTGTCGGCGGCGAGCTTCGCCCAGACGCCGGCACCGCGCGCCGGGGAAGTGACGGCCCTGCTGCCCCTGGCCCAGATTCATCGTGGCACGGTCGCGCCCTTTCCGGCCCAACTGCGCGGTCAGGTACGCTGGCGTGACTTGATGGAAACCCAGCCCCGGGCACGGGCCCGGGTCGAACTGCTCGACGGCTCCATCCTGAACATTGGCTCCGCTGCCAGAGTGCTGATTGTGCGCCACGACCAGCAGAGCCGGCAGACCGACATCGAGCTGGCGCTGGGGAAGATGCGCGCGGTGGTGGGGAAGCTCACCCGCGCGGACTCGGCCTTCACCCTGCGCACGAATACCGCTGTCGTCGGCGTCATCGGCACGCACGTCTATGCCGAGGCCCAGCCCGACGCCACCACCGTCATCAACCTCGACACTGGCCGCAGCCGCGTGCGCTCCACGGACCCGACCATCGCCGGCGAGCAGGTGCTCGAACCCTTCGAATTGACCACGGTCGCGCGCGGCGAGCCGCCCACACCCAAGCGCCCGGCCACCTTCGAAGAGATCTTGCAAGCGATGCTTGACACACTGCCCGGCCTCATCCTCCCTGTGGGGCCTGGCCACGCTCGCGCCGGCAGTTGTACGCGCGCGGTGACGCCTGAGCCGCTCACAGACGCGGATGGCGACGGCTTCCTCGCCCGCTCGCCGTTTCTCCAGGCGACGCCGGGGCCCTGCGCCGGCGATGTGTTGACGCCGGTACGCGTCTGTGTGCCTGCGGATGCCACGCCCGGGCTTTATGAGTTTGCGCTGCCGACGGCGGCGGGCGAACGGCTGTCGGCGTTCCTGGTGCGGCCAGCCGAGCCGCCGAACCGGCTGGAAGGCGCGCACTTTGTCTATGCCCCGGAAGCCCCGCCGGGCTCGGTGCACTACCCCCGCCTGCTCGACGCCCAGAACCGTCCGCTTGCAGGCGTACCGGTGCGTCTCAAGAGCGGCGATCTGGAGAGTGTGGTCCACACCGACGCCAGCGGGGGTTTCACCGTGCGCGTGCCGGAAAGCGGAAGCGTGGAGATGGAAGTGGACGTCGCCGGGAAACCGCCCGCGCCGACACACGGGCCAGCGCTGCCGCCGATCACCGCTCGGGTGCAGGCGGTGGACCTGAAGGCCGATGATTTGCGCGTCCCTGAGGTGGTGCAGCGGGGCGGTGTCGTCAACGTCCCGGGCGAACTCGCCGTCGCGCGGCTGGGCGAGCGCCGCCTGCCGGTTGTGCGCACGGTTACGCGCGCAGGACGCACCATCTCGACTGTGGCTATGCCGCCCGAGATCCTCGAGGGGCCGTCCAACTTGGTGCTGGAGGATGCCCGCGGGCAACGCCAGCAGCATCGGCTGGTTGTATTCGACATCCTCTCCGCACAACTCGCCAAGCCTGGACTCACCAGCGGCGAGCAAACCGCGGGCGCATTCATCGCTTGCGTTGGTGGCGCACCGCTCAAAACCGTGCGCGCCCGCATCGTTGCTCGCGGCCCGGTGCGCTTCCGCGGCAAGGGCGCGAAGGGCAAAGTCTACCAACGCAAGCTGCGCGTGGGAGCGCACGGGCTGGTGCGGATTCCGTTCCAGATTCGCGCCCAAAAGGGCGCACCGGGCGCGGGAGTGCCGTTCACGCTGCGCTTGACACTCACCCGCTGAATCTCCATGGAAACCGGACTCTTCGAGCGCTTGTTGCTGCTGCTGGTGCTGGCGGCTTCGCTCGTGGCCTTCGGGCGGACGGTGTGGCCGCGGCTGGCGCTCTTCCTGCGCGCCAAGCCCGACCGGCGCTTCTCCTGGCGCACCTGGCCGCAACGCTTCGGGCGGGTTTTCCGCGAAGTCCTCTTGCAGGAAAAAGTGATCCGCGAGCGGCCGCTGGTCGGGCTGGCACACGCACTGGTCTTTTGGGGCTTCCTGGCCTTTGCGCTCATCACCATCGACCACATCGGGCTCGGCTTCGGCGCCGAAGTGCTGGACCGGCAGAGCCCGGCTGCAAAGATGTATTTCGCGCTGGTGGCGGTCTTTGCCGTGGCTGTACTGGTCGGGATTGTGGGCCTGCTCGTGCGACGGTTCCTGGCGCGGCCGCGGGCGCTGGGGCAAGTGTCGCTCGAATCCGGCGTCATCGGTCTGTTGATCATGGTGCTGATGGCCACCTACCTGGCCGTGTTGTACTTTGAGCCCCACACGCCGCTCGGGCACGCCATCTGGTGGGCGCACACGCTGGTGCTGGCTGCCTTTCTGCCCCTCATCCCGAAGTCGAAACACTTCCATCTACTGCTGGCGCCCATTGGCATCTTCTGGCAGTCACGCGAGCTGGCCCTGACTCCTGCGCTCGACTACGAGCGCGAGGAGTTTGGCCTCGAGAAGCGCGCCGACGCGACACGCAAAAACATCCTCGATGCCTTCGCCTGCGTCGAGTGTGGCCGCTGCCAGGAAAACTGCCCCGCCTTCCTCACCGACAAGGTGCTCAACCCCAAGATGATTGTGCTCGACTTCCGCAAGCACCTGCTGACCCGGGGCGGCGAGGAGGCGATTGTGGGCGCCAGCATCTCGGAGGAGGCGGTCTTTCAATGCACCACTTGCGGCGCTTGCGAGTTTCAATGTCCGGTCGGCATCGAGCACCTGCCGCTTATCATTGGCCTGCGCCGCGGCCAGGTGAACACCGGCACCTACCAGGAGCCCTACACGAGCAAACTCTTTCTCAACCTGGAGACGCGCCGGAACACCTTTGGCTTGGAAGCCTCCCTGCGCGAAGCCTTCCTGACGAAGGCCGCGTTGCCTCTCTACGACGGCACGCAGGAGTGGTGCCTGTGGCTCGGCTGCGTCGGTGCCTACGACCCGCACGGGCAGGAGATTATCCAGGCGCTGGCACGGGTGCTGGGCGCGGCGGGTGTGTCCTTCGGGGTGCTTCGGAAGGAGGTCTGCACGGGCGACGCAGCCCGCCGGCTGGGGAATGACTATCTCTTCCTGCAACTGGCCGAGCAAAACATTGCGGCGATGAAGCAGGCGCATGTGCGCAAGCTGGTGAGCATCTGCCCGCACTGCGTCAAGACGATGACCCAGGACTGGCGCGAGGCGGGCGCCGACTTCGAAGTCGTCCACCACAGCGTGCTGCTCGAACAACTCGCCCCGCGCCTGCCCACCCGCACGGGAAACGGCGGCGTTGCGTTTCACGATCCCTGCTACCTGGCGCGCCACCTCGGGGAAGTCGAAAGCCCCCGCGCGCTGCTGGGTCAACTAGGAAGCGAGCTGCGCGAGCCGGGCCGAACCCGCACCAGCACGTTCTGCTGCGGGGCCGGCGGCGGGCTGGTCTTTCTGGGCGAGGAGAAAGGCAAGCGGGTGAACCGCGAGCGGGCCGAAGAGCTGGTGGACACCGGCGCCGACACCATTGCCACCGCCTGCCCCTTCTGCCCGATTATGCTGCGCGACGCGCTCGGCCCGGCTGGTGAGAGTGCCCCGCGCGTGCGCGACATCGCTGAGCTGCTGGCCGCTGCGCTCGAACCCGAGAAAGCTGTCGCTCGCGAGGAAGCGCCGGCGGCGGCAATCAAAACGCCCGACCTCGAAGCGCGTCTGCTGGCATTCTTCTCCCGGCATCCCGGCGAGCGCTTCCACGCCCTCTACCTGCCCAAGGAGATCGGCTTGGGCGACAAGGTGAGTGCGGTGGTGGCGACGCTGAAGAAATTGGAACAGGCGGGACGCCTGCGCGCGGAAACCGTGGGGGGCGTGCGCTACTATTCTGCGCCGCCTTCCTGAAGCTCACACCCCGCGCCGGGGCAACCACACGGCTCGCGTCACCCGTTCAGCGGTTCTTCCACTGGGGCTTGCGCTTCTCCAGGATGGCGCGCAGGCCTTCCTGGGCGTCTTCGAGTTTGTAGAGTTCGTTCAGGAAGAGGTTGTGGGAATGGCGCAGCGAAGCCTTCATGTCCATCCCCAGGCCTTCATAGATCGCCTTCTTCGCCATCGCCAGCACCGGCGCTGAATACTCGGTAATCCGCGCCAGCAACCTGTCCACCTCTTTCTCGAGCTCTGCCTCCGGCACGATTTTGTTGACCAGGCGCACCGTCAGCGCCTCCTCCGCCGTCAGGGCTTCGCCGGTCAGCAACATCTCCATGGCGCGTTTGGGGCCGATGATGTAGGGGAAGATGCTGGTGGCGAAGGGCGGGAACATTCCCAGCACTTTGATTTCGGGCTGGCTGAACCTGGCCTTGGGCGTGGCAATCACCATATCGCCAAACGCGGCCAGCTCGCAGCCGCCGCCCAGCGCCGGCCCGTTTACCGCCACCACTATCGGCTTGCCCACCTCCAGCGACGCATTGAAGACGTGGGCGAAGGCA
Organism: Terriglobia bacterium; assembly: GCA_046758465.1. Classification (GTDB taxonomy): domain Bacteria; phylum Acidobacteriota; class Terriglobia; order Acidiferrales; family 2-02-FULL-67-57; genus JBHIAG01. The sequence goes on along the minus strand of JBHIAG010000013.1, from coordinate 26,566 downwards.
TCGAGCATCTGGAAGACGCGCTGCGTGGTGTATTCGGGCAGGTCCACGCCGCCGCAAAACGACTTCGACTCCTTTGCCGCCTGCAGCAGCACCACCTTGACGTTGGGGGCGTCGTGCAAACTTTCCAGCGCCAGCGCCATCTCGGTCAGCATCTCGGCGTTTAGCACATTGTGCGGTGGCCGGTTCAGGGTCAGCCGGGCCTGACCATCGCGCAGCTCCCAGCGAATGAACTTGAATGCGAGCTTTCCTTTCTTTTCGCCGAACATCTCGTCGGTGACGACTTCTACCATGATGTGCTCCTTTTCAGGCGGTTTCCAGTGCCAGGGCCAGGCCGAGCCCGCCGCTCACGCAGAGGGTGGCCAGGCCGCGCTTGCCCCCCTGCCGGTGCAATTCGTGCACGAGGGTAACCGTAATGCGGGCCCCGCTGCAACCAATGGGGTGGCCGAGCGCAATGGCGCCGCCGTTGACGTTGAGTTTGTCCCGCGCATAGCCCAGTTCGCGGTCGCAGGCCAGCACCTGGGCGGCAAAGGCTTCGTTCAACTCGACCCGGTCAAACTCCTCCAAGCGCCAGCGGTTCCGCTCCAGCAAGGCGCGCGTGGCTGGCACCGGCGCAATCCCCATCACTTTGGGGTCGACGGCGGCCCGCTCCCAGTCGAGCAGGCGCGCCCGCGGCCGCAGCTTCCACTCGGCGAGCTTGCGCTCGGAGACCAGCAGCAGGGCCGCCGCGCCATCGGTCAACTGGCTGGCATTGCCCGCGGTCACGCTGCCGTTTTTGGCAAAAACCGGCGCGAGCCGGCCCATCGCGTCGAGTGAGGCATTGGCCCGAAAGGTCTCGTCGGTGTCGAACAGCCGCGTGCTTCCTTTCCCGGCGCGGCGCGCCGCCGGGTCGGGAACTTCGACCGGAACAATTTCCGCATGGAAGCGGCCACTGGCGCTGGCCTGGGCGGCGCGGCGCTGACTTTCGAGCGCGTAGCGGTCTTGTTCCTCGCGGCCAATCTGGTACCGCTCGGCCAACACCTCCGCGGTTTCGCCCATGATGAGTTCGGAGAGCGGGTCGAGGAAGCCGTCGCGATACATGGCATCGGTGAGCCGCTGGTGGCCCATCTTCATGCCCCAGCGCGCGCCCTCGACTAGATAGGGGACGCGGCTCATGCTTTCGGTGCCGCCCGCCAGCACGCAGTCGGCGCGCCCCAGCGCAATCTCTTGCCAACCGAGCACGATCGAGAGCATCCCGGAGGCGCACGCCTGGTTGACGGTGAAGGCGGGGATGCCGCTGCCCACCAGCTCGCCAAAGGCCCGGTAGGCGATTTGGCGCGCCACGTTGGGGCCCACGCCGGCCTGGCGCGCGCAGCCAAAGATGACCTGGTTGATTTGCGCGGCCTCAAGGCTGGCGGTGCCACCATCGCGCCGGCACGCCCGCTCCAGTGCCGCCCGCGCCACCACCACCCCCATGTCGGCCGGGGTCAGCTCCCGGAGCGAGCCGCCAAACTTCCCCATGGGCGTTCGCACGGCGCTGACAATGTAGGCTGAAGTCATAGGCTGTCCGCGGAAGGAAAGATGATGATACTACACGCGCACAGCCAGTCCAACCGCCGGAGGCTAGCTGAGTTGCAAGCCTGGCAGCTTTCCGCTAAGGTTCGCTTCCGATGAAAGGGCTCACCGACATCGAGGGCATTTCGGTCGGGCACGCCACGGACCGCGAAGGTGTCACCGGCTGCACCGCGATTCTGTTTGCGGGTGGGGCGGTGGCGGGCGTGGACGTGCGCGGCGGGGCCGTAGGCGAGCGAGAGTTTGAAACACTGCGCGTGGGCCACGTGGTGGAGCGCATCCACGGCCTGGTGCTCGCCGGCGGCAGCGCCTTTGGGCTGGAAGCCGCTGCGGGCGTGATGCGTTACCTCGAAGAGCAAGGCATCGGCTTCGAAGTAGGCGTGGCGCGCGTCCCGATTGTGCCGGCGGCCATCCTCTTTGACCTGGCCATCGGCGAGGCCCAGCGGCGGCCCGATGCGGCGATGGGCTATGCGGCGGCCAAGACCGCCATAGCCGACAGAGTCGAGGAAGGCAGCGTGGGCGCAGGCACCGGGGCCACGGTGGGTAAACTGTTCGGTCTCAAGCAGGCCACCAAAGGCGGCCTCGGCACCAATACCATTGAGCTCGCGGGCGGCGCGCGCGTGAGCGCGCTGGCGGTCGTCAACGCCTTTGGCGACGTCCGCGACCCTGCGACGGGGCAAATCATTGCTGGTGCGCGCCGCGCGCCGGATTCTACCGAGTTCGCCGACACTGCCGCGCAGATGAAAGCGGGCGTAGTGAAGCCCGGCTTTGGCGTGCCGGCCCCGCCATCGGCGTGGCCGGCGCGAGTGCCCAGCACCACACTGGCCGTGGTCGCCACCAACGCCCGGCTCGACCGGCCCCAGACCACGAAGCTCGCTGCGATGGCCCAGAACGGCGTGGCGCGTGTCATCAGCCCGGTGCACACACTGTTTGACGGCGATGTGGTGTTCGGAGTCTCGCTGGGCACGAAGTCAGGCGACCTGAACATGCTGGGCAGCGTCGCTGCCGAAGCGGTCGCCGCCGCCATCGTACGCGCCGTACGCGAAGCCACCTCGCTCGGCGGCGTTCCCGCCCTGTGCAACCTGAGCGGGTCTGCTCGCTGATGCAGAGAGGGACTAGTGACCGGCGACCAGTGATCCGTGTGACTCTGACTTCTCCCAGGCAGGTGCCCCTGCAGAAAAGCGCGGGGCAGGCTGGGGGCTCGGCGCGAGATTGGGGCACGACGCAGCAGCGGGCAGTGACTGGCGGCCCGCGACCCGTGGGAGTTCAACCCAGTGGCGGGGGCCCTTCGACTTCGCTCAGGGCAGGCCACTGGGTTGGACTGAGTGGGACAGCGCTGCGTCCCAGTAGCAGGTCGAAACTCGAAACTCGGTAAAGGTAGAAGGCAGAAAAAAGATTTGTCTGCCGCAACCACCACAACTAGTCGTCCCGAGTTGGGTGTAGAGTAGAATAGCCTGCCAATGCTGGAACATGCCTTTGTGCGTGAACATGCCGAGCGCGTGGAAGCCAGTCTGCGCGCGCGCGGCTACCGGATGAGCCTCGACGAGTTCCGCCAGGTGGACAGCGCGCGGCGGCGCGTGGTCACCGAAGTCGAGCGGCTGAAGGCGCGGAAGAACAAAGCCTCGGAAGCGATTGGCCGGCTGAAGCGCGAAGGCAAGGATGCCAGCGCTCAGATTGCTGAAATGAAAAGCCTGTCCGAGCGGATCAAGAATCTCGACGCCCGTGTAAATGAGCTCGACGCACAACTCCACGAACTGCTGCTTTCGATCCCGAATGTCCCCCATGCCAGCGTCCCGGTCGGCGACAACCCGGCGCACAACCAGGAGGTCCGGCGCTGGGGCGAGCCGCAGAAGTTTGCTTTCGAGCCCAAGCCGCACTGGGAACTGGGCGAGCGACTTGGCATCCTCGACCTGAAGCGGGCGGCCAAGCTGGCCGGGGCGCGCTTCGCGCTCTACACAGGCGTGGGGGCGAAACTCGAGCGGGCGCTGGCCAACTTTATGATGGACATCCACACGCGCGTGCACGGCTACCGGGAAGTTCTGCCGCCGTTCATCGTCAACTCGGCATCGCTGGTGGGCACGGGCAACCTGCCGCAGTTTGCCGCCGACCTTTTCAAGTTGGAAGGCACCGACTACTGGATGATTCCCACCGCCGAAGTCCCTGTGACCAATATTTTTCGCGACGAAACTCTCAACCCCGATAGCTTGCCCCTGCGCTTGGTTGCCTACACGCCCTGCTTTCGCTCCGAGGCCGGCAGCTACGGCAAGGAGACGCGCGGCATCGTCCGCCAGCACCAGTTCCAAAAAGTGGAACTGGTGAAGTTCACCCGGCCCGAGCAAAGCTACGACGAGCTGGAGTCGCTGACGCGCGACGCGGCCGTGATCCTCGAACGGCTCGGCCTGCCCTACCGTCTGGTGGCGCTCTGCACCGGCGACATGGGCTTTGCGGCCGCCAAGACCTATGACCTCGAAGTCTGGCTGCCGGGCCAGGGCACCTACAAGGAGATTTCCTCCTGCTCGAACTTCGAAGCGTTCCAGGCCCGCCGCGCCGGCATCCGCTACCGCCTGCCGGGGAAGACCAAGACCGACTACGTGCACACGCTGAACGGCTCGGGGCTGGCGGTGGGCCGTACCTGGATGGCGCTGATTGAAAACTACCAGCAGCGCGACGGCTCGGTCGTCATCCCCGAAGCCCTGCGCCCCTACCTCGACGGCCTGGAGCGGATACCGCCGCCCGCCTAGATTCTGGGTTCGCCTACGGCTTTTGATTTTCGACGTTCGGGCTAGCAGGCATGTAGTGGGCAGGTTGCGACGGAATGTGTTCGAACTGGATGGTGGTATGAGTGATCTGGAAGTGCTGGGCGAGCACCTGGTTGATGTGGGCCAGGAGCTTGCCCGCCTCGCGCATCTGCATATCGGCGACACGCACGTGGCAGGAGAGCGCGTGGAAGTTGGAGCCAAGCGACCAGATGTGCACGTCGTGAATCTCCTCCACGCCGGGAATGGCCACCAGCGCTGCGACGACGTCTTCGAGTTTCATTCCCTTCGGCAAGCCTTCGAGCAAGATGTTGGAGGTTTCGCGCAGGATTCCCCCAGCGCTCCAGAGCACCAGCGCCGCGATGCCGAAGCTGATGAGCGGGTCCAGGGCATACCAACCCGTACGGGTAATCAGGAAGGCTCCGACGAGGATGCCCAGGTTGGAGGCGGCATCGCCGGCGTTGTGGACAAGCAGGGCGCGAATGTTCAGGTCGCGCCGGCCGCGTACCAGCGCCAGCGCAATGCCGGAGTTGACGACCAGAGCGACCACCGCTACCACCAGCATTACGTTCGCGCGCACCGGCTCCGGCGCTTGCAGCCGGCTGTAAGCTTCCCAGACGATGTAGCCGGCGATGGCGACGAGCGCCAGTGTATTCACGAAGGCAGCCAGGATGCCGGCGCGGTGGTAGCCATAGGTGCGCTTGCGGTCCACCGGCTTTCGCGCCAGCCACACGGCCAGCAGCGCGAGCACCATTGCAGGGATGTCGCTCAGGTTGTGGACGGCGTCGGAGATGAGCGCCAGCGAGTGGGCGTAGGTGCCGGCTGCAAACTCGACAGCGACTAAAACCAGTGTAGCCGCCAGCGACCACTTCAGTGCCCCGGCCAGGCGGGGCGAAGCCTCCGCATGCACATGCATAACGGAAAAGTGTAGCGGGTCAGCGCCGCAGAAGCAAAGCGCGACCTCTAGGGTTCGAGGCCGAGTTGGGCGGCAAGGAAGTTTGGGTCAAAGGGGCTGAGGGCGAACCAGCGGCCCTCCACCTCAAAGGGGGGAATTTTGCGCTTGCCCCGGTTCTTTGCGATGATGAGCTCAGCCGCTGCCGGGTCGTCTTCGATATTGACGCGTTCGTAGGCGAGGCCGCGGGCGTCAAGAAAGCGTTTGGCGGCGCGGCAGTCGTGGCACCAGGGTGCAAAATACATCCGTATCGTCATTGCCGTCTTCCAATGACTCCAACGATAAGATGCTGTAGCTGGCTACGGGATTCTACGGAGCCGGGACGGGCTCGGTGGGGAGCGCGCCTGGCGGTGCGGCGCCCGCACCCTTGCCCGCTACTTGCAGGCGAGTGAGCGCCCGTTGGAGGGCCACCTGGGCGCGGTTGAGGTCAATTGCGGGGTCTTGGCCTGCGCGCGCCAGGCGCTCTTCGGCGCGCCGGCGGGCAGTCGCCGCGCGCTCGACATCGATCTCTTCGGCGCGCTCGGCGGTCTCTGCCAGCACGATCACACGGTCGGGCAGCACCTCGACGAAGCCCCAGGCGACGGCCATATCGGCCCACGCGGCGCCCCGCCGGTAGCTGACCTCGCCTACCATCAGCTCGCTCAGTAGGGGCGCGTGTCCCGGCAGGATGCCCAGGTAGCCGTTCTTGCCGGGCACCTGTGCTTCCTGTACCTCCTCGCGGACCACCAGCCGCTCGTGAGTGACGATCTGCAGTTCGAACGTTTCTGGCAGCATGGTAGCGTGACCCCTGCCTTGTACTTCGTACCTTGTGGTTCACAAAGCACACGGTACCGGGTACGATACTCGCGGTTAGACAGCGGCTTGTATCTTCTCGGCTTTCTCCAGCACCTCGTCAATCGTGCCCACCATGTAGAAGGCCTGCTCGGTGATTTCATCATGCTGGCCCGCGACAATCTGCTGGAAGCCTTTGATGGTGTCCTCGATCTTGACGTACTTGCCCGCCAGGCCCGTGAACTGTTCCGCCACAAAGAATGGCTGTGAGAGGAACTTCTGGATCTTGCGCGCGCGCGCGACCACCAGCTTGTCCTCTTCCGAGAGCTCTTCGATGCCCAGGATGGCGATGATGTCCTGCAGGTCTTTGTAGCGCTGCAGGATCGACTTCACCGACCGCGCCACGCGATAGTGCTCCTCGCCAATGACCCGCGGGTCGAGGATGCGCGAGTAGCTCTGCAAGGGGTCAACCGCCGGGTAGATGCCCAGCTCGGCGATCGGGCGCGAGAGCACCAGAGTGGCGTCCAGGTGACTGAAGGTGGTAGCCGGAGCCGGGTCGGTGAGGTCGTCGGCGGGCACGTAGATAGCCTGGACGGAAGTGACCGACCCCTTCTTGGTGGACGTGATGCGCTCCTCAAGCTCGCCGAGTTCAGTCGAGAGGTTGGGCTGGTAGCCCACGGCCGACGGCATCCGCCCGAGCAGCGCCGAGACTTCCGAGCCGGCTTGCACGAAGCGGAAGATGTTGTCGATGAACAGGAGCACGTCGAGGCCCTCTTCGTCGCGGAAGTATTCGGCCACCGAGAGTCCGGTCAGGCCGACGCGCAGGCGGGCGCCGGGCGGCTCGGTCATCTGACCGTAGACGAGCGCGGCGCGGGATTTGTCCGGGTCGCCGGGCTTGATCACGCCCGACTCCTGCATCTCCAGCCACAGGTCGTTGCCCTCGCGTGTGCGCTCGCCCACACCGGCGAAAACCGAAACGCCGCCGTGCTTCATGGCCACGTTGTGGATCATCTCCATGATGATCACTGTCTTGCCCACGCCGGCCCCGCCAAACATGCCCACTTTGCCGCCACGCAGGAAGGGTTGGAGCAGGTCAATGACCTTGACGCCGGTCTCAAACATTTCCTGGGTGGTGGACTGCTCATCGAGGGGCGGCGCCGGGCGATGGATGGGGTAGAACTTGTCGGTGCGAACGGGGCCGAGGTTGTCCACGGGCTCGCCGATGACGTTGATGACGCGGCCGAGGGTGGCGCGGCCGACCGGCACCGTGATGGGCTGACCGGTGTCGTAAGCTTTCATCCCGCGCACCATGCCGTCGGTAGGCTTCATCGAGACGCAGCGCACACGGTTTTCGCCCAGATGCTGCTGGGCTTCGGCGATGACATCAATTGCGCCCGGGACGTCGAAGCCTTCGCTGGTGATGCGGATGGCGTTGTAGATGGCGGGCAGCTTTTCCTCTTCGAACTCGACGTCTACGACCGGCCCGATCACCTGCACCACCTGGCCCACGCTTTTGTACTCTCCTACCTTCATAATTGGCTCCTAGGGTTACGTGTGACTCGTGACTGGTGACTCGTAACTCGTGAAGCGGAATTCTTTAAGGAGCGTCCCAGGGCACTTACCAGCCGGCTGACGGAATCGCACAACTGATTCACCTGGTTGAACTCGCCTAGGTTCATGTAGTTCAAATCCCGGCTCAGCAGGGAGAAGTACCGTGTTCCTTCCGCTTCGCCATTGGCTATCCGCAAACTGTGCAGCAGCTCTTTCGTAGTCCGGCGCCCGAAGCCTTCTGCGATATTAGCCGCTACGGAGCTAGAGGCGCGCCGCAACTGAGAAATCAAACCGAATTGCTCCTCTCGTGGAAACTTCTTTGTGACTTGATAAATGAGCAAAGCGAGCTCGTGGGCTTTTTGCCACGCTACCAATTCTGTGAAGCTCCTGATTTTCACGCGTCACCAGCCACAAGTCACGAGTTACGCTACAAGGCTGCCGCGCCGCTTACAATTTCGATAATCTCTCGCGTAATCTGTGCCTGGCGAATTTTGTTCATCTCGAGCGTCAACCGCTCGATCATTTCGGCGGCGTTGTTCGTGGCCGCGTCCATCGCCGTCATGCGGGCGGCCTGCTCGGCGGCGGCCGATTCCAGCAGCGCACGGAAAATCTGCACCTCGATGTGGCGCGGCAGCAGCACGCTCAGCAACGCCAGCGGCGGCTGCTCGTAAATGTAGTCTACTTGTGCCCCGGCGACCGGCGGCGTCCCTTCGCGGACGGGTGCAGCCGTGATGGCTTCACCGCCCCGGACCGCGATGCCTTCGGCGCGCGCCGGCCCCCTCCCTACGGACGGGGCCGGTAAAACACCTTCGAGCGGCAGCAGCTTTTCCACCATCAGCCGCTGCGCCAAGATACTCTTGAATTCATTGTAGATGAGATAGACAGCGTCGATTTCCGCTTTGGAATAGAGCTCGATGACCCGGGCGGCGATTTCGCGCGCGTGGCTGTACTCGACCCGGCGCAGAAAAAGGTTGATCCACTCGGCGCGGAGCGCCTGTTTGTGCCGGCGGTAGAAATCGCGCCCTTTCTTGCCAATGGTGATGAGTTCGGACTCGAACCCGTTGCGGTGTTCGGCCAGGAAGTCCTGGGCGGTGCGGATGACGTTGGTGTTGAACGGTCCGCAGAGGCCTTTGTCGCCGCTCAGCAGCAACACCAGGAAACGCTTCTCCGGCCGTGTTTGCAGCAAGGGATGGGTACGCACTTCGGCCCGCAGCGCCAGACTGCGCAGCACCGCGAGCATCATCCGCGCATAAGGACGCGCGGCAAAAATCCGCTCCTGCGCCCGGCGCAGCTTCGCCGCCGAAACCAGCTTCATCGCTCGGGTAATCTTCTGCGTGTTCCGCACCGAGCGAATCCGCCGGCGATGATCAATCAGCGTCGGCATTTCAAATTACTCGAGTCTTCCACATCGAGCCCCGTGGCCTATCCTGAGCGAAGTCGAAGGGCCCCCGCCACCGGGACCCAGCGGCGGGGGCCGCTGGGCTGAACTGAGTGCGAACCTCCCCCAGGCCGGTGCCCCCGCGGAACAGAACGGGGCAGGCTGGGGGCTTGGTGGTGAGAGCCGTTGCACGTTTCACGAAGCTGTGCCGGCGCGGGCGGCGCGGGCGGCAGCAAACTTCTCTTTGAATTCCTTCAGGGCCGTATCGAGTTCGCCGCGGAGCTCCTCGTCGAGCGTCTTCTTCTCGCGGATTTTCTTGAGCAAGCCACTGTAGCCGGTGTCGAAGAACTCATAGAGCGCACTCTCGAACACCTGGCACTCGCTCACCGCCAGGTCATCTACGTAGCCGCCAGTGCCGGCGAAGATGACCGCGATCTGCTTTTCGACCGGCAGCGGGACGAACTGATCCTGCTTGAGGAGTTCGGTGAGGCGCTCGCCGCGGGCGAGTTGCGCCTGGGTGGCGCGGTCGAGTTCGGAGCCGAACTGGGCGAAGGCGGCCAGTTCCCGGTACTGGGCGAGCTCCAGCCGCAGCGTGCCCGCAATCTGCTTCATCGCCTTGATCTGGGCGTTGCCGCCCACGCGCGAAACCGACAGGCCCACGTTGATGGCCGGACGGATGCCGCCGTGGAACAAATCCGCCTCCAGATAAATCTGCCCGTCAGTGATGGAGATGACGTTAGTGGGAATGTAGGCGGAGATGTCGCCCGCCTGGGTCTCGATGACGGGGATAGCGGTGAGCGAACCGCCACCGTGCGCGTCGTCGTACTTGGCGGCGCGCTCCAGTAAGCGCGAGTGCAGGTAGAAGACGTCGCCGGGGAAGGCTTCCCGGCCGGGCGGGCGGCGCAGCAGCAGGGAAATCTCGCGGTAGGCTGCAGCGTGTTTGGAGAGGTCGTCGTAGAAGCAGACGGCGTGCTGGCCGCGGTCGCGGAAGTACTCACCCATAGCACAGCCGGCGTAGGGAGCAATGTACTGCATGGTAGCGGGCTCGCTGGCCGAGGCGGTGACGACGATGGTGTAGTCGAGTGCGCCGTTGTCTCCCAGCGTCTTGACCACCTGGGCGACGGTGGAGCGTTTCTGGCCGACGGCAATGTAGATGCAGATGACGTCGCCGCCACGCTGGTTCAGAATGGTGTCGAGGATGATGGCGGTCTTGCCGGTCTGGCGGTCGCCGATGATGAGCTCGCGCTGGCCGCGGCCGATGGGGATCATGGCGTCAATTGCCTTGATGCCGGTCTGGAGAGGTTCGCGCACGGGTCGGCGGTCGACGACGCCCGCCGCAAGCCGCTCCACCGGATTGGACTGCTCGGTGACGATGGGCCCCTTGCCGTCAACGGGCTGGCCGAGCGGATTGACAACGCGGCCGATGAGTGCTTCACCCACAGGCACCGACATAATCTTGCCGGTGCGCTTCACCGTGTCGCCCTCCTTGATCTCGTGGTAGTCCCCCAGCAGCACGGCGCCCACCTGATCCTCCTCGAGGTTGAGCGCGATGCCGGTGACGCCGTGGGGAAACTCGAGCATCTCCACCGCCATGACTTTCTCAAGGCCGTGGATGCGGGCAATGCCGTCGCCCACCGAAATCACCGAGCCGACCTCTTCCACCGTGACCGATTGCTCGTAGTTGGCAATCTGCTGCCGGAGGAGCTTGGTGATTTCATCCGCCTTGATGTTGGCCATTCGACCTGCCTCCGTGTAAGGTCAGCCGTACTCAGCCTCGCGTCGCCAGACGGCTCGAAGGCTTCATTCGCGCGTCATACGCGCTTGGAGCTGCCGCAACTGCACGCGCAAGGAGCCGTCGTAAACCGTGCTGCCTAGGCGAATGATACCTCCGCTCAGGATATCCGGATCTTCACCAAAACGCAGCTCGACCTCCGAGTCCATCCGCTGGCGGAGCTTCGCCGCCAGCTCTTGTTTCTCTTTCGGAGCCAACGCCACCGCCGTCGTGACCTCAATGGAAACGATGCCCAGGCGACGGTAGATTTCCGTATCGAAGCTCGTGAGGATGAGGTTGAGCAGGTCGAGCCGGCGCTTCTCGATGAGCAAGGCGAGGAAGTTGCGGCCCGTGGGAGGAATCTTCAAGCGTTTTGCAAGCCGGTCGAGGACGGCGAGCTTGTCCTCGCGCGCCACGGCCGGGCTGGCGAGGACGTTGCGCAGCGCCGGGTGGTCGCCGAGCAGCGAGGCGAACTGTGCCACCTGCTTTTTCAGCTCGCGAACCTGCGTGCGCTGCTTGGCCGGCGGCACCTTCTCCTCGAAGAGCACATCGGCCAGCGCCCGCGCGTAGCGGCGTGCGAGGGCGAGCGACATCCAGCCTACCTCCTTTGAACCGTCAGTGGCGATCCAGGTTTTGGACAAACAGCCGGAACAACACCGTGTGTGTTTCCGGAGTCAATTGCCCGCGAATCTTCTGCTCGGCCAGCATGACCGCCAGCCGGGCGCTGTAGGCCTTGAGTTCCAGCCGGCCCGCGCGCAGGGCGGAATCGATTTCGGCGCGTGCGGTCGCCTGGATACGCTCGGCTTCACGCGCGGCGGTTTCGCGGATGCGACGCTGCTCGGCGGCAGCGTCGGCCGCGGCCTGCTGGCGCAGGGCGCTGGTTTCCTCGTCCAGGCGCGCCAAACGCTGGTTGACCTCGGCGAGTTGCTGCTCGGCGCGCTGGCGTAGCTGGCGCGACTCCTCGATGGCGGCTTGAAGCGCGCGTCGCCGGTCGGCAAAGTAGCGGCCCAGCGGCTTGCGCGCGAAATAGGCAAGCGCACCAAAGGCGATGACAAAGTTGAGCCACTTGAAAAGCAATTCCTTGCCACCGCCTTCGGCCTCGGCGGCGTGGGCCAGGCTGGCCGCGAGCAAAACCAGGAGGAGGAGCCGGCAGAGCGGGTAGAGCAGGTAGAGCATCAGGTACGACCTCGTGGGGCGCGGCCGGCCGGGGCGAGCAGTGTGTGAGCGATTTCCTCGGCCAGGCGCTGGCTTTCCCGGTCGAGGTCGCGCCGGGCGGCTTCGACCTCGGCGAGCAGTTGGGTCTTGGCGCCGCGAATCATTTGGTTAGCCTGCTCGCGCGTAGCGCGGAGGATGCGGGTGCGGTCTTCGAGCGCCTGGCGGCGCAGCGCCTCCTGCTCGCGGTAGATTTCGGCACGGGCCTGACGCAGGGTGCCCTCGTACTGGCGCGTCTTGGCCTCCACCTCGGCCAAGAGGTGCTCGGTGGCCTTACGGGTGCCGGTGGTGAGCGCTTCGCGCTCGGCCAGCACGCGCTCGAGCGGGCGAAAGAAGCTCCAGCGTAGAAAGAAATAGAGGAACAAAACCACGAGGGCAGTGGGCACAGCGCCCAAGAAAATCTCGCCCAACTGCGACAGCAGTTTTTCCACGGTGTGACCAAAAAGAGTTGAAACGTGCCTCTCGTTGCCCGCTTGTCTCGTAGGTAAAGAGACTCGTTTCTAGCACACCCGGGCGAGAGGGTCAAGGTAAGGGCCGGCGCTTGTCCCGGGCCGTCGCTTGGACTAGACTGGAGGTTCCCATGTGGTCGCGCGCGGAGTATCATTTTGACGCGAAGCTGCTCGAAACGCTGCGGCGAGCAGGCTTCGAGTGCGGGGAGCTGGGAGACGGCCGCGTACAAGCGCGCAAGAAGCGCGTGGCCGCGATTTTTGTGCGCGCTGCGGAGGGGAAATTTCGCCTGGCGGAGTCGCCAGGGTATTTGATCCGCGGCCAGTTTGCGCGGCTGTGGGATGCCGGCTACCAAAAATTCTGGCTCCCAGCCGCCGCGGTCACGGAACCGGACCCGGCCGGCCTGCGTATCCCGGTGGTGGCGGCTGAACTGCAGGAGTTGCATGAGGTGAGTGAGGAGCTGCGGACGCTGCTCGGCATCCCCAGCTTCTACAACGAGGCGCTCGGCACCACCTGCCACGTCACCGCCTACGACCGTCTGCGCGGGCGGGGCGTGGCGGCGAAAAAGTAAGGAGGCGGAACGATGGGCAAGGAAGCGTTGGGAGAAATGTCGGAGACACTCGGTAAGTTCGCCGGGATGATCGTAAAGGAGCTCGGGGGCACGGGGCGGCAACTCGTGGAAGGCTTCAAGAAAGGCTGGCGGGAAGCGATGGGCGAGACCGAGCCGGTCGCCGCGGGTCCCGCGAAGCGGGACGAGCAGGCATAGCCATGGCCAAGACGCTCGCGGTCGTGGACGACCTGTTCTTCGGGGCCAAGATTCGCGCAAGCGCGCGCCAGGTGGGCATCGAGCTCGAGATGGTCCGGGCAGCCGACTTCAGTCGCGCGCAGCTCGCCGACGGTCAACCCGCACTCATGATCGTTGACCTGAACGCCACCTCGGCCAACCCGGTGGAATTGATTCGCGAGGTCAAGAGTGACCCTGCGCTTGCGGCCATCCCGGTGGTGGGTTTTGTGTCGCACGTCCAGGTGGCTCTCCTGCGGGCGGCCGAGCAGGCGGGTTGCGAGGAGGTGATGCCCCGCTCGAAGTTCTCCGCCACCCTGCCCGTGCTCCTCCGCCGCTACACCACCCCAGGCACCTAGCCCGCTTGGGTCTCTCGTCTTAGTTTTCCTTTCGTGGGCGACACGGGTGTCAGCTTTTCCCGGCTGGCGGAGGAGGCGGGCTGGTGTAGAATGGACGCTCGTTGAAGGTAATGCGCCCAGCCATGAGAGCGGCAACCTCGGAAACCATACTGCTGGAAGCCTTACTGCCCCGCGCGACGCTCGTCCAGAATGTGTTACTGGTTGTCGCGGGGAGCCTGCTGGTGGCGCTGTGCGCGCAGATTGCTGTGCCGTTGCCGTTCAGCCCCGTGCCTGTAACCGGGCAGACCTTCGCCGTGCTGCTGCTGGGCGCGACGTTTGGCGCCCGCCGGGCCGCAGTCGCGTTGCTTCTCTACTTGGCGGAAGGCGCCGCCGGCTTGCCGGTCTTCGCGCCCATGGGGGCCCCGGGACTGGCACGCTTTGCCGGGCCGACGGGAGGCTACTTGCTGGCCTACCCACTGGCGGCATTTGTTCTCGGTACGTTGCTGGAGACGGCCGCACGCCGTCGGCTGTGGTACTGGCTGGGTGCAGCGCTGGCGGCCGAAACCATCATCCTAGCCGGCGGAGCAGCCTGGCTGAAGTGGGTCACGCGCGCAAACTGGGAGCAAGCGTTGCTTCTGGGTGTGGTGCCCTTTCTTCCGGGGGACTTGATCAAGGTGGCGCTCGTAGCTGTCTGCCTGCCGGCTTCCTGGTGGGCAGTGGAGCGCCGCCGCCAAAGCTAGCCGCGGGGCATGCAAGAAGAAAAAGTCCTCAAAGCCAACCAGCGCTTCTACGCGGCCCTGGAGAGTCTCGACCTGGAAGCGATGGAGGCGGTGTGGCTGCATGAAGATTGGGTGAAGTGTGTGCACCCGGGCTGGGCGTTGCTGGAGGGCTGGGAAGAAATTGGGGAGAGCTGGTCACGGATCTTCAGCAACACCGAGCGGATGCGGGTGGTGATCGGTAACGTGTCCGTGAAAGTGGAAAACCGCATGGCTTGGGTCTGCTGCGTTGAGCAAATTACTTCAACCTTTGAACGGGGCTTTGACACCGCCTGGGTCCAGGCCACGAACATGTTCGTCGAACGGGAGGGCACCTGGCTGATGGTGCACCACCACACCTCGCCCATCCCCCGCCAAGAAGAGGAAACCGTGCAATAGGAGGTCTCCAGATGCGCCGTGCTCTTTTCTCGGTCCTGCTGGTCGCCGCGCTCGTTGTCCCGCTCGCCGGGACAGCGCCCGAGAAGCAATCCGAGGTGCTGCAACCGGTCGTGGAAAGCTATTACAAGCTGGCCCCGGGCAAGACCGAGGAGTGGTTTGCGCTCTACACCAAAGAGCACCTTCCCATCCTGCGCGCGCGGCAGCAGGCGGGCGACATCGAGCGCATCATCATCTACCGCCCCTTCCTCCACCAGGGCGGCCCGCCCTGGGACTATAAGGTCATCTTGGTGTACCGGGACTTTGCGGCGCTGGGCAACCGGGCGCAGTCCGACGCCTTCGAGCGGCAGCTTTATTCCGACTGGGAAAGGCACCGGCGGGCCGAGCGGCGTCGCTGGGAAATTACCGCGAAGCACTGGGACAACATCATGGTGGAAGTAGGTGCCGACTAACCGATGGCCACCGAAACCCAGACTCTCACGCTCGCCCACAGCCCGGATGCCGATGACGCGTTTATGTTTTATGCGCTCGTGCATGCGGAAGCTTCCGGCCTCGACACTGCCGGGCTGCACTTCGAGCCCGTGCTGGCCGACATCGAAACGCTGAACCAGAAGGCGCTCCGCTCCACCTACGATGTCACCGCCATCTCCTTTCATGCCTACGCCTACCTCGCGGAGCGCTACCGGCTGTTGCGCTGCGGGGCGAGTTTCGGGGAGGGTTACGGCCCGCTGCTGGTGGCCCGCGAGCCCCTGGCGGCGGCCGACGTCAACCGCCGGTGCGTTGCCATCCCGGGTAAACTGACCAGCGCCTACCTGTTGCTGGAACTGTTCGCACCCGACGTGGAGACCCTGGTCGTGCCCTTCGACCGCATTCCGGAAGCGGTGCGCCACGGGACGGCCGAGCTGGGGCTGCTGATCCACGAAGGGCAACTCACCTACGCAGACGCAGGCTTGCACGCCGTGGCTGATCTGGGAGCGTGGTGGAAGCAGCAGACGGGCTTACCGGTGCCGCTGGGCGGCAATGCCGTGCGGCGCGAGTTACCGTCAGAGTTGGTCGGGCGCATCGCCCAGTTGCTCACGGCGAGCATTCGCTACGCGCTGGAGCATCGCCGGGAAGTGCTCGACTACGCCCTCGGCTTTGGCCGCGGCCTGTCGCGGGAGCTAGGTGAGAAGTTTGTGGGGCTGTACGTCAACCGCTGGACGCTCGACTGCGGCAGGGCGGGCCATGCGGCGATCCAAGAATTGCTCGACCGTGCCTACCAGGCCAAATTGATTCCCCAGCGTGTCTTGGTTGAGCTTGTGCCGTTCCAAGATGGTTGACCTGTAATTCAGGCTGTGGCTGCGATTGTGCAACTTTTGTCTGCTGGTGCATCGCATCATTAGGTTTATTCAGTTGGAACGGTACGAGCGGGATAGAATTGGAATCGGATGAGACTTCTGCTGGCGAACACGAGCAGCTATCCACGCATCGGGGAGGTGCCTGCGCTGCAAGAGCTGCGCCGCACCCATAGCGCCTGGGAGCGCGGAGAGAAAACAGCCGAGGAGCTGAAGGCGGCGGAAGACTCCGCCGTGCGCACCCCGTAGACGAGCAGGTGCGCGCCGGCCTCGACCTCGTCACCGACGGCCAGATTCGCTGGTATGACCCCATCTCGCACCTAGCCGGCAAGCTCGCGGGCATCGAAATCAACGGCCTGCTGCGCTTCTTCGATACCAACTTTTACTTCCGCCAACCCGTGGCCCAGGCAGCGGTGGCGCGCCGGGGCGGGCTGGTAGTTGCGGAGTACGAGTTTGCCCGTTCGGTCTCCCCGAAGCCGGTGAAAGCTGTGCTGACCGGTCCCTACACGCTTGCCAAGTCGACGCTCATCCAACATGAACCCTACTGCGTGTTGGAGGTGCTGGTGCGCGCCTACGCCGACTGCCTGGCGGCTGAGATGGAGGCGCTGGCAGCGGCGGGCGCCGAAGTCATCCAATTTGACGAACCTGCCATCCTGAAGCACCCGGCCGACTTTGCCATTTTGCAGCGCGCCCTCGAGTTCCTCGCCCAGCACAAGGGGCGTGCGCGCCTGGCGCTTTATGTCTATTTTGGCGATGCCGCGCCACTTTACGAGCACCTCCAGCAGTTGCCGATTGACGTCCTGGGGTTGGATTTCACCTACAATCCGAAGCTGGTTACCAAAATCGTGACCGGGGGCTCGCGGAAGGCGCTCGGCCTCGGCCTGGTGGACGGCCGCAATACGAAACTCGAAGAGCCGGCCGAAGTTGCCCAACAGATCGAGCGCATCCTGCCGCGGGTCGAGGCCGCGTACTGCTATTTGAATCCTTCCTGCGGGCTGGAATACTTGCCGCGCAGCCGCGCCTATGCGAAACTCGAACGGATGGCGGCCATCCGCGCTGCCGTCCAGGGCGTAGCGAAATGAGCCGGGCAAAGCTGGCAAAACTCGGGATTGAGCTGCCAGTGCTGCCGGTGACGGCGGTGGGCAGCTATCCGAAGCCGGACTTCGTGGCGCGTGCGCGCACGGAGTTTGCCCGCGGCAAAATCACCGTCGGCGAGCTGCACGCGCGCGAAGAGAAGGCCACCGCCTTCTGGATTGAGAAGCAGGAAGGGCTGGGCGTGGATGTGCTGGTGGACGGCGAGCAGTACCGTGGGGACATGGTGGCCTATTTCGCCGAGAACCTGCCCGGGTTCGCGGGCGGAGGATTGGTGCGCAGCTACGGCAACCGCTACTACCGCAAGCCCGTCATTGCAGGCGCAGTCCGGTGGCAGAGCCCGATTACGATCGGGTGGTGGAAGTTTGCGCAGGGGCTGACGAAGAAGCCGCTGAAAGGGATGCTCACCGGCGCGTACACGGTGATGGACTGGTCGTTCAACGAGTTCTACCCGGATCGCAAGACCACCTGCATGGCGCTAGCGGGAGTGATTCGAAAAGAAGTGGAGGCGTTGCTGGAGGCCGGCTGCAAGATTGTCCAGATTGACGAGCCGGCGCTCTCGGTGCGGCCCGAGGAGTTGCCGGTGGCTATCGAAGCGATGCAGGCGGTGACGCACGACTTGCCCGCCTACTTCATCTCGCATGCCTGCTACGGGGCCTTCGAACAGATCTACCCGCAGATGCTCGCGATGCCCGTGGACAACTTCGACTTGGAGATGTCGAACAGCGGGCTCGACATGCTGGCGCTGTTCCGCCAGCATCGCTTCAGCAAAGACCTGAGCTTTGGTGTGGTGGACTCGCACTCGCACCGGGTCGAAGACGTCGCTACTGTGCGTCAGCGGCTCCAGCAGGCCTTGGAAGTTCTTCCCAAAGAGGCGGTCTGGGTGGATCCGGACTGCGGCTTGAAGACCCGCAGCGTGGAGGAAGCGCTCGGCAAGATGCGCGTGATTGTGGAGGCTGCAAGGAGTCTGCGTTCATGAAACGTCTGAAGCGCAATTTGAGCGTAGGGCCGCTGGCCCTGGTCGGGGTGCTTGTCTGTGTCCTCGCGGTCGCGGCCGAGGAACCTGCCGAAGCACCGCTGACAGAAAAACAGGTAAAGACCATCCTGCGCGAGAACGACAAGCACCTCAAGCAAGCTCGCAAAGCCCACAAGCGCGGAAAAACCACCGAATTCAAATGGCAGCTGCAGAAATATATCAAGAGCACCAATCGCCTGCGCGCGGCGGTGGAAGCCGACGACTTGGCGGGCGACGACCCGGAAGACTTGCTCTGGAAAGTGGACGAAACCTTCCTCAAGCAGCGCAAACTCCTGGAACGCCTGCGCGAGGAGACGGCCGAGCCGCTGCGGGCGCGGGTGGAGGAGGCGATTGCGGCGGCGCGGCGGGGAAACCGCGCGGCGCTGGATGCGCTGATGCGGGTGCGCGCGGGCGAATTTCGCGTGGGCGGCAAACGCCGCCCGGGCATCCACCAGGAGCGGCAAGAGGAAATCTTGGTTCCCGGGCCGCAGGGACCACAGCGGCGCCCGCGACCCCGCCCCGAACCTCCTGGTTAGAGCGGTTGGCCGCGGCGATCTGCTGGTACCCCCAGTACCAGATGTACCAGTGGTGCCGAGGCAACCTATTCTCTGCGACGGCCTTCCTAAAATCGAGAGCACGATCATCAACACGGGAGGTAGGAAGGAATAATGAGGCGGACAAGGTGGATCATGGGACTGACCGCGGTTCTCTTCGCCCTGGCGGTGGTTATTGCCGCTCCCGCACAAGATTTGCCCTTGACTGAAAAAGCCACCAAGAAGGTGATCAAAGCCCAGGATAAGCTTCTGAAGGCGGCTCAGAAGGCCCAGAAGCGGGGCGATACCGCCGCGGTCGAACAGAACGTCGAGGACTATGCTGCCAGCGCCCGCCAGCTCCAGGAGAGTCTGGCGAGTGGGCAGGTGGCGGACGACGATGTTCCCGACGTTGTCGAGCGGGTTGACAAAGCCACCCTCAAGCACGTTTCGGTGCTGGAGGGCTTGAGCACTAAATTCTCCTGCGGGACGCCTGATGCGCAGGCGGCCTGTCATGGCATCGAGCGGGCGCTCGAGGTCTCCCAGCGCGGTCACGAGGCGGCCACGGCGGCCCTCACGAACCACGCCCGTGTGGACCTCGCCGGCGAGACCCTTACCAAACGCTCAGTCCGGGACGCAGTCAAGAAGAACGAAGCTCTGCTCCGCCACGCCGAGCGCGCCGAGCGGCGCGGCGACAACCGGGGGGTGCAGCAAGCGGTCGCGCAGCACGCTCGCAATACCGACCAGATCAACCAGGCTATCGAGAATGGCCAGGTGGACACCGGCGAGGCCGTCAGTGTGCTGGAACGGGTGGATGCGGCCACGCGCAAACACCTCACGGTGCTCGAGCGCGTGCACGAACGCTGCCTGGAGCGCGGACATTCCTGCCAAGGCATCGAGCGGGCGCTTGAAGCCTCGCGGCACGGGAACGAAGCTGCCACAGCCGCGCTGGCACGCACACCCGCAGGCGCACGCCGCGCCGGGCGTGGGGGAACAACCGGGCGTCCCAGCAGCGTTGGTAGGTCGCGTGGCCAAGGTCCTGGTGGCAGGCCCACTGGCGGACGTCCCGGTGGTAGTCGCCCCGGGGGCAAACCGCCGCGCCCGCCCCGTCCCTAATCGCCCCGCACGGATTATTCTTCTCGAAGGCGGCCCGTACGGGCCGCCTTTTCTTTTGTCGGCGGCGCTGCCTTGACGCTGCTGCGGCTTTCGACTAAAGTCCAATTTTTGGCCTCGATGCTCGGACCCGCAATGCATTTTCCCCTGACCATTAGGAGCGCGATCCTGGCGCTCCTGCTCTGTGTGCCGGCGACGTGCGCGGCCGACGAGCCCCGCCTCGGCGGCACCGAGCCTTCCCTTGCCCGGGCGCCGGGCGGGATGGTGGTGGCCGACGAGGCGCTGGCGACCGAGGCCGGCGTGGAAATCCTGCGCCGCGGGGGCAACGCGGTAGACGCGGCGGTGGCGGTTGCCTTCGCGCTGGCGGTGACGCATCCGGCTGCGGGCAACATTGGTGGCGGGGGCTTCATGCTCATCCGCATGGCGAACGGCGGGGCGTTCCTGGTGGACTACCGGGAAGCGGCGCCGCTCAGGGCCAGCCGGGATATGTATCTCGATGCGGAGGGCAACCTGGTGGCCGAGCGCAGCACGCTGGGCTGGCTGGCGGCGGGGGTGCCCGGCACAGTCGAGGGCTTGGAGCTGGCCCTGCGGGCCTTCGGCACGATGTCGCTGGCCGAAGTGCTGGCGCCGGCGATTCGCCTGGCGGAGAAGGGCTTCCCGGTAAGCGAACGGCTGGCGCGGGGGTTGGAAGCGGCGGCGCCGCGGCTGGAGCGTTTTCGGGAAAGCCGGAAGATTTTTCTCCGCAAGGGGCGGTTCTACCGCCCGGGGAAAATCTTCAAACAGAAGAAGCTGGCGCGGACGCTCAAGAAGATTGCGCGCAAGGGGGCGCGCGAATTCTACGAAGGGTCGATTGCGCAGCGGCTGGCCAAAGAGATGCGGCGCCATGGCGGCCTCATCACAGAGGAAGACCTGCGCCGCTACCGCGCCCGGTTGCGGGAACCGGTGCGGGGTGCATTTCGCGGGTATGAAATTCTGAGTGCGCCGCCGCCGAGTTCCGGCGGGGTGGCGCTGCTGGAAATGCTGAACATTCTCGACCCGCTCCTGCCGCCTGATACACCGGCACAGGCGCCGGAGACCGTGCATGTGGTGGCCGAAGCCATGCGGCGAGCCTTTGCCGACCGGGCGCGGTTCCTGGGTGACGCTGACTTTGTGCGGGTGCCGGTGCGCGGGCTGCTCGACCCGCGCTATGCGGCCGACCACCGCGGCTCGATTGATCCGGCGCGCGCTTCGCCGAGTGAGCAGCTAGTTTTGCCTGATCCTGCGCGCTACGAGGGCCGTGAGAGCCAACCTGCCGTGGCTGTGAGCACCCGCGAGGGGGAAGAAACAACGCATTTCTCGGTGGTGGACGCAGCGGGCAACGCCGTGGCCAACACCTACACCATCAACTCAGGTTTCGGCAACGGGGTCACCGTGCCCGGATTGGGCTTTTTGCTGAACAACGAAATGGACGACTTCACCGCCAAGCCGGGCACACCGAACCAGTACGGGCTGATGCAGTCGGAGGCGAACCAGATTGAGCCGCGCAAGCGGCCGCTCTCGGCGATGACGCCGACCATCATTACGCGCGCTGGGGAAACCCTGCTGGTGCTGGGCAGTCCTGGCGGGCCCACCATCATCAACTCCGTGCTGCTGGTGCTGTTGAACCGTCTGGTCTTTGGCCACGAGCTGGCCGCGGCAGTGGCGCTGGGGCGCTATCATCATCAATGGCTGCCGGATGAGCTGGTGCTGGAAGAGGAGCGGTTCGAGGAGGGATTGGTGAAGGCGCTGGAAGCCCGCGGACACACGCTCGCCTGGAGGAAACGCCTCGGCGTGGTGAACGCCATCGAGCGCAATCCCGCCACCGGGGAATTGACCGGCGCGGGCGATGGGCGCCGGGAGGCGGTAGCACGCGGGCTGGAACGCAGAGCGGTGGGCGCGGAAGGGAAGGCACCATGAAGCGGGCGCTCTCAACCCATCTGTTTCTTAACCAGAAGCTGACGGTAGCGACGCTGGAGGCCATTGAGCGCGCGGGCATCCCGGCGATTGAAATTTTCTGCGCCAAGCAGCACTTCGACTACAGCGACGAGGTTCAGGTGCGAGAGCTGACGGCCTGGTTCGCTGACCACAAGCTGCGCCTGCGGTCGCTGCACTCCCCGATGCACAAGGACTACAACTGGGGCCGCACGACGGGCGCGGCCATCAACATCGCCGAGACGGATCGGCACCGGCGGCTGGAGTCGGTGGAGGAGATCAAGCGGGCGCTGGACATCGCTGAGGAACTTCCGTTCACTTATCTGGTGCAGCATCTGGGCGTGTCGCACGAGAAGTTTGAGCTGGCCAAGTTCGACGCGGCGTGTGCCAGCCTGGAGCCGCTGCTCATCTACGCCAAGCAGCGCGGGGTGCAGATTCTGCTGGAAAACATTCCGAACGAGTTATCCACGCCGGAGAAGCTGCGCTATTTTCTCGGCTACACACACCTCACCGACCTGCGCATCTGCTTCGACAGCGGGCACGCGCATCTGGGCGAGGGGGTGGAGCGGGAGTTGGCCGCGCTGCGCGACCTCGTGGTCTCCATCCACCTGCACGACAACCGCGGCACCCACGACGACCACCTCTTCCCGGGGCAGGGAACCATTGACTGGCCGGCCGCCGTGCGCGCGCTGAGCGAGACGCCTAATGAGTTCCCGCTGCAATTGGAGTTGCGCGACCACGGCGACTTCCCACAGCCGCTCGAAAAAGCCCTGGAGGTGTTCTCCCGCTTTGACGATATGACCCGCCGGACGAAACCGCGACAGGCGTAAGCCCGATGCCCGTGGTCACGATTGACAAGCTCGACGCGTACGAAGGCCAGGAAGTTACTCTCCAGGGGTGGCTCTACAATCTGCGCGAGTCGGGCAAGATTCGCTTTCCGATCTTCCGGGACGGAACGGGTCTGATTCAGGGGGTGGTGTCGAAGGCGGAGGTGCCGGCGGCGGTGTGGGAGCGAGTGGGGGAGCTGACGCAGGAGTCGAGCGTGCGCGTGCACGGGCGCGTGCGGCGCGAGGCGCGGGCGCCGGGCGGCTACGAGCTGGTGATCACCGACATTGAAATCGTCCAGCGCGTGCCGGAATGCGACCCCTATCCGATTGCGCGCAAAGAGCACGGGCCGGACTTTCTGCTGAGCCATCGCCACCTATGGGTGCGTTCCGTGCGGCAGGCTGCGCTGCTGCGCGTGCGCCACGAAGTCGTGCGCGCGATTCGGGAATTCTTCGACACCCGGGGGTTTATCCTGACCGACGCGCCCATCCTGACCCCGGCCGCCTGCGAAGGCACGACCACGCTGTTCGGGCTCGACTATTTCGACTTGGGCAAAGCCTACCTGACGCAGTCGGGCCAGCTCTACGTCGAGGCGACGGCGGCAGCGTTGGGCAAGGTGTACTGCTTCGGCCCCACGTTTCGGGCGGAGAAGTCGAAGACGCGGCGTCACCTGACCGAGTTCTGGATGATCGAGCCAGAAGTGGCCTACGCCACGCTGGACGATTTGATGAAACTAGGCGAGGAACTGGTGAGCGAGGTGGTGCAGGCGGTGGTCAAGCGGCGAGCGCGGGAACTCGAAACGCTCGAGCGCGACACGTCAAAGCTTGCGAAGATCAAGCCGCCCTTCCCGCGGCTGCGTTACGATGACGCCGTGAAGAGGCTGCGGGCGCACGGCAGCCAGATCCAGTGGGGTGAGGACCTGGGCGGAGCCGACGAGACCCGGCTCTCCGAGCAGTCCGAGGTGCCCGTCATCATCCACCGCTATCCGGCCAAGGCGAAAGCATTCTACATGGAGCCCGACCCGGAAAACCCGGAGTTGGCGTTGTGCATGGACATGCTGGCGCCGGAAGGCTACGGCGAAATCATCGGCGGCAGCCAGCGCGTCAGCGACCTGGAGCTGCTGCGGCGCCGCCTGCGCGAGCAAAAGCTGCCCGAAGATGCCTTCCAGTGGTACCTCGATCTGCGTCGCTGGGGCAGCGTGCCGCACGGCGGTTTTGGATTGGGGCTCGAGCGCACCGTGGGCTGGATCGCGGGCGTCGAGCACGTCCGCGAAACCATCCCCTTTCCCCGCATGCTCTACCGTATCTACCCCTAGGTGGACGTCGGCAATCAACCCGCCGAGCTCGCACTCGCCGCCCTCGGCAAAAAATTCTCTAACGAAAAATCCTCCGACCCGCAGGCCTCACTCCCCACGGAAACTCTTCCCGCCAGCCCCCAAAATCCCCGCCAGCGACCGCAGCCAAATGGTGGCATTATGACCTCGGATCGGGCCGGATGGCGCCGGATAGCGCCGGATGGCGTCGGATGGCGAGCCACCCCCGCACCACCGGGCTACCAAATTGAGCCAAAACCCGCCCCTCGGGCTATCCCCCCTCTCCCCGGCCAACCCCGGCTCCTCAACGGCCCCTCTGGCCTTGTCCCCTTAGCGGCCCCAGCTTTGTCCAACCCAGCGGCCCCGGCCTGCCCGTCCCTGCCCGTACGGGCGCAGGCGGGCCGCTGGGAAAATGTCGCTGGCTCGCACCGAATCCCCTGCCTCCTGCTTGCCCCGCCATTCGCCACCCAGACCCCGAGGCCACAGCGAGGGCTATGCCGGGGGACTGGTTGATGGGTTGATTGGTGATTGCTTGATTAGGAGGGCCAGGGGAAGCGAGGGAGCGATATTCTTCGCGGGTTCGCGCGCACCCAATCAACCCATCAACCAGTTAGTTTTTGCCTGCCGGGACGCGGCGGCGGACTTCATCGAAGAAGTTGAAAATGAAAGTCAGGTGGGCGCGGTCTTGCTCCTGCTCGGCTTCCTCGGCGCGCTGGAAGAGGATGAACTGGCGGCCGTCGCGGGAGACGTCGTAGTTGGGGGAGAACCCGAGAGCCACGAAGTTTCCCTCGAACAGCAGTTGGGGCTTGCCGGCGCGGAATGAGTCGCCCGCAGCCGTAACCGCGACGGCCAGCCAGCGGTTCCCTCCTTCCCGGTAGATCAACTCGCGCCCGTTCTTCGTCCAGCGCGGAAACACACCGCCGTTGGTTGAAACCTGCCACTTGCCCCCGGGGCCGGGATAGGGCCGGACATAGATTTCCCTGCCGCCCGACTCGTTCGAATGATAAGCAATCCAGCCGCCGTCGGGGGAAAACTCGGGGTTAGTTTCCACCGCCGGGGTGGCGAGGAACAACTCGGGTTTCCTTTCTCCCTCCAGCGGGAGCACCCACAGGTCCCAACCGGTTTCCGGACTGTTTTCACTGAAGGCCAGGCGCTTGCCGTCCGGCGAGAAAGACGTTGGGTACTGGGTGTTCTTGCTGGTGGTGAGGCGCTCGGTCGCGCCGGCGCCGTCGGCCCGCTTCCAGTAGATATTCAACGCGCTGCCGTCTCGGTCGGAGACAAAGGCGATGCGCTGCCCGTCCGGAGTCCAGACGGGACTAACGTTGTAGCTGCCCTGGAACGTCAGCCGGCTCATCGTCCCCCGCTCAATCTCATACACCCAGATGTCCAAACTTGCTCCTTCAGTTACGCGCAGGGCCACCCGGCGGCCGTCGGGCGAGAGGCGCGGGTCACCATAGAAGCGCTTGTCATCGCTCAGGGGCGTAGCCTTGCCGGCGCGGTCGGCGCGCACGAGCGAATAAACAGAGCTCGATGCTGTTCCGGAGAGATAGACCAGCGTTCCGATGGGAGAAAAGGCATACTGCGCGCCGCCGTTGCCGGCGCCGGTCCCACGAGAAAGGACTCCTTCCAGAACGGGAGCGGGCTGGCCGGTAATTTCCAACCGCTCGGGGTCGAAGGGCACGGCAAAGAGCGTCGCTTCGCGGACATAGACCAAGTGCCCAGAAGGGAGGTAGCGGGGGTAGGTGCCGCCTTCGTGGAGCACCTTGCGCTCGCCGGTTCGAAGCACGAGCGCCTCAATGCTGGCGTCATCGTAGGCCGCACCCGCATCTTGTGCGATAAACAGCACGGCCTCGCCGTTGGGCAGGAAATGCGGCCAGCGATGGGAGCGTTCGCCCTCGCTGCGGGTTGTAATCTCCTCCGGGGTGCCGCCGGCCGCCGGAATGCGCGAGAGGCCTGCGGTTACGTGGGAGGCAAACACGATCGTGTCGTCCGGCCCCCAGGTGCCGCCGCGGCTGTTCTGAGTCTCACAGAGGGTCAGGGGGGCGCCGCCGGTGACCGAGACTTTCTTCAGGGCGTTGTTGGTGAAGAAGGCCACCCAGCGGCCATCGGGCGAGAAGAAGGGGTTGCGCGCGCCTTCGGTGCCAGAAAGCAGGGTGGCTTCCAACTGGTCGAGCGGGCGGATGTAGAGCTTGCGGGTGCCGCCGGATTCGGCCACGTAAGCCAAGAGCTTCCCGTCGGGCGAGAGTACTGCTGCCGCGCCCTAGCCCGTGAAAAGAGGTTCCTCCGGGGAAACCTTCACTTCGAGCCGCAGGGGTGAGGAGGGTGCCGGCGACTCCCACGGACTCCACAGCAACACCACAAACGCCAGCGTCATCAGCCCGAACATTGCCCAGGGCAAGGCTTGCTTCCAAAGCGGCTGGGGCGCTGCCACCGGAACACTCACTGGCACCGAGGCGGCGGTCGAGTCGGCGAGGAATTCCGAGATGGCAATGCGGGCTTCGCCGATGGCCTGGAGTCGCTGCTTGGGGTCCTTCTCCAGGCAGCGGCGCAACAGCTTGCGGATGGCCGCCGGCGTGTCTTGGGGCAGCACCTCCCAGGCGGGCTCTTTCATCATCACCGCCGCCAGGGTTTCCGAGATGTTCTCGCCGGTGAAGAGCTGCTTGCCGGTCAGCATCTCGAACAGCACCACCCCGAACGCCCAGATGTCCGCCCGCCGGTCCACTTTCTTGCCCTTGGCCT
>JBHIAG010000012.1:0-34985 GCA_046758465.1 Terriglobia bacterium | reverse complement strand
GAAATCGGCGTACCCTTTCTCGATTCCCGCCAGGCCGTGGATAGGTGGCGCCGCCGTCGTAGTACCCCCAGACTCCCGGGTGACCACTGGTCGGCACGATTTCGGTTTCGCGACACCCCAGCGCCGACAAGTACTGGCGCGTCAGTTCGGCGCACTCTCGGATGCCGATGTTTTGTGCGCTGATGGAGGGCTGGCGGAGGTACTCTTGAATCTTGGCAATGTGCGCCGGGAGATGGGCGTCAATCTGGCGGTGAATGGCGCTGCGTTCTCCCGCAGCTGCCCGCTTCACGTCCCCACGGGAAGCCTGCGGGCGAGCCCATAGACGCTGTGATGTGACCCAGTTGAACAGAGCCGAGAGTGCAGTCCATCGCAGGAATTGCCGTCGTTGCATCGCGTGTAACTCCTTCAAAAAAATAACTTCCTAAACCAACCACAAGATTTAGCCCCTCATGCCCATCACCAGTTTGGAAGAGGTGCTCTGCACCCGCTCCCTGCGTCGTTGCCTGACTCGCGGGCGGCGACTATACTAGCTTCGAGTGTGCCAGGAGATGAAAGGAAAGGAAGTGGAAATCAAGCTGGCGGTTCCCGCCGTCAGGGAGATTCGCCGCAAGCTGCGGCAACGGGGGTTTCGTGTGTGCGAGCCTCGGCATTTGGAGCAAAACACTCTGTTTGACACACCGCAAGAGAAGCTCCGCCGGCTGGGGCTGATGTTGCGCTTGCGCGTCGCTAACGGACGTGCGCTCCTGACCTTGAAAGGGCGGGCGCACGCGTCGCGCCACTACAAGATACGCACGGAGGCGGAAACAGCGGTGGCCTCGGCCCGCGCGGCTCGCGCGATCCTCGGCGGGCTGGGTTATGCCCCGGCCTTCCGCTACGAAAAGTACCGCACGGGGTTTGCACGAGGTCGAGAACCGGGCGCAGTCGTGCTCGACGAAACCCCCATGGGAACCTTTCTCGAACTGGAAGGGCCGCCGCACTGGATTCGTCGCGTGGCACGGGCGCTGGGACGGCCGCCGGGCGATTTTCTCACTGCCACCTACGCCGAACTGTATCAGACGTGGAGGCGTCGGCACGGTGGTTCGGCGCGCGCAATGGTGTTTCGGCGGTCGTCATGATTCATGTGACCGAACTTCTCGATGCAGCCGTGTACGACACCCACGGCAACTACATCGGCCGTGTACGCGAGCTCTGCATTGACCCAAACGAGCAGCCGAATCGGATTGCGTGCTTGGTGCTTGGTCGCGGCCGGTTTCAGCCACTGCTGGTGCGCTACGACCAAGTGGCCTCGGTAGCGCCCAGTGCGGTCCGGCTGAACACCACCGAACAGGCGCTCGAACCCTATACCCCCAACGAGGCGTGGCTGGCGGTCCGGAAAGATTTGCTCGACCAGCAAATCATTGACATCCACGGCCGCAAGGTGGTGCGCGTCA
The DNA here is from genome assembly GCA_046758465.1 of Terriglobia bacterium. GTDB lineage: Bacteria > Acidobacteriota > Terriglobia > Acidiferrales > 2-02-FULL-67-57 > JBHIAG01. The sequence goes on along the minus strand of JBHIAG010000012.1, from coordinate 33,555 downwards.
ACGATGTGGACCTCCAGGAGGTTGCCCTGGACGGCCGTATGGAACTGCGTGTGGCACATGTGGATGTGGGTCTGCCCGGTGCGTTGCGCCGGCTGCTGAAAGGCGTGCTGTCGGCGGGATGGATTCGCAAACTGCAAAAGAAGCTACCAGCACGGGTCATCCCGTGGGAGTTCGTGGACATGATTGAAACCGACCCGCTGCGGCGGGTGAAACTGAAGATTTCGCACGCCCGCTTGGCGCAACTCCACCCGGCTGACATTGCCGATATTCTTGAAGAACTGGCACCGGCGGAGCGCGAAGCGGTGATCGAAACGCTGGACGAAACCACTGCCGCGGAGACGCTCGGAGAGCTCAAACCAGAACTCCAGGTGCGCCTGGTGGAAGACCTCGATGCTGAGCGGGCCGCCGATATTTTGGAACGTATGCCAGCCGATGAACGCGCCGACCTGCTGGCCGAACTCCCCGCGAAGACAAGCCGCGGACTGCTCCAAGACATGGAACGGGAACAGGCCGCCGAGACGGAGGCGCTGCTGAAGTTCGAGGAACACACCGCCGGCGGGTTGATGAATCCCCAGGTCTTCCGCGCGGCGGATACGTCACCGGCAGGCGCGGTGGTGCCGAGCCTGCGCCAGGCTGCGGTGGAGCTCGACCAACTGGATACCATCTACCTGGTAGACAGCGCCGGCATCCTCACCGGCTCTGTACCTGTTCCCCGCTTGTTGCTGACGCCAGCCGAGACACCGCTGAATACATTGTGTACCGACCAGTTGGTGTTTGTGGACACGGAGGTGAAGGAGCGGGAGGTGATTGAACTCTTTGACAAGTACAACCTGCGCTCCTTGCCCGTGGTGGATGCCGAACAAAAACTGGTCGGGGTTATCACCGCCGACGATGTCATCAGCCGCCTATGGCACGCCCACAAATGAATCTGACGAAGTGGCTTGCGCCCCTGCACAGCCAGCGCCCCCGCCTGCGCCAGTGGCGCCGCAGTCTCGCCCTGTTGTTCGCGGTCATCGGGCCGGGGCTGATTGTTTCCAATGTCGACAACGATGCCGGCGGCATCTACACCTATTCGCTGGCGGGCGCCCAGTTCGGCTACCTGTTGCTCTGGATGCTGCTGCCCATGACGCTCATCCTCTACATCAGCCAGGAGATGTGCGCGCGCATGGGAGTCGTCACGGGCAAAGGACTGTCCGATTTGATCCGCGAGGAATTTGGCTTCCGGATGACCTTCTTTCTGATGCTCGCGATCCTAGCCACCAATCTGGGCAACATTCTGGCCGAGTTTGCCGGCGTGGCCGCGAGCCTGGAACTGTTTGGCGTGAGCAAGTACCTCTCCGTGCCGGTGGCCGCATTTCTCGTCTGGTTTCTGGTCCTGAAGGGGACCTACCGCGTGGTGGAAAAGGTCTTCTTCGTGGCCTGTGTGTTCTACGTCTCCTATATTTTCTCCGCCGTCTATGCGGGTCCGGACTGGCTGGCCGCAGCCAAAAATACCGTTTGGCCCGACGAGCTACGATTTGAAACCAGCTACCTGGTACTGATGGTGGCGATGGTGGGCTCCACCATCGCGCCGTGGCAACACTTCTATCTGCAATCGGCGGTGGTCGAAAAAGGGATCCCGCGGCAGCGCTACTGGGAGACGCGTACCGACGTCTTAGTGGGGAGCATAACTTGCATGGTCATCGTTTTCTTTATCATCGTGTGCTGTGCGGCGACTTTGCACGTCAGCGGACAGACTACCCTCCGCAATGCCGCCGAAGCCGCCGAGGCCCTGCGGCCCCTGGCTGGTCGCTACGCCGCCACCCTGTTTGCTTTCGGCCTGCTCAACGCCTCACTCTTTGCCGCCTCGATTCTGCCGCTTTCGACCGCCTACGTGATTTGCGAGGGCCTGGGGTTTGAAGCCGGCCTCGACCGGCCCTTCCGCGAGGCTCCCATCTTCTACTGGCTCTACACGGCACTAATCGTCGTGGGGGCCGGGCTGATTTTGCTGCCCGGGGCGCCGCTGGTGCGGATCATGGTGTTTTCCCAAGCGGTGAATGGGTTTTTGCTCCCGGTTGTTCTGGTGGTTATTCTGATTTTGGTAAACCGACGTGCGCTGATGGGCACCTACACGAACTCGCGTGGCTACAATGTGGTGGCCTGGTCGGCGAGCGTGGTGATGATCGTCTTGGCGCTCGCCTTGATCTATCTGGGGCTCCGCGGCAACATCGCAGGTCTCTAGTTGATAGCTTGCTCCCGGGCAGGCGCTGTGCTACCGTGCCGGAAGGTCGCGATTTTCTCATGAGTCAGTCGCAAAGCTTGTTCAAGAAGGGCAGCGCGGCGGAGAGCCTGTGGGCCAAGATTGACCGCAGCCGCCTGCCTCGTCACATCGCCATCATTATGGACGGCAACGGGCGCTGGGCGCGGCGACGGCACTTGCCGCGCATCGCCGGCCACCGGGCCGGCGTGCGTGTGGTGCGGCGGATGGTCGAGCTCTGCGCGCAGATGGGCATTTCGGTGCTCACCCTCTATGCTTTTTCGCTTGACAACTGGAAACGGCCGCGAAAAGAAGTGGATTTTCTGATGAAGCTCTTACGGGAATACGTGCGGAAAGAACTGAGTACGCTCGACCGGAACAACGTCTGCTTGCGGGTGATTGGACGCTGGAAGGAGCTGCCTGAAACCGTACAGCAGGATATAGCGCGCGCCGTGGCAGCCACGCGCGAAAATACCGGGATGCAACTGGTGATGGCGCTCAACTACACTGCCCGGGCCGAACTCCTAGATGCGGTGAACGCCCTGCTGGAAGCCCACCGGCGCGACGGGTTCACCGGCCGAATCGAAGAGGAAGACCTCGCCGCCCGCCTCTACACGCACAACCTCCCCGATCCGGACTTACTGATCCGCACGAGCGGGGAGATGCGGGTAAGCAACTTCCTGCTCTGGCAAATCGCCTACGCTGAAATCTGGGTGACCGACACTCTCTGGCCGGAATTCAAGGAGAGCCATCTGTTGCAAGCGATTTATGGCTACCAGCAGCGCGAGCGTCGCTATGGCGCGCTCTCGCCGCTGGCCGACGCCGACGAATCGGAAAGATTGCGTGCTCCTGCGGCCATCGACACGCAGCAGACGGCACCGAAACGCTAAAACCCACAGTCTTTGCCCTTCCTGCTTGGTACAATCCTTGCAGTTGCCGAGATGAAAAGAGTTCTCACCGCCGTAGTACTTATTCCGATCGTTGTTGTCCTGGTCTGGTGGGGTCCCGGGTGGCTGTTGTTCCTGGCGGTCCTTCCTGTTATGGGGTCGAGCCTCTGGGAATACTTTGAGTTGGCCGGGCGGATGGGCCAAGTGTCCCCGCGGGGAGTGAGCTATCTGGGCGGGCTGGGGTTGTGTCTTCTGGGTTGGCGAAGCCCCGCGTACCTGCTCATGGCCCTTGTCGCGGCAGGGCTTTTGTTGCTCGTGAGCGAGTTTTTTCTCCGCAAGAACCACAGCGAGATTTTGCCCGGCGCGGCCACCGGCATGCTGGGTTTGCTCTACGTGGCCTTGCCTTTCGGCTTTCTGTTGGACCTGCATGCAAGACCGTCCGGGCCGAAGCTCGTGCTGCTGCTGCTGGTGCTCATCTGGGTGGGGGACACGGCGGCCTACTACGGAGGACGAGTCCTGGGCCGGCACAAGCTCGCGCCACGGGTGAGTCCGGGGAAGACGATGGAAGGGAGTCTGGCGAGTTTGGTGGCAACGCTCGCCGTGGGTTTTTGGCTGGTGCGGCGAATGGGTTGGTTCCCGGATTCTTCACTCATTCACGCCCTCGCCCTGCCGCTGGCGCTCAACCTAGCTGCACAGATGGGCGACCTGGTTGAATCAGCGCTCAAGCGCGGCGCGGGAGTGAAAGACTCCTCTCAGCTCCTGCCGGGGCACGGAGGTATGCTCGACCGCATAGACAGCCTGCTCCTGGCTGTCCCTACGCTGTGGTACTATTGCTTTTTCGTGTTGTCTCGGTGAGAGAATGTGATGCAAGGTGTGGCCATCCTCGGTTCGACGGGCTCGATCGGCCAGCAGTGTTTGCAGGTCGTTGATCAGTTGCGCGACCGCCTGCGTGTGGTGGCGCTGGCGGCGGGACAAAACGTTGAGGCACTGGCCGGGCAGGTGGCACGGTTTCGCCCCGCGCTCGTTTCGGTGGCGTCGGAAGCTGCGATTCCCATGCTGCGCGAAGGCTTGGCGGCACTCGGCGTCGCCCCCGAGCCGGCCATTCTGTGGGGCCGCGAGGGCCTGAATGCGGCGGCGACACACCCGGAAACGGACACGGTGGTTTCAGCGATTGTTGGCATTACAGGGCTGGAGGCCACCTATCTGGCGCTGACGGCCCGCAAGCGAGTGGCGCTGGCCAACAAGGAAAGCCTGGTGGCCGCGGGCGAGCTACTCACGCGCGCGGCGCACGCTGCCGGGGTCGAAATCTTGCCGGTCGACAGCGAACACAATGCCGCCCACCAATGTTTGCGCGCGGGGCATCGACACGAAATCAAACGACTCGTTCTGACTGCCTCGGGAGGGCCCTTCCGCACCTGGGCTCGCAAGCGGCTGGAGCGCGTGGCGCCCCGACAAGCCTTGCGGCACCCAAACTGGCGGATGGGAAAGCGGATTACAATCGACTCCGCTACCTTGATGAACAAAGGGTTTGAGATCATCGAGGCACGCTGGCTCTTCGGGCTCCGTCCGGAACAAATTGATGTGCTGATTCACCCGCAGTCGAGCGTGCACTCGCTGGTCGAGTTCGTGGATGGCTCGGTGGTGGCGCAGTTGGCACCGCCGGACATGCGCCTGCCGATTCAGTACGCGCTCACCTATCCCGAGCGTGTCGCGCGCAACGAGCGGCAGATTGATTGGAGCAGAATGCAGAAGCTGGAGTTCCGGCCGCCGGACGTGAAGAGATTCCCCTGCTTGGCGCTGGCCCGGAAAGCACTTGAAACCGGTGGTTCGCTGCCCTGCGTGCTGAACGCCGCCGACGAGGTGGCGGTGAACGCCTTTTTGCAGCGGCGCCTCCGGTTCAGTCAGATTCCCGAGTTAATCGAGCGCGTCCTGGGCGCTGCGGCGGTGGTCGAGCTGCGCTCCCTCGAGCAAGTCCGCGCGTGTGACCGGGATGCACGTGCGTACGCGGAGCAGGTGCTGAGGCAACTGGCGCGCTCCGGGCGGCGTTGGAGGTAGGGACGTTGTTTTCGGTCCTCGTTGGAGCGATTGTGTTGGGCTTGGTGGTGCTGGTGCACGAGTGGGGCCATTTCCTCGCTGCCAAGCTGCTTGGGATTCGCGTGGATATTTTCTCCATCGGGTTTGGGAAACGACTGTTCGGCCTGAAGCGCGGGGCCACCGACTACCGGCTCAGCGCGTTGCCCTTGGGCGGGTATGTGAAGATGGCGGGCGACAATCCCAGTGAAGAGCGGGCCGGGGACCCGGACGAATTTCTCGCCAAGCCACGCTGGCAGCGGGCGCTGGTGGCGCTGGCGGGTCCGGTGATGAACCTGGTGCTGGCGGTGCTGCTGCTCGCCGCGCTGTTTACTTACCGCTACGAGCGTCCCGCTTTCTATGAGGAGGCAGCGGTGATTGGCAGGGTGGTGGCGGACTCGCCGGCAGCCACGGCAGGCCTTCAGGCTGGCGACCGCATCCTGGCACTGGACGGTTTGAAAGAGCCCCGCTGGCGCGACGTGATGGTGCAAACTGCGATCAGTGCCGGGCAGCCGATGCGGGTTACGCTGGAGCGGGGCGGGGAAATCCGAACAGCCGAGTTGACTCCGCTTGCGGAGGAAGGCGAACGCGTAGGGTTTGTCGGCTGGGCTCCGTATGACCCGCACCCGCGGGTGATCCAAAGCGTGATGGCGGGAACGCCGGCAGAACGAGCAGGCCTTCAGGCTGGCGACGTTTTGCTGGCGCTGAACGGCGAACGCTTGAACGCGTTGCCGGGAGAGTTCAATCCGGTTTCGGACCGGTTGCAGAAGTTCGAGGGCGTGCCTGTTGAACTCACCATCGAGCGCGGCGGGGCAGAGCAGACAGTGACCGTTCAGCCCGCCTATGACGCGCAGGAAAACCGGTGGTTGCTCGGGGTGCAGCTCGGACCGCGAATGATTAGGGCGAAACTGTCGCCGCTGGAAGCCCTGGAGAAATCGGTGATGCAAAACTGGGAAACCAGCGGCTGGATCCTGACCTTGGTGGGCCGGCTGGTCACCGGGCGCGCCAGCATGAAGTCGCTGCGGGGACCCGTGGGAATTGTGCAGTACTCGGGGGAGGCGGCGCGGGTTGGCGGCTTGCTGGCGGTGGTGAGTCTGATGGTGCTCATCAGCTTGAGCTTGGGTTTGCTGAACCTGCTGCCGATTCCCATCCTCGATGGCGGCCACCTGTTCCTGCTGGGGGTTGAGGGTTCACTGCGGCGCGACCTGAGTGTAGCCTTCAAAGAGCGGATGATTCAGGCGAGCTTTGTGTTTCTGATGCTGATTTTTGCCATCGTAATGTACAATGACATCGCACGACTCTTCGGCGGCTAGGACGAGCTAAGACGAGCGAGCACCATGCTGGAAACCATGCGCACGCGCCGGCCCACCCGGGCAGTAGAAGTGGGAGCCGTGACCATCGGCGCTCCTGCGCCGGTGGTGGTGCAGTCAATGACCAAGACGGATACGCGGGACGCAGGTGCCACCCTCGCGCAGATTGAGCAACTGGCCGAAGTCGGCTGCGAGTTGGTGCGACTGGCGGTGCCCGACATCGAGGCGGCCAAGGCCTTGGCCGAGCTCTGCCGCCGGGTGCCGCAAGTGCCGCTGGTGGCCGACATCCACTTTCAATATCGGCTGGCTCTGATGGCGCTCGATGCGGGTATTGCGAAGCTGCGGCTCAATCCCGGCAACATCGGCAGCCCGGAGCGAGTACGCGAGGTGGTGCGGAAGGCGCAGGCGTGTCATGTGCCGATTCGGATTGGGGTGAACGCCGGCTCACTGGAGCGACGCTTGCTGGAGAAATACGGCTATCCGACCGCTGAGGCCATGGTAGAAAGTGCTTTGGAGCATATTCGCATCCTCGAAGAACTCGATTTTCGGGACATCATCGTTTCGCTGAAGTCGTCCCAGGTGCAGCTCACCGTGGATGCCTATCGGCTCCTGGCCCCGCAGGTCGACTACCCCTTCCACCTCGGGATTACCGAGGCCGGGACGGCCTTTGCCGGCACCATCAAATCGTCCGTGGGACTGGGGATGCTGCTGGCCGAGGGCATCGGCGACACGATCCGTGTGTCCCTTGCCACTGATCCGGTGGAGGAAGTGCGGGTGGCGTACGAGATTTTGAAGGCGTTGCAGATTCGCGCCCGCGGGCTGATTGTGGTGGCCTGCCCAACCTGCGGCCGGCTGGAAGTGGACTTGTTCAAAATCGCCGGCGAGATTGAGAAGCACACGGCACACATCACCGAGCCGCTGCACCTGGCCGTGATGGGCTGCGCGGTGAACGGCCCCGGAGAAGCGCGCACGGCGCAGCTGGGCGTGGCCTGCGGCCGGGGCAACGGAGTGATTTACCGGGACGGGGTGGCCATCAAGCGGGTACCGGAGGGCCGTATTGTCCCGGAGTTGGTGGCTGAGATCGAGCGCTACGTCGAGGAGTTGCGGCGCACAGGCGTCGCTTTGCTCCCCGCATCCCGATAGACCTTCCCCCGGCCGCCTCCCCTTGACAAAGTGCCCCGCTCCGGGTAGCTTGTTGCAACAAAATTTCACTTCAGGAGGCCTCTATGCCGATGCCGGGAACGGCGACGCCGGGGCGCTTGCAAGCCGAACTCTTGGGGCGCGGCGTACGGATGACGCGGCAACGTCGCGTGATTCTGGAAGTCATCGAGTCGGCGACCAAGCATCTGGACGCCGGAACCATCCAGCGCAAGGCGCGGAGCGTGGATGCGTCAATTGATCGCGTCACGGTCTACCGCACGCTCAACCTCTTGAAACGCCACGGGTTGGTGGACGAGCTGGACTTGCTCCACCTCGGTGGCACCAGTCACTACTATGAGCGGCGGCCGTCGCGCGACCACATCCATATGGCCTGCCTGCGCTGCGGCAAGATTCGGGAGTTTGAGAGCACGCTCTTCGATCGCCTGAAGGGGCAAATCGAACGCGACTGCCAGTTTCACATCGCCGTGGTGCGGGTCGAGATGGGTGGCTACTGCACGGCCTGCCGGCGATAATTCCTGTTGCATCTTGTTGCAATTAGCTTGCAACAGTTTCTTGGCGCGCGCCCTGTGTTCCTCTTGACGTGGCGGGAGCGGGGCAGTACAGTTTGCGTTGGACATGCAACTCAGTTGCATATAACTCGCGCCGCCTCCTGCTCCATGCGACTAAAAGGCCTTCGACAATTCTTTTCACTGTTTATCTGGTGGCCCCTGCTGGCTTTTGCCGGGGCGGCGGGGGTGGCGGAAGCGGGCAACCTGCCGGGTCGCGTGGTGGATCAAAGCGGTGCCGTGGTCGCGGGCGCTCGGGTGGCGCTCTATCGCCCCGGGCAGGTGCTCGTCGCGACGAGTACGACCGGCGCGCGCGGAGAATTTCTCTTCACGGAGGTTCCGGCTGGCAGCTACGAACTGGTCGCGGAAGCGCCCGGGATGCAGCCGACGCAGGCGGCCGTGGAGGTCACGGCGGGGGTGAGGGAGCCGGTGGAATTGGTCCTGCATGTGGGCCGACTCACCACCAGCGTCACGGTGACGCCGCTGCGCGGGGAGGTGCAAGAAGCCTTCGCGCTGCCAAGCGAGGTGAACGTAGTGAGTGAGGGGAAGCTCTTGCGGCGCCCGGGGTTCCTGTTGGCACAGGCTTTGCGCGAAGAAGTGGGGATTCAAATTCAGCAAACCAGCACCCATCAGGCTGCGGTCATCATCCGCGGGTTGACCGGCCAACAGGTTGTGCACCTGATCGATGGCGTGCGCTACAACACCTCCACCTTCCGGCCCGGCCCGAACCAGTATTTTGCCTTGATTGACCCAAGCTTTGTTGAGCGAGTGGAAATCGAGCGCGGACCAAATTCGGCGCAGTACGGCAGTGACAGTTTGGGGGGTACGGTGAACGTCCTGCCGGTGCGGCCGTACTTGGAGGCGGCGGGGAAGCGCCTGCACGGGGAAATTGTTCCTTTCTTCCGCAGTGCGGACTTGGCCGGCGGTGGCAGCGCGCGCCTCTCCTACGGCGGGGCGCGGTGGAATGTGTTCGGAGGGGTTTCGGGGCGGCGGGTACAGGATGTACGGGCTGGCCGGGGAGAGGATTCGCATGCGGCGGTGCGGCGGTTTCTGGGGCTTTCCCCGAAGGTGTTGGGGACACGGTTGCAGGACACGGCATTTACGCAGTGGGGCGGGTATGCGCGCTTTTCCTGGCGTCCGGCGCCGGAGCATGCTGTCGTCGCCTCTTACCATCGCAGCGAACAGCACGGTGGGCGGCGCTACGACCGGCTCAACGGTGGCAACGGCGATTTGATTCATGCCTTTGATCCACAAATGTTGGACTTCCTCTATCTGCGCTATGAAAAACAGCGACTCGGCGGGCTGGATTCGCTGGTCGGCACATTCTCCTACAACCGGCAACGGGATGATCGCACTCAGCAAGGCGGGGCGGGCAACTTCCGGGCGCCGATTCGCGATGAGTTCAACGCGGTGGATGTGTTTGGCTACCAGGTGCAGGGGAGTTCGCACATCGGCAGCCGCCAGGTGCTGGTGTTTGGCGGCGAGGTCTACGCCGAGTCCATTGCCTCACGGGCGACTGAGTTCGACCCGGCGACAGGCAATCGCAGTGTGGTGCGTGGGCGGTTTCCGGATGGCTCTCGCTATACGACCTACGGGGTGTTTTACCAGCACAGCGCCGACCTGCTAGCGAATCGTGTGCGGGCGCAGGGCGGGCTGCGTTACAGCGCGTTTCGATTCCGTACGTTTGCGGACAAGAACCCGCTCGGTCCCTCAGGCCAACCCACGGTGCCAGATTTCTCGACGACGCTCCAGGACTTCACGTTCAACCTGGGTGTGGTGTTCCGGATGACTTCCCATCTGTACCTGAGCGGGCAGGTGAGCCGTGGATTTCGCGCACCGAACACGACCGATTTCAGTTCCGTCGGGTTGACGTCGAACGGCTTTGAAGTGACTTCGAGCGAGGCGGTGCCGGCCGGGGGTAGGGTGGGCAGCACGGCGGATGCGAGTGCGGAAGCGAGCGGCCAGCGCGTCAGACAGCTTGCTCCCGAGAGCCTGTTCAACTACGAGCTGGGAGTGAAATTCCGCCGCCGCCGGGTTACGGCGTCGCTCGGTGGTTTCGTTTCCGACATCAAAGACTTCATCACCAAGCGGACGCTGCTGCTGCCGCCGGGGGCGGTGGGCACGAGGCTTGGGGGGCAGGAGATTGTGAACCAGGCCGCTTCCGGAGCCGTATTCGTCGCGGCAGAGCCGCGACCTGTTCTAGTGCGGTCGAACGTCGGCGACGTACGGCTCTGGGGTGTGGAGACGGGCTTTGAAGCCGAACTGAGCCGAACGCTGTTCTTGACCGGAAACTTCTACTACCTGCGGGCCGGGGACAAACGCACGCTCGGCCCGCCGGACATGGAGGGCGGTATGCCGCCGGCGACGGGTTTCCTGAGCCTGCGCTGGCAGCCGCGCGGGCGGTTCTGGGTCGAGGCCTACAGTCAGCTCGCGGGCAAGCAAGACCGGTTGAGCTCACTCGAACTAGCTGACCAGCGCATCGGGGCCATGCGCTCGCGGAGCCGCATTGAGCAGTTCTTCAACAACGGAGCGATGGCGCGGGGGCTGGTGGCCGGCGGCCTCCTCCTGCCCACCGGGGAGACCCTGGCCGAGGTGCAGGACCGCGTGCTCGGGCCCGGCGTGCTCGCGGCTCCCTTGTTTACCAAGACTGCGGGCTTCGCCAGCTTCAACCTGCGTGGCGGCTATCAGGTGAGCGAGCAGACCAACTTGCTTTTTATCCTGGAGAACCTGCTCGACCGCAACTACCGCTACCACGGCTCGGGGGTAGACGCCCCCGGCGCCAATCTGCAAGTCTCCTACCGCATTCGCTTCTAAAAATCTCGCTGCAGCCCGCCTGCGCCTGCCTGCGGCAGGCAGCGACGGGCAGGCTGGCCGAGCACGCTTAGCTGTGTGCCCGGACGCGGCTGCGGGTACGGGCAACGCCGAGGCGGGCAAAGAACTGCCTGGTGCGCGCCAAGTCGCGCTCGATTTGCGCGCGCAGGGCTTGCGGGGAAGGGAATTTCGTCTCCGGTCGCAGGCGACGGTAAAAGCGCGTGACGAGCCGGCCCGCGGACAGCGTCTTGTTGAAGCCGAGGAGATGGCTTTCGACCACCTGGTCCCGCTGGACGGAGTCGAAGGTCGGGCGGATGCCGAGGTTGGTGGCCGAGGGATAGGTGCGCGCGCCGAGGAGAGTCTCAGTGATGTAGACGCCCCGGGCTGGCAGGCATTCTTGCTCGGGTGCGAGATTGAGCGTCGGCACACCGATTTGCTGTCCGCGGCCCGCGCCGGGCTGGATGGTGCCGGTGAGGGCAAAGGGGCGTCCAAGCAGGCGCGCGGCGCGCTCGACTTGCCCCTCGGCAATGAGGTGGCGAATCACCGTGCTTGAAACAATCCGCCTGCGCAAGACGACGGGCGGCACAACGTGCAATTCAAAGCCAAACTCGCGGGCCAGCTCGGCCAGCACGGCGACGTCACCCGCGTGGCGGTGGCCAAAGCGGAAATTGGGCCCGACGTAAACAGCCCGGGCGGCCAACCGGCTGTGCAGGATGTCACCGGCAAACTGGCGCGGGCTGAGGGCGGCGAACTCACGGGTGAAGGGCAGCACGAGCGTGGCATCGAGGCCCAGGTCGGCCAGGAGTTCGAGCCGCTGCTCGAGGGTAGTAAGCAGGGGGGGCGCCACGTCGGGGGCCAGCAGTTTGCTGGGATGTGGGTCGAGGGTGAGCGCCCAGGGCTCGCCGCGCAGTCGTCTGGCACGGGCAACCACTTGGCTGACCAAATCCTGATGGCCGCGGTGCACACCATCAAAGTTACCCACGGTGACCACCCGCGCCAAGCGAGCCGAGGGGAGTTCCTCCAAGGAGCGGTAGACTTGCATGGCGCGGCTCATACTTCCAGTTCCACCGCCAGGGTGTCATAGGCGAGCTCCACGCCGGCCGGGAGGCGGGCGTTGGTGGCGGCATGGGGCAGGTCGTGGCAGATGTGGGTGAAGTAGGCGCGGCACGGCTGGAGCTCACGCACCAAGGCCAGCGACTCGGAGAGGCTCGAATGCATGGGGTGGGGCTTTTCGCGCAGGGCGTCCAAGACGAGCAGGTCGAGCCCGGCCAGCCGCGCGCGCGAGGACGCCTCGATCTGGCTGAAGTCGGTCACATAGGCGGCGGGGCCGAAGCGAAAGCCCAAAACTTCCATCGTGCCGTGGAGGGCCGGGACGGGCTGGAAGGTCTGGCCGAAGAGTTCCAGGGGTCCGGTAATCTCTTTGAGTTCCACCTCCGGGATGGTGCTGTCAGGCGTCGGGTCGTCAAAGACGTAAAAAAAGGTGCGGCGGAGGGCGGTGAGAGTTTCGCGGTTGGCATAGAGGGGGATGGGCTGGCGCTGGTGCAGGCAAAAGGGGCGGAGGTCGTCGAGGCCGAGGATGTGGTCGGCGTGGGAGTGAGTGTAGAGGACAGCGTCCACGCGCTCGAGGCCCGCGCGCAGCGCCTGGAAGCGGAAGTCGGGAGAGGTGTCGATGACGATGGCGCGGCCATTGTACTGAAGGAGCACGGAGGGACGGGTGCGGCGGTCGCAAGGGTCGTCGGAGTGGCAGACGCGGCACGGGCAGCCGAGCGTCGGCACCCCCATCGAGGTACCGCTGCCGAGGAAAGTCAGCCGGAGTGTTGCCATCAGGCTATTTGCGTCCCAGGCTCACGTAGGCCACGCGCAGTTCGTAGAGAACCTGCTGTAGGAGTCGTTTCTCGTCGGAGCTGAGGTTATTGCGGGTTTTCTCTTCGAGTACAGCAAGCATATCAATGCTCTGGCGGGCAGCGTCGAAATCAGGCGGGGGCGGGGGCGCGTTGGGATCGCCCACCAGGCCCAGTTGGTACATGGCAGTGGTGGAAAGCGAGAGCATCAGTGTGCGGAAATCCATCTTGGGTTCGTGGCGCGGCCGGCGGCTCTCGTAGCTCTTTTCAGCCTGCTGGCTGGCCTGCTGCGCGGCGCGGCTCTCATGCGGCTTTTCCGCGACACCGCCTGCCTCCGGCGCGACAGCCCGCCCTGCGGTGCCTTGTTCTACGCCCGGCTCGGCAGCCACCTCGGACCGCCGCTCCCCCTGGGAGGTGAAGCGCCGGCGGTCAACGACTCTGACTTCCTCGTCCCCAGGCTCCTCAGGCTTCTTGGCTTCAGGCATGCATGCTCCTTGCGAACTGAGTTCTGTCCCGAACCTTCGGGAAGAGGCGAGTGTAGCATCGGCCAGCGGCAGCAGCAAGGCAGCGAGGGCTTGTCAGGGCGGGGGAGTTCACGTAGAGTCTCTAATTCTCGTGCGCGCAGCGTAGTGTCGGGTGTGATCGCGCTAGGCGAGAAACATATTGCTGAGAACAGGTAGGGCCCGTACGGGTGCCTTGCCGACCACGGCAGGGGGCAAGCCCTCATACGAGCCGTATGGCCTGCCCTACCCAAGGCGCTAGTCCCCTGCAACTGGGGGGAGGGAGGCGGATGGCTTCCCGGCGGTTTGAAGATTTGGTGGCGTTGATGGCGCGGCTGCGAGCGCCGGACGGGTGTCCCTGGGACCGGCAGCAAACAGCGCGCAGCTTGCGGACTTATCTGCTGGAAGAAACCTACGAGGTGCTGGATGCCATCGAGCGCAACGACGCGCAAGCGTTGCAGGCCGAGCTGGGCGACCTGCTGTTGCAGGTGTTGTTCCTCTCGCAGATTGCCCGCGAGGAGCAGCGGTTTACGATTGACGACGTCCTGAGCGGGTTGCACGAGAAGCTGGTGCGGCGCCACCCGCACGTGTTCGGCCCCGTGCGGGCGGACACCGCCGAGCAGGTGGTGAAGAACTGGGAAGCGCTGAAGGCAGAGGAACGCGACAGGGAAGAGAAAAACGCGGGTGCCGAGCACCACTTCCAAACTGAGGCCGGGCCTGCGGGTGCCCCGACTGAGGTCGGGGTAAACTCCGCCCTCTTCCAAACAAAGACTGGTGGGTTGCTGGCAGGCGTGCCGCGGACTCTGCCAGCGCTGCTGGAAGCCTATCAGTTGACCCGGCGGGCAGCGCAGGTGGGCTTTGATTGGCCGACGCTGGAGGGGCTGCTGGGGAAGCTGAGCGAGGAGTTGGGTGAGTTGCGCGCAGAACTTGCCCCGCACCCTCCCGAAGCCTCGGGAGATACGGGGCAGGCCGCCGGAAGCGAGCGGGCGCGGCTGGCCCCGCCAACCCCGCTTGCAGCGGGGCAAAGTCCCGCCAACGGCGGGGCGGCGGGGCTGGAAGGGGAAGTGGGCGACCTGCTGTTCGTGGTGGTCAACCTTGCGCGCCACCTGAAGATTGATCCTGAAATTGCGCTGCGGCAGACGAACCAGAAGTTTGTGGCGCGCTTCCGGCAGATTGAGCAGGAGTTGCAGCGGCGCGGCAAAGCGTGGGAGGAAACCAGCCTGGAGGAGATGGACGCGCTGTGGGAGGCAAGCAAACAGCGGGAAGCTCAGCCTCGCGGAAAAACGCCTCGCGGAAAAACGCGGGACAAGCGGGGCAGGCACTAGCCGCACGAGTCGAGATTCGCGCCTGCCGGCGGCTGGAGGAGTTCGAGCGCTGTGTGGAGTTGCAGCGGCTGGTGTGGGGCTTTGCGGACGTGGACGTGGCGCCGTCGGCGCTGTTCGTGGTGGCGGCGCACACCGGGGGGCAAATCATCGGCGCCTATGACGGCGCGGAGATGATTGGGTTTGTGCTGGCCTTTGCGGGGGTGCGTGGGAAGCAGACGTTTCTGCACTCGCACATGGCGGCGGTGTTGCCGGCGTATCAGAATGCCGGCATCGGTCGTCGGCTGAAGCTGGCGCAGCGGGCGGATGGGCTGGCGCGCGGCATCCGGCTGGTGGAGTGGACGTTCGACCCGCTGGAAATTCGCAACGCTTATTTCAACCTGGAGAAACTCGGCATCATCGTGCGCACCTATCTGCTGGACGTTTACGGGCGAACCACGAGTCCGCTGCACGCGGGGCTTCCTACCGACCGGCTGCTGGCTGAGTGGTGGTTGGACTCGGCGCGAGTGGAGGCGCGGGTGGCCGGGCGTGCGGTGGCGAGAGCGTCTTCTGTTGAGCGGATTCGCGTTCCCGCCCAGATTGCCGCCTGGCGGCGCTCGCATCCCGTTATGGCGGAGCGCGCGCAGCAGGAAGTGCGCGAACAGTTCCAGCACTGGCTGGCGAAAGGCTACGCTGCGGTGGGGTTTGAGATGGACGCGGCGAGCAAAGATGGGATTTACCTGGTGGCGCCGTATGAAGGTTGAAGCGATCTGTTTGCGCGAAGTGCGGCTGCGGCTGAAGGAAGCGTTTGAGACCAGCTTCGGCGTCACCGAGGAGCGGCGCATCGTGCTGGTCGAGGTTGTGGCCGACGGTGTGTCGGGCTGGGGTGAGGTCACGGCGGGTGAGGGGCCCTACTTCAGCGCGGAGACCACCGAAACCGCCTGGCATGTGATTTCGCAGTTTCTCGCTCCGCTGCTACTCGGCCGCAGGCTGGCGGCAGCGAGTGAGGTGCCTGCAGTGCTGGCACCTGTCCGCGGCCACCCGATGGCGAAGGCCGGCGTGGAGAACGCGTTGTGGGACATCGAAGCGCAGCAAAAGCGCGTGCCATTGGCTCAGTTGCTCGGGGGACGCAATAATGAAATTCCCTGCGGGGTGTCGCTGGGGATTCAGAAAGCAATCGAGGTGTTGCTGGAGAAGATCGCAGCCGAGCTCGCCGCCGGCTACCAAAGAATCAAAATCAAAATCAAGCCCGGCTGCGACGCACAGGTAGTGGCGGCGGTGCGGCGTCGCTTTCCGCAGGTTCGGCTGATGGTGGATGCCAATTCCGCCTATCGCCTGGAAGACATGGCAACACTCAAACAACTCGACGCCTTCTACCTGATGATGATCGAGCAGCCGCTCGTCTGGGACGACCTCTATGAGCACGCGCAACTGCAAGCACGCTTGCAAACGCCCATCTGCCTCGATGAGTCCATCTCCAGCGCACGGCTGGCCGCGGCGGCACTGGCGCTGCGGGCGTGTCGCGTGATCAACATCAAGCTGGGCCGCGTCGGCGGCCACAGCGAAGCGCGCAAGGTGCACGACCTTTGCCAGGCCGCAGGCATTCCGGTCTGGTGTGGTGGCATGCTGGAGGCGGGCATCGGCCGCGCCCACAACGTCGCGCTCTCCACGCTCCCCAACTTTTCTCTCCCGGGCGACGTCTCGGCCAGCCGCCGCTATTGGGACGAAGACATCATTGAACCCGAGGTTGAGGTCACGCCGCAGGGAACGATCCGCGTCCCCACCAGCCCCGGGCTGGGCTACCGCCCCCGCACCGACCGGATCGAGAAGCTGACGGTACGCAAACAACTCCTCCGCGCTTCCAGCTAGTTCTTGGCGAACACAAACCGTGTAAGCACGGCGGCAGAAGACGGCAGATTGGCGGCGGAAGACGACACAGCGGCCTACAGAAACGCGCCCCAAGGCTCCAGGGCACCTCAGCGCGCATAGTTCCCTGGCCCGCCGAGCCGCACCGCCCCAGGGCCCGCCCGCGAGACCATGCTGACGCCTTACCTCCTGCTCCTGGTGGCAGTGCTGTGCTGGTCGGGCAACTTCATTGCCGGCAAGTTCGCCCTGCGCGAATTCCCCCCGTTTGCGCTGGTCGTTCTCCGCATCTGGCTTTCGGCCGCGCTCCTGGCGGCCATCTACTTCACCCGGCCCAACCGCCGACGCCTCACCCGCGCCGACCTGACAAAATTCGCCGAACTCGGCCTCTACAGCGTCGCCCTGAACCAGACCGGCTTCACCGTCGGCCTCAACTACACCACGGTGGCCCACTCCTCTCTCATCATCTCCCTCAGCCCCATCTTCATCCTGCTCCTGGCTCGCTGGCAGCGACTCGAAGCCCTGACTGCGCGCAAACTCCTCGGCATGGGCCTGGCTTTCTTCGGCGTGGTCGTGCTGACCAGCGAGCACGGCTTCGGCTCCGCCAGCCCTACCTTCCTGGGTGACATCCTCACCCTGGCCGCCGCCATCTCCTTTTCCCTCTACACCGTCGTCGGCAAAAAGGTCGCCCGCACCTACGATACCCTGACCATGAACACCTTTGCCTACCTGATAGGTGCCGTCCTCGTCCTGCCCCTGGCCGGCTGGCAACTGACAGACGTTCCCTGGTCTGGGGTGAGCTGGCAGGCCTGGCTCAGCCTGGCCTATATGGCGGCCCTGGGTTCCGTCCTTGCCTACCTGCTCTACTACTATGCCCTCTCCCGCCTCCTGGCTTCCCGCGTCGCTGCCTTTGCCTATCTCCAGCCCCCGTTGGCCACCCTGCTCGGCGTCCTCATCCTCTCCGAAGCCCTCAGCCCCCAACTCCTTGCTGGCGCCGCCGCCATCCTCGGTGGCCTCTACCTCACCCAACGCCCCGCCGACAGCGGGCTTGAACGGTAGCGTGGCTAAGCCCCCGCCCAAGTTTGACGCGGCAGGCTCAAAGCTTGCTGCCTGGTACCCCGTTTCGGCTCTGCATCGAGCCCTAGGCCCCTATTGGGGGGACGGGGCAGGGCAAGGTCTTGCTCGCCCTGAGCGAAGCCGAAGGGTGCCTTGCCGCAAGACACCGGAAAGAATTTCCTGCCGCTCTATTTGTGGCTTGCTCTAGCCGACTCTACAAAGTGTTAATCGGTGGTGCCGGTGTAGACTTCGGTCTGCGGGAAAAACTCTGCCCAGGAAAACCAGAACGAGGGCAGCGGAATCAAGGGCGCGAGCTTCTGCCCCTTCAGCTCCCCGCGCACGCACTCCCCGTAGCTGTTCCACACCGAACCGGTTTCGGCGTCGGTCAACTGCACGGGGCTCGCCTCCAGCGCCCGGAAGCTCAGCACGCGCCCGCCCAGCCGCCGCGAGAACGCTGTGGTGGTTTCAGTGCCGGCCGCGTACACCACCAGTACCGGCTCCGTCCCCACCTGGTCGTTGACCACCGGCTGCTGCTTCAGCCGCGCCAGCGGGTAGGCTTTCTGCCCGCCACCGACCTCCAGCCCCATCACTTGCTCGCGCGCCGGCAACCGGTCGTCTTCCCGCAGCAGGCCCCGCAAGGGCCGCCTGCCGGGCGGCCTGCCGCCGATGCGCATCCGCTTTCTCATCCGCGCGGCCCGCTGGTACTGTGCACTCAGGTGTGGTTCCGGTACCAGCGCCAGTGTCTCCGGATGCCGCGCCCGCCACTCCTTCCAGGTGGTCAACAGAAACGGATACAGCTCCAGCCGCTGGCCCTGCAGCGGCCCTTCAAAGGCTTCGCCGGTGGCCTGCTGCCAGCGCGAGCCGGTCTGCCGGTCTTTCATCACGAAGTTCATCCCGATTAGCCCGGCCAAATCGAAACGCAGCGCTTGCCCGTCCACCTCGGCCCTAAACACGAGGGCCGTGTTGCACAGCCCTCACCAGGTGGGCAGGATGGGCAGCTCGCCCAAGCGGTCGTGCACGATGTGGTGCCACATGAGCATCGGGACCGGATAGGCCTTGGCGACGCCCGCGCCGCTCACCCCCAGCACGCGGTCGGCGTCGTCCAGGAAGTCAGCCTCGGCCGCCGGCACAAAGCGCGGCTCCTCCAGCGGCTGAAAGCGTTGGGCCCACACGGGCGCTGCCCCCACAACCACCAACGCCAGCAGTCCTGCTCGCCACCAGCACTTCATCGCCCACCTCCCTTCCTGTCCCATTCTAACCCACCACGCTCCTCCCAGTTGCGCCTATATGACACTCTGGCCGGCGGCTGAACGTTTCCCATGCCTTTTCGCTCGCTGACTTTGCCCCGGCTGATTGACACCCCCCGGAGATGTTTGCTACCGTGCCCGCGAGCTTGCATTCCTTGGGGGAGTTAAGCCATGTTGCCAAGAAAGCTGACCCTTATCGCGGCCCTGCTCGCACTCCTGCTTCCGCTGGTTTCGCAGGCCCAGCCGGGCAAGCCGCTGACCGCCGATATGCTTTTCGCTTGGACCTGGGTGGCCGACCCGCAGATCCACCCGGACGGTTCCCTCATCGCGTACGTCCGGATTACGGCTGACAAGCGCAAGGACAACTACCGCTCTGCCATCTGGTTCATTCGGCCCGATGGCAGCGGTCATCGTCAGCTCACCGGCGGCCACGCCCGCGACTTCGCGCCCCGCTGGTCCCCCGAGGGCCAGCGGCTCGCCTTCCTCTCCACCCGCCGCGGTAAGCCCCAGATTTTCATCCTTGACCTTGAACAGGGCGGCGAAGCCCGCCAGCTTACGCACCAGGAAAAAGGTGCCGGCAATCCCGCCTGGTCGCCCGACGGCGGCTCGATTGCCTTCACCTCGTTTGTGCCTAAAGACAACCCAGATAACGACGTTGCCATGCCAGCCAAGCCCGAGGGCGCCGAGTGGGCGGCTCCCCCCAAAGTCACCACGCGGCTTCATTATCGCCACGACGCCCGGGGCTATCTCCCCAATGGCTTCACCCATATCTTCGTCATCCCGGCCAAGGGCGGCCCGCAGGGTGCGCCTCGGGCGCACGAAGCCCGTCAGCTCACCAGCGGCGATTACGACCACGGAGCCCCGCGCTGGTCGGCCGACGGCACCGCGCTCATCTTTTCGGCCGTGCGCACCCCGAATCCGGATTGGGACATCAACGACCCGGAGATTTTCAGCGTCTCCGTCCGTACGGGTCGCATTCAGCAACTCACCGACCATCGCGGCCCTGACCGCAACCCCCGGGTTTCCCCCGACGGGCGCTTCATCGCCTTCAGCGGCTACGATGAGCACTGGAACAGCTACAGCCTCCCTCAGCTCTATGTCATGAACGCCGACGGCTCTAACCTCAGGATGCTCACCGCCGACTGGGACCAGAGCGTTGGTGGCGGCGTCTACTCGGATGCCTACGCACCCTTTGGTGGCAGACAGACGATGCAGTGGGCGCCCGACAGCAGTGGTATCTATTTCCTCTCCGGACATCATGGCAGCTCCAATCTGTACTTCGCTTCCCTGGAAGGCTCCCTCCGGCCCATCACCCGCGGCGCGCACGACCTACGTTCTTTTAGCCTTGCCCCGAACGGCAGCGTCGCGGGAATCCTCTCCACCATCACGCGCCCCTACGACCTCTGTAGCTTCACCCTCGAAAACCGCCAGCCGCGCTGGCTCACCGCGCTCAACGCCCATCTCCTGCGCGAACGCAAACTCTACACGCGCGAGATGTTCTGGTACGATTCCTTCGACGGCCGCAAGATGCAGGCCTGGCTCTGGAAGCCGGCTGATTTCGACCCCAGCAAGAAGTATCCTCTCCTGCTCCAGATTCACGGCGGCCCCCACGCCATGTACGGCGAGGCCTTCGCCCACGAGTACGCCCTGCAGGCCAGCCAGGGCTATCTGGTCCTGTTCCCCAACCCCCGCGGCAGCTCCGGCTACGGCCAGGAGTTCGGCAACATCATCCAGTATGCCTATCCCGGCGAGGACTACCGCGACCTGATGGTCGGCGTCGATGAACTGCTCAAGCGCGGCTATGTGGACGCGACCCGCTTGGGCGTCATCGGCGGCAGCGGTGGCGGTGTGCTCTCGAGTTGGACCATCGGCCAGACGCAGCGCTTCGCCGCCGCCGTCGTCCAGCGGCCCGTCATCAACTGGTACAGTTGGGCCGGGACGAGTGACATCGGCTATTCCGCTACCCGCCGCTGGTTCCGCAAGCCCCCCTGGGAGGATCAGGAGGACTACATGCGGCGCTCCCCCATCAGCTACGTCGGCAACGTCACCACAGCCACGCTCGTCTTCCACAGCGAGGAAGACTACCGCTGCCCCATTGATCAGGGCGCCCAATACTACACGGCGCTCAAAGTGCGCCAGGTGGACGCCAAGCTCGTGCAGATGCCCGGCGAGTCGCATTCCCTGCGCATCATCGGCCGGCCCTCACACCGCATCGCCCGCCTGCTCCACATCATGAAATGGCTGGATGACCACCTCCACCCAGCCCCCGCCAACTGAAACCTGACCGAACTCCCGGCTGCATTGGCGCCGGTGTCCTCGTTCGCGTCTACCTCGCTGAACGTTTCTCTTTGGGGCCGAGCGCTTCCCGGCTAAATGCAGCGGCCCGCCCGCCGCCAGGGCCGCTACCCACCCAATGCGAGTTTCTGCACCTAGCGTACGGGCTAAAGCCCGTACCCGCCAAAAAAACGTAGCGGGCTGTGCGTTCAGGCCGCTACAGGGGGCGCGACAAGCGTAGCGACTCTTATCGTATAGTGAGGTTTTTAGGTAATGTCCTTTGGGGGCGGCTGATTGACACCTGCAGGGGCGTGTGCTAGGTTCGCACGCTCGCCTGTTCCAGGTAACGAGAAAACCACGTTGAGCCAGCCAGTCCAGAAACGCCTCGCGGTCATTCCGGGTGACGGCATTGGCATCGAAGTTACCCGCGAGGCCACCAAGGTGGTTGCGGCGGTGGCGCAGGTTGCCGGCCATCGCTTGGAGTTGGTGGAGTTTGACTGGGGCGCTGAGCGCTACTTGCGCGAAGGTGTCGCGCTGCCCGCAGGCGCCCTCGACGAACTCCGCCGCGACTTCGACGCCATCCTGTTGGGCGCGCTGGGCGACCCGCGCGTCCCCGACATGAAGCATGCTGCCGACATCCTCTTCGGCCTGCGCTTCGGCCTCGACCTCTACGCCAACGTGCGCCCGGTCAAGTTGCTTGACCCGCGCCTCACCCCGCTGAAGGAGCGCACGGAAGCCGAGATCGACTTTGTCATCATCCGCGAGAACACCGAGGGCCTCTACGCGGGTCTGGGCGGCAACTTCAAGAAGGGCACGCCGGACGAGGTGGCCATCCAGGAAGACGTCAACACCCGCAAGGGGGTTGAGCGCATCATCCGCTTTGCGTTTGAGTACGCCCGCCGCCACGGCCGCAAGAAGCTCTTGATGAGCGACAAGTCCAACGTCCTCATCTACGGCCACGAGCTCTGGCAGCGTGTCTTCCACGAACTGCGCGCGCGCTACCCCGACATCGACTCCCGCCACCTCTACATCGACAACCTGACCTTCCAGATGGTCAAAAACCCGGCCCAGTTCGAGGTCATCGTCACCTCGAATATGTTTGGCGACATCATCAGCGACTTGGGCGCGGCGCTGGCGGGTGGCCTGGGGCTGGCCGCTTCGGGCAACATCAATCCGGAAGCTATGGCAATGTTCGAGCCTGTGCACGGCTCAGCCCCCAAGTACGCCGGCCAGAACCGTGCCAATCCCCTGGGCGCGGTCCTCACCGCCGCCATGCTCCTCGAACACCTGGGATTGACCGCGGAAGCTGGCTGGGTGGAGCAGGCCGTGCGCGCTGCCATCCAGCAGAACCAGACCACGGTGGACCTGGGCGGCAGCCTGGGAACCCGCCAGGTGGGCGACTGGCTCGCCAACTACATCAGTGCCAAATTCTCCGCCTCCCGCTTGTCCGCTTCGGGCTAGGCGGCCCTTGACTCCTTGCTACCACGCCCCCTTATCGTGGCTCGTAGTAGGTCACGCGCCGGCGCTGCCGCTGCTGAAAAACTTTCACCAGCGCTACCCCAGCTACAAAGCCACCGATGTGAGCCCACCACGCCACGCCGCCTTCGCCGGCGGCGGCCAGCGACACGGTTCCGCTCAGAAGCTGGATGGCAAACCAGTACAGGATCATTACATAGGCCGGCAGCTCGGTGCGGAACCAGAAGAAACCCAGCGTAACCAACGTCACCACGCGCGAGCGCGGGAAGAGCAGCAGGTAGGCTCCCATCACCCCGGAAACCGCCCCGCTTGCCCCAATCGCCGGCACCGTGGAGTGGAGGTTCACCACCGTGTGCGCCAGCCCCGCCACCACGCCCATCAGCAGGTAGAACACCAGGTAGCGCAGGTGGCCCATGCGGTCTTCGATGTTGTCTCCGAAAATCCACAGGAACCACATATTGCCAATGATATGCAGCCAACCGCCGTGCAGGAACATGCTCGACAGCAGCGGCAGGAAGGCTTCGCCGGCGCCGATCTCCGGCGAGGCAGGGAAGAGCAACACACGCGCCGGCACCATCCCCAACGTGAAGAACAATCCGCGCCGGCCCATCTCCCCCAGCGAGAGCTCGTAGAAGAACGCCAGGGCGTTCACCACCACCAGCGCAATGGTGACGACGGGCTTTGAATATGTCGGGTTTTTGTCGTACAGCGGGATCATTGCCCCGCCTTCGACGCGGCGGGAAGCTCGCGCCAGCGTGCCGGGTGGCGCGCTCCCGTGGCCATCAACCGCTCAGCCTCAGCCAGGGTAGCGATGCCGCTGCGCGCCCCCAGCGCGGTGCAGTTCAGGCCCGCCATGGCACAACTGAAGTCCAGGATATGAGAGACAGGCCAGCCCGCCAGCCGGCCGTACATGAACGCCCCGTGGAAGACGTCGCCGGCGCCGGTCGTGTCGCGACACGCCACCGCGTAGCCGGGCTGGTAGAGAAAGCCGGCCTCGCCCAGAGCCAGCACCCCGTCTCGCCCCAGCGTCGCCGCCACCAGCTTCATCCGGTAGGTTGCCCGCAGCCGTTCAAGCGCCCGAAACAAGTCCCCTGCGCCCGTCCAGGCGGTGGGGAACTGGGCCGAGCTGATCAAGTAGTCAACGTTGGCCAGCAGCGCTTCCAGTCCCGGGTAGATGTTATCCACGTCGGCCGTAACCGGAATCCCAGCCTGGCGTGCGAAATGCGCCGCGCGCGCCACCGCCGCTGTGTCGTGCCCGTCTACGTGCAGCAGCCGCCCGCAGGTGACCATCTCGGCCGTGATCTCCTCCGGCCGTATGCACAACCCTGGGTCGCGCCGCCACAGGATTGTCCGCTCGCCCGTCGCCGCGTCAATGATGATGTAGGCCACTTGGTTGGGACAGTCGGCGACCACCCGCACCTCCCGGAGGTCGAAGCCCTCGCGGCGCAAACTTTCCAGTTGAAAACGACCGCAAGCGTCGTCCCCGACGCGCCCAATGTAGCGGGTCTTCAGCCCCAACCGCTGACACACTGCGAGCGCTGTGGCGACCTGGCCGCCCGCCTGCCAGCCGGCGTGGCGAAACTCAACCTTGGAGTTGAATTCTGGATAGTGCGGCACCTCGATGGCCACATCGGTGGCGTTCAGCCCCACGCCGACTACGTCGAACACAACCCTTCTCCCTGTGCCGCCTCCACTCTACTGAATTTATGGTGCCACCGGAAGCGCCAGATACTTTAGAATAATTCTAAATAGTGGAGCTGGTTCCTTTTCGCCACCAGTTGTGGTACCCTCGCCCTTCGATACCGCGGCGCGCCCCCCCGGCACCCATGGCGGCACGCCGACCTACCGGCTGCATGGCCTTCGTCGATTCGGAAGCTATCATCCTGCGGAGCGCGCCACTGGGTGAAGCCGACAAGCTCGTCAGCTTCCTCGCCCGTGGCCTTGGCCGTGTGCGGGGTGTCGCCCGCGGCGCCCGCCGGCTGCGCAGCCGTTTCGGCGCCGGACTCGAACCGCTCAGCCACGTGCGCCTCTGGTTCTATGACCGTGCCCAGCGCGACCTGGTACGGCTTTCCCAGTGCGAGCTCATCGAAGGCTTCTGGCAGGCACCGACAGACTACGCACGCACCGTCGCCCTGAATCATCTGGCCGAACTCGCCGAGCGCCTGCTGCCAGAACGCGAACCGTCCGAGCGTAGCTTCCGCCTGCTGCTGCTGGTGCTGCGCACCATCAAGGCCGAGGCCAACATGTGGCTGGCGCTGGGCTATTTCGAGCTCTGGATGGTGCGCTTGGCAGGGCTGCTGCCGGCGCTGGAACGCTGCAATCGCTGTCAGCGTGAGTTTGGCGAGGAGCCCTGCTACCTCGGCCTCGACACCGCGGGCGCGCTGTGCCAACGCTGCCGGCGGCCCGGTATGCGTGCGCTGGTGGCTGCGAGTCGCAAGCTCGCCGCGGACCTGCTGAGCCAGCCGCTCACGCGCCTGCAGGCCGGGCCCTCGGATCGCGCTCGCACTTCTGAGTTGCGCAATTATCTGCTGGACGTGATAGAACACCATACGGAAGCCAAACTGATGACACGGGAGTTGCTCGATGGCCTCGCATAGGCGTCCGCGCCGGGCGCGCAGGCGAGTCAGGCGGCCGCTGAGGTTTCAGGAAGTTATCTTCAGCCTGCAACGCTTCTGGGCCCAACAGGGCTGCATCATCCAGCAGCCCTACGACATCGAGGTCGGCGCCGGCACCATGCACCCGGAGACCTTTTTCCGCGTCCTGGGCCCCGAGCCTTACCGTGTGGCCTACGTCCAGCCTAGCCGGCGGCCGGCCGATGGCCGTTACGGGGAGAACCCCAATCGCCTTTATAAACACATCCAGTTCCAGGTCATCCTTAAGCCTGCCCCGGAAGCTGTCCAGGACCTCTACCTGCGCAGTCTTGAAGCCCTCGGCATCAACCTCCGCGAGCACGACCTTCGCTTTGAAGAGGACAACTGGGAGGCCCCCACTCTGGGCGCCTGGGGCATCGGCTGGCAGGTTGTCCTCGACGGGCTCGAAATCACCCAGTTCACCTACTTCCAGCAGTGTGGCGGCTTTGACCTTGACCCGGTAGCGGCCGAGCTCACCTACGGTCTTGAGCGCATTGCCGCCTTCTTGCAGGGGCGGGGAAACGTCTTCGACCTGGACTGGACTGAGGGCCGGACTTATGGCGACCTGCGCCTGGATGAAGAACGCCAGTTCTCGGCCTACAGTTTCGACTGGGCCGATGTCGAGACCTGCCGCCGGCTGTTCGAGTTACACGAGCGCGAAGCCCAGCGCCTGCTTGATGCCTTCCCGCAACAGGGAAGCGATCGTGACAAAGCGCGGGCCCCTGTCCTGGTGGCTTACGACCTCTGCCTCAAGTGTTCGCATCTGTTCAACCTGCTCGATTCCCGCGGGGCGATTTCGACCACTGAGCGAGCCGCCCTCGTCGCCCGCGTCCGCTCCCTTGCCTGCCGCGCCGCCGCGCTCTACCTGGAGCAAAAACAGGCCCCGGTGGTAAACCGATGAAGCGCGAGTTCCTGCTCGAAATTGGCTCGGAGGAGATCCCTGCCTGGATGATCCCCGGGGCGTGCCAGAGCCTCGGTGAGCTCCTGAAGGCGGAACTCAAAGCTACTGGAGTGCTCAAAGAGAACGCAGTCGAAACCTTCGCCACCCCGCGACGCCTCGTGGCCTACTGCCCCCAGTTGCTACCGGCTGAGCCAGACCGGGTGAGCGAGATTGTGGGTCCGCCGCGGGCGGTCGCCTTTGACGCCGCCGGCAAGCCTACCCAGGCGGCTCGCGGTTTTGCCGCCAAGCAGGGAGTCCGGGTGGAAAGCCTTACGGTGGTCAAGACCCCCAAAGGGGACTATGTCGCCGCGGTAAAACGCACCCGGGGCCGCGCGACCCGCCAGGTACTGGGCGAAGCCCTGCCGCGCATCATCCCCGCTATCCACTTTCCCCGCTCAATGTACTGGACCTCTCGCAGCAGCCTGCGCTTCATCCGGCCCATCCGATGGCTCGTGGCCCTCTACGCTGGCCAGGTGGTCGAATTTGAACTCGCAGGCGTGCGCTCGGGACGCGTTAGCTGGGGCCACCGCGTGCTCAGCGGCAAGCGCTTGACGGTGCGTAACTTCCGGGACTACGAGCAAAAGCTGCGCAAGGCGGGCGTCCTCGTCAGACCCAGCGAGCGGGGTCGGAAGATTCGGCGTGAGCAACAAAAGCTGATCGCGGGCAGGCGCCTGCGGCTTCCTTCTATGGAGGCCCAGGGTTTCTTTGGCGGAGTGCCGGGCTTGGACGACTTGCTCGAATATGCGGTGAACTCCACAGAATACCCAAGCGTTGTTCTGGGGGAATTCAGCCCCAGCTTTGCGCACAGCTTGCCCCAAGAGGTCTTGATAACGGTCATGGTGCACCACCAGAAATACTTCTATCTGCGCGATGCGCGCGGCAAACTCGCCCCGTACTTTCTTGCGGTCATTGACCGGGAGGCCGATCGCTCTGGGCTCATCCGTCGCGGTCACGAACGTGTGCTCGAAGCCCGCTTCCGCGATGCGGAGTTCTTCTGGAACGCTGACCGGCGCGTGAAGCTGGAGTCGCGGCTGGCGGCACTGGCTGGGGTCACCTTCGCTGAAGGGCTGGGAAGCTATGGCAACAAAACCGAAAGGCTGACGCGGTTGGCAAGCTGGTTGGTGGCGAATGTGCCGCGCGCGGGTCGGCGTGCCGACAGTAATGCACTGGAGCGCGCAGTCTCTCTCTGTAAAACCGACCTGACGACCCAGCTCGTGGGCGAATTCCCGGAGTTGCAGGGCATTGTGGGAGGTCTCTATGCCTTCGAACAAGGAGAGGAGGAAAAGGTCTGGCAGGCCATCTATGAGCACTACCGGCCACGCACGGCGAACGATACCTCGCCGGCCACGCCGGAAGGTGCCTTGCTGGCCTTGGCGGATAGGATGGATACCGTGGTCGGCTGCTTTGCAGTGGGTCTGATTCCCTCGGGCTCAAGGGACCCCTTCGGCCTCAGACGTGCCGCAGTAGGCGCTGTGAAGATTATCCTCGATCACCGCCTACGCCTCGACCTGCGGGAATTCCTCAGCCAGGCTGCGGCTACGCTGGCAGCCCAAAACATCGCCTTTAAGAAGGCAACCTCGGAAGTAGTCTCAACCGTCTGGGAGTTTCTGCTCGAACGGGTGCGCTACGTCCTCGGGGAATTCGCCTACGATGAAATCAACGCCGTCTTCGCGGCCGGCGCCTCCGACCTCGTCGACCTCCACGAACGCCTCAAGGCAGTTCATCAGGTTCGACCCAGCGCCCATTTTGAGCCCCTCTCGGTTGCCTTCAAACGCATCCGCAACATCCTCGAGCAAGCCGGCGCCCGCGAGGAGCGCACGCACCACGACGTCGCGCTGGGCCTTCTCCAGCCTGGGGCCGAACGGGAGCTGTTTGAAGCCTTCGACCGCTTGCGGCCACAAGTGGCTGCACTTCGCGCCCGGCAGCAATACGAGCAGGCGCTCCGGCTCATTGCCTCGCTGCGACCCCAAGTTGACCGCTTCTTCGACCATGTGCTCGTGATGACGGATAATGCCGCCGTGCGGCAAAACCGGCTTGTACTGCTTGCCCACGTTCTCCAGGAGTTCTCAACCATCGCCGACTTTGCTGAAATCGTCCCGGGCCAGCCGGCCAACGCTGGCCCGCGAGCCAAAGGAAGGTAGCAATGCCCAAGACTGTGTACTCGTTTGGGGGCGGCAAGGCTGATGGCCATGCTGGCATGAAGGATGTGCTCGGCGGCAAAGGCGCCGGTCTGGCCGAGATGACCAATGCCGGCTTGCCCGTGCCGCCCGGCTTCACGGTTGCGACGTCGGCATGCCGACAGTTCTTCGTCGAAGGTGGCACGCTGTCGGGAGAGAGTGAGCAGGAAATCAGCGACGCCCTGGCCCGTCTGGAGACCCTAACTCAACAGAAGCTGGGCGACACGGCCAATCCCTTGCTGGTCTCCGTTCGTTCCGGCGCCAAGTTCTCTATGCCCGGCATGATGGACACCATCCTGAACCTGGGCTTGAACGACCAGACAGTCGAAGCCGTTGCGGGCCGCACTCACCCGCGCTTTGCCTGGGACTGCTACCGCCGCTTTATCCAGATGTTCGGGAACGTAGTCCTGGGGATTAGCAAGGAGAAGTTCGACGCCATCTTTGAAGGGATCAAGAAGGCCCGTAAGGTCCATCTCGACACGGAACTTACCGCGGCGGCGCTTCAAGACGTCGTACGGCGCTATAAGGGCCTGACTGCGCGCGCGACCCGCAAGCCCTTCCCGCAAGACCCCCACGAGCAATTGCGTATGGCGCGCGACGCTGTCTTCAACTCCTGGTACAACCCCCGCGCCCGTACCTACCGCTCCATGTACAACATTTCGGAAGAGCTCGGGACTGCCGTCAACGTCCAGGTGATGGTCTTTGGCAACCTGGGGGAGCGCTCCGGCACCGGTGTTGCCTTCACGCGTAACCCGGCCAGCGGGGAGAAGGAGTTTTATGGTGAGTTTCTGATGAATGCGCAGGGAGAGGACGTTGTGGCCGGTATCCGCACCCCGATCGCAATCTCCGAGCTCGGAGACATTCTTCCCCAGGTCTATGCGCAGCTCCGCGCTATTGCCCAACAGCTTGAGCAGCACTACCGCGATATGCAGGACTTCGAGTTCACCATCCAGGACGGCAAGCTGTATATGCTCCAGACCCGCAACGGCAAGCGCACGGGACTGGCCGCCCTGCGCATCGCCGTCGATATGGTGGACGAAGGTTTGATCACCCCCGAGGAGGCCCTGCTGCGCGTCGAACCTGACCAGTTGGACCAGCTCCTGCACCCGGTCTTTGAACCTGGGGCTCGCGCCAAGCACAAGGCCGCCGCGAAGGGCCTCGGGGCGGGGCCCGGGGCGGCCAGCGGCTCAATTGTCTTTACGGCCGACGAGGCTGTGGCGGAAACTCGCAAGGGCAAGCCCGTCGTCCTGGTGCGCCCGGAAACCTCGCCCGAAGATGTGCACGGCATGATCGCAGCCCAGGGAATCCTGACCGCTACCGGCGGGATGACCTCGCACGCCGCTGTGGTCAGCCGGGGTATGGGCAAGCCCTGTGTGGTCGGCTGCACTGCGCTGGCCATTGATCTCAAGCGTGGTGCTGTCAGCGTGAACGGTCGGAGCTATCGTGCCGGCGCGCCTGTTTCCATTGACGGCACAACGGGTGAGGTGCTCTTTGTCTCTCTGCCCACGGTGGAAGCGGAACTGATTCGTGTAGCCGAGGGGAAGTTGCGTCCCGAGGGGAGCCAAATTTACCGATACTTCGAGCGCTTCATGGCCTGGGCGGACGCGAGGCGGCGGTTGCGTATCCGGACGAACGCCGATCTTCCCAGCGACGCCCGCCTGGCGCGTGGCCTGGGCGCGGAAGGGATTGGCTTGTGTCGCACCGAGCATATGTTCTTCGCCAAAGACCGGCTACGGCACATGCAAAGGATGATTCTGGCGGAAAGCGAGAAACAGCGCCGTCAGGGGCTCTCGAAGCTGTTGCCCATGCAGCGAAGAGATTTCAAGGGATTGTTCAAAGCCATGGCTGGGCTGCCGGTTACAATTCGTTTGCTCGACCCGCCGCTGCATGAATTTCTGCCCCGGCGCGAGGACCTACGGGTGGAGGTGGAGTGCTCTAAGCTACTGAAAAGAAAGCACTTATCATCACTGCGGCGCCGAGAGCGGCTGCTTCAGCGGGTCGAACAGCTTCACGAACTAAACCCTATGCTCGGCCATCGCGGTTGCCGGTTAGGAATTACTCACCCGGAAATATCCGAGATGCAAGCGCGGGCCATCTTCGAGGCTGCATGCGAGGTGGCAGCCGAAGGCATCGCGGTGTTGCCGGAAGTGATGATTCCGCTGGTGGGGGATGTGCGTGAATTCGAATTGCAGCGGGAAATCATCGACCGTGTGGCCGCCGAGGTGTTTAGCCGGAAAGGGCGCAAGGTTCCCTATTTAGTCGGGACAATGATTGAACTGCCGCGGGCAGCCCTCACCGCCGACGAGGTCGGCCGCGTGGCTGAGTTCTTCTCCTTCGGCACGAATGATCTCACTCAGACGACCTACGGCTTTTCGCGTGATGACACCGCCGCGCTGATCGAGCGCTACCGCGAACTGGCTATTTTTAAGAACGACCCCTTCCAAGTACTCGACCGCCGCGGTGTGGGTGAGCTGGTGCGTCTGGGAACCGAGCGGGGACGCGCAGCACGCCCCAATCTCAAGGTGGGGATTTGCGGCGAGCACGGTGGCGACCCGGCTTCGGTCGAATTTTTCCACTCGGTGGGTTTAGACTACGTCAGTTGCTCCCCCTACCGCGTGCCCATCGCGCGGCTGGCGGCTGCCCAGGCTGCTGTCAGGGAAAAGCTGGGGCAGCCGGAAGCGGCTTCTGTAAGCGCGTAGTTCTGGCAGGCAAACTGCGTGGGCTAGGTGCGGATGTGCAGGAGCCAGTAAGCACCTGTAAAGGCGAAAAGCAGGTCTGGTCCCCAGCCCGCCAACAGGGGAGGCAGCATCTGGAAGTTGCCAAGCGCCTCGAAGAGGGCGCTGACAACCCAGTAGGCAAGTCCCAGCCCAATCCCAAAGGCAATGCCGCCCAGCGCCCCCCGCCAGCCCACGGTCAACGCGAACGGGTAAGCGAGCAGCACCATCACGAAAGCCGTAAGGGGAAAGGCGAACTTGCGGTGCCAGTGCACGCGAAGCCGGCTGACCTCAAAACCTGCCTGGCGAAGCTCGCCGATGTAGCGCCCCAGCTCGCGGAAGTTCATCTGGGCCGACTCCTCCGGGTCTAGCACTTCCTTCTTGAAGTACTCGGGCCGCTCGGTCACCTCGGGGAACGTGGCCACTGTGAAGGGCTTGAAGGTGATTGGCCGGTTGTGTTCAAAGTCGCGCTCCCAGCCGTCTTCAAACACCCAGGTTTGTAAGCCCGCTGCCCAGTGGACACGGCGGGCGTAGAGGCGGCGTCGCAGGCCGAAGCCATCGGGCTCGAGTTCCAGCACCGACAGCTCGCCAAAGAGATTTTGCGAGCTGTCGAAGAAGCGGTAGTTGAAGATGCGGTGGGCTTGGCCGAAAATCCACTTTCGCTGTGGTTGGTAGAAGGTCTGGGGCGGGCGGCCCTTGATTTGATTGCGTAGCGCGTCCTGCCGCTGGTTGGTGTAGGGCAGGTAGTAGAAATCGAGCAGAAACAGGCCGAGCGAAAGCAGCAGCCCCAGCGCCAGCACCGGTGTCGCGATGCGGAACAGGCTGATTCCCGCAGCCTTGATGGCCACCAACTCGTTGTTCTTGCTGAGCAATCCCAACTCCACCAGCACCGCCAGCAGCGCTGCCAGCGGCACCATCCAGTAGAGCGCCTGGGGCAGAAGGTAGAAGAGGTATTCCACCACCAGGCGCCAGCCCGCTTGGTTTTTGGCAATATCGTCAATCAAGTCGAGCAGGTTGAACAGTTCGAAGAGCACAAGAAAGCTGCCAAGCAGCAGGAGAAAATGAAACAAGATGCCCCGCGTGACGTAGAAGTCGAGCAGCCGGGGGAACCCGGAGCGGGGGCGAACCCGGGTGCGGCTCGGGCTGGCCGCCTCGGCATTGGGTGCCTCGGGGGCGCGTTGCCAGCGGGAGAGGAACTGGACGAGGGGATACCACGGAGAGTCGCCCTTGGCGGGCCGGCGGGTTCGCAGCAGCAGCCACGCGCCCAACAAGGCAAAGGCGAGGTTCGAGGCCCAGACACCGAGCCACGGCGTCAGCGGCCCCTCGCGGGCGAACCGGTCGGTGATGACAAACAGGATGTAGTAGCTGACAAGAAAAAGGAATGCCAGCACAACCCCACCGGCACGTCCGCCGTGGCTTCCCGTCATTCCCAGGGGTACTGCGAGCAGGGCAAACACCAGGCAGGCCGCTGGCAGGGCAAAGCGCCGATGGAAGTCGATGCGAAAGCTGCGCCAGTGCTCACCCGTGCCGCGCGCTGCCCACAGCTCCCCCAGGGTGCGCTTGGCGTTGCCGCGCAATTCGATTGGCTTTATCTGGCTCTCCGGCCAGGAGAGCGACAGGTCACTTTCCGCAAAGGTCGAGACCGAATAACGGGCAGACTGTCCGGGCAGGTGCTCGTGGATACTGCCGCTGAGCAAATGAAGCCGCAGGCGCTGCCGATCCGGTTCGTTGATAGTGATTCCAGTTTCCGCCAGGGTCAGCTTGGTGGCGCTGGGGTGTGAACGATCGGCCAGCAGAACCCCTTGCCAGCGCGCGGCGCCACTCTCTACCTCCTGCACGTAGAGAATCAGATTCTGAAAACGCTCGTCGAACACATGGGCCTGGATCGCATACGGGATCTGTCCGGCTGCCAGTTCGGCTTGTAGCGCCTGAAACTGGCGGGCGGCCTGCGGTGCCCACCAGAGGCTCGTCACCAGCGCCACGAGGAAGCTGGCCGCGGCAAACAGGGCCGCCGGCCGCAGCAGGCGACCGAAGCCAATCGCTGTCGCCTGTAGGGCTATAATCTCCCCGTCGGCCGCCAACCGGCTCCAGCCCACAAGCAGGCCCACCAGCACTGCCATCGGGATCGTCCACATCAGCTTGCCGGGCAACACCGTGGCGCTCAACTTCAGCAAGGTGGCCAGCGAGACGCTTTGCCGCGCGAGCAACTCGCTCAAGCGCAACACCTCGGGGGTGGCCAGCACAAACGTAAACACCACCAGTGCCAGGAGGGAATAACCGGAAATTTCCTTCAGGATGTAGCGGTCGAGGATTTTCATTGGCGCACAGCGTGGGTGGGAAGCGTCTGCATCACGCGAGAAACGATTCTAGCACGCCGCACCTCACCCCACAAAAACAGCCAGCACGGGCGGAATAGCTGGGCGCTCCCCCCGGCAGGAGCCTGGGGGCTCGATGCCGGCGAGACCCTGCGTTTAGGGGCCAGCCCACGCTTGCGGGTTTCCCAGAGAGGCGGGTGC
>JBHIAG010000011.1:0-38789 GCA_046758465.1 Terriglobia bacterium | reverse complement strand
AGCGCATCCAATCTATATTGAAGACCGGCAAGCCCGTTCGCAATTGACCGCAAGCGCAAGACGCGCCAGAATGGAGAAGGAAAGGAAAGGGGCAATGGCAAAGAAAAGCTCGGCGAGAAAGACTGCAACCTCGAAGCGGGCACCGGGGCGCGCGGCGGTGATTGTTTCCGCCTGCCGCACCGCGGTCGGCAAGGCCTTCAAGGGTACCCTGCGGGCCTATCGGCCGGATGAGATGGCCGCCGCCGCCATCCGCGAAGCGGTGGCACGCGTGCCCGGCTTGCAAGGCGAAGAAATCGAAGACGTCATCCTCGGCTGCGCCATGCCGGAAGCCGAGCAGGGCTACAATGTCGCGCGCACGGCTGCGCTGCGCGCAGGCCTGCCGCAGTCGGTTTCGGCGGTCACTGTCAACCGCTTTTGTTCTTCGGGGCTTCAGGCCATCGCCATGGCCGCCGAGCACATTCTCTGTGGCTTCGCCGATGTCATCGTGGCAGGCGGCACCGAGTCGATGAGCCTGGTACCCATGGGCGGCCACAAGTTCTCGCCCAATCCCACGCTCATGCGCACCTACCCGGATTACTACCTCTCCATGGGCCTCACGGCGGAAAACCTGGCCCGCACGTACGGCATCGCCCGCGCGGCCCAGGACCAGTTCTCCCTCGCCAGCCACCAGAAAGCGCTGCGAGCCATCGAGACCTGCAAGTTCAAGGACGAAATTGTTCCGCTCGATGTGCGCTTCGTCCAACTCACGAACGGCCAGCGCAGCGAGCGCACCGTCCGCTTCGAGACCGACGAAGGGCCGCGCAAGGACACCTCACTGGAGGCACTGGCCAAACTCAAGCCGGCTTTTCATGCGAACGGCAGCGTCACGGCCGGCAATGCCTCACAGATGAGCGACGGCGCGGCTGCCACGGTGGTGATGTCGGCCGCGCGCGCGCGGGCCCTGGGCGTCAAGCCCCTGGCACGCTTCCTCGCCTACGCGACCGTCGGGGTCACCCCGGAGGAGATGGGCATCGGCCCCGCCTTGGCCATCCCGAAGGTACTCCAGCTCGCCGGGCTCAAACTGGACGACATCGACCTGGTGGAGCTCAACGAAGCCTTTGCCGCGCAGGTCTTGAGCGTGCTCAAGTTGGTTGGACTCGATCCGGCCAAGCTCAACGTGAACGGTGGCGCCGTGGCCATGGGTCATCCGCTTGGCTGCACCGGCGCCAAGCTCACCGCTACGCTGCTCTACGAACTGCGGCGTTGCCAGGGCCGCTACGGCCTCGTGACCATGTGCGTGGGCGGCGGCATGGGTGCCGCGGGCATCTTCGAACGTTTGGACTGAGTTTCCAGCTCCTCGACCACACGACCAGGACAGGTTAGATAACCATGGCGGATGTCTGGTACTTTGCCTACGCCTCCAATATGTCCCGCCAGCAGGTGAAGCAGCGCGCCGGTGAGCCCAAGGAAGAAAAAGTCGCCCGGCTCGATGGCTATGAACTAAACTTTGATAAGATTGCGCGGGGCGGTACCGGCACAGCCACTATTACCCTGGCGTCCGGCAAGGTGGTTTGGGGCGTGCTCTATCGGTTGCGGGAGCAGCAGTTGAAAGCTCTCGACCGCTTCGAGGGCGTGCCGCAGCACTACCGCCGCAGCGAGGTCACCGTGAGGGATGGCGCGGGCAACCAATTTGCCGCACAGGTCTATCTCGCCAGCAAAGTGCGCAAGGGCCTGAAGCCCGACCGGTACTACTTGCAACAGATCATTCAAGGCGCCGAAGAGCACAACTTGCCCGCCGACTACATCGCACAGCTACGAGCATTCGAGACGGTGTGAAGCAATAAGTCTTCCTTGTAGCGGCTTCGTAAGGTATGGAGATGCCACAACTTTACCTCCACAACAAGCCGATCGAATCGATCTTTGAACTACTCGGAGAGGGAGAGAACGACATCACCTATAGTGTCGGCTGGCTCTTGCATAGCTCGCCGGCCTTTCTGCGGCGGTTTTTGAAGGAAACAATCCGTTATGAAGGCAATCTGGACGGAGTTACAATTCGTCTACAGGACTACCGGAGAACGCAAGGCTTCACCGACATCGAGATCAAGAAACCAGGCGAGTTTCACATTGTTGTAGAAGCGAAGAAGGGATGGAGCCTTCCGGGAGTCAGACAACTCAAGAAGTATGCAGGGCGGCTTTGCAACGACGGAGACCGGACCCGCAGAATTCTTGTCCTGAGTGAATGTAATGCTAAGTATGCCGAAGATCATCTTGAAACTAGCGACGTTAGAGGCGTTCCGCTCCAAGCGATCTCATGGAAAGCTGTGGCTCAAATAGCTGCGCGGGCCCTTTCAAAGGGCAACCACAGAGAGAAGCTATGGCTTCGACAAATGCTCTCGTATCTGGGGAGGGTAGTAACCGTGCAGGACATTAAGTCGAACCGGGTTTTCGTTGTGTCATTGGCGGGCAGAGGGATCTTTAACGTGACACACAAGGGGGTTTATTTCCATCCGATGGGCGAGCCCGGTTGGCCGAAAGAACCTCCGAATTACGTCGCATTTCGATATGAGGGGAAGCTCCAATCCATTCGCCATGTGGATAGCTACGAACTCGCAGATGAGCGTGAGCTCCACAAGCGTGGATTGATTGCAAGAGTTCCACCCAAGAAGCGAACAATCCATTTTCTCTACAAGCTTGGACCAGCCATCGTGCCCCCGAGAGAAGTCCGAACCGGACAAAGAATTTTCCGGAACAGCAGAGTCTGGTGCATGTTTGATACTCTACTGACTTGCAAGACCATCTCTGAGGCACTCGCCCTTACTAAAAAAAGAAGTAAGAAGGCTGAGCGTATGCGTGGATAATGGAGCTACCCGGCGGCGGGAGCCGCTGGGTTGAACGGAGAGGAACATGGCGACGGCACCCACCACGGCGGCGAAGGCCATCAAAGGCGGCAGCTTCCTCATTGAAGACCGTGCGCCCGAAGAAATCTTTACGCCGGAAGAGTTGACCGACGAGCAGCGCCAGATCGGCCAGATGGTGGAGCAGTTTGTCGCGAACGAAGTCCTCCCCCACGTTGACGACCTGGAGCAGCACAAGGAAGGCTTGATGCCCGCGCTGCTGCGCAAGGCGGGCGAACTCGGTCTGCTCGGGGCCGACGTACCGGAAGCCTACGGGGGCATGGGCCTGGATAAGGTTTCCAGTACCGTCATCTCGGAAAAAATGGCGGGCTATGCCTCCTTCGCTGTCTCCCACGGCGGCCACCACGGCATCGGCACCTTGCCCATCGCCTATTTCGGCACCGAGGAGCAGAAGAAGAAATACCTGCCGAAACTCGCCAGCGGCGAGTGGATTGGCTGCTACTGCCTGAGCGAGGCGGAAGCCGGCTCGGACGCGCTCGCTGCCAAGACGCGCGCCGACCGCAGCCCCGAGGGCACACACTGGCTCCTGAATGGCCAGAAGATGTGGATTACGAACGGGGGTTTCGCCGATGTCTTCATCGTGTTTGCCAAAGTGGAGGGGGAGAAGTTTTCCTGCTTCATCGTCGAGCGCAACACGCCGGGATTCACCGTGGGCCCGGAAGAAAAAAAGATGGGCATCAAGGGGTCTTCGACCACGCCGCTCTTCTTCGACAACGCTAAGATTCCCGCCGAGAATCTCCTGCACGAAATTGGCCGTGGCCACATCGTCGCGTTCAACATTCTCAACGTAGGTCGCTTCAAGCTGGCCGCCTACGCCCTCGGTGGCTGCAAATACATACTCCAGGCCGCGGTTGACTACGCGCGCGAACGCAAAGCCTTCGGCAAGCCCATTGCCGAGTTTGGCCTCATCCAGCACAAGCTGGCCGAGATGGCGGTGCGCACCTACGTTGGTGAATGCATGATCTACCGCACCGCCGGGATGATCGACACAGCGCTGGCGGGCGTTGACCTGCGCGCGGCTGACGCCCCACAGCACGCAATGAAAGCGCTGGAGGAGTATGCGGTCGAATGCTCCCTCAACAAGGTTAGTGGAAGTGAAATGCTCGACTACGTCGTGGATGAAGCGGTGCAAATCTTCGGCGGCTATGGCTACCACCAGGACTACCCCGTGGAACGAGCTTACCGGGACGCCCGCATCAACCGCATCTTCGAAGGCACCAACGAGATCAACCGCCTGCTCATCATGGACATGCTCTTCAAGCGAGCGATGAAAGGGCGGCTCGCCTTGCTCCCGGCGGCCAAGAAAGTGGCAGACGAACTCCTGGGGACGCCTGCGCTGGGAGCCGCTGCCGGGTCGAGTGAGCCACTCGGCGCGGAAGCTGCCATCGTCAGCGCAGCTAAGAAGACTTTTCTCTTTTCGGCTGGCGTGGCTGTACAGCGTTATGCCGAGAAGCTGGCTGAGGAGCAGGAAGTCGCCGCCGCGCTCTCCGACATCGTGATTGAGGTATTTGCAGCGGAAAGCGCCCTGCTGCGCGCGCGCAAGTTCCTCCAACAGCGCGGAGCCGAGCGCCCCGACTTGTCGGGGCCGGTGGCGATGGCCCGCGTCTTCGTACACGCCGCCGCCGACCGCATCGAGAACCACGCCCGCACGCTGCTGGCCGCCTGCGCCGAAGGCGACACGCTGCGCACCCACCTGGCGCTGCTGCGCCGCTTGCTGAAGCGTGAGCCAGCAAACAGCGTCGCGTTGCGCCGCCAGATCGCCCGCGCCGTCATTGACGCCCGCCGTTACCCGCTCTAGGGGAATGCGCGCCCGGCGTCCGCCGAAGCCTCCGCGCCTGCCCGACTACCTGCGCACGGTGAAGCTCACCGCGGCCGACCGAAGAAGGCGCTGCTCAGCCGCGTCGCGGCAGCCTTAGTCGCTCAGCTTGTTGTAGAGCCAGCCGAACACCAGCAGGGCCACCGCGCCGTCCACCAACCCGTAGCCGGTCGCAATCAGAACTTGCCCGAAGCTGGCTGCGCCGCTGTAGCCGGGATAGACCGAGGCCAACAGTTCCAGAAAGCCTTTGGCATAGGCAGGCCAGATCAAGTTGGCGATGCCGCAGAGAAACACCGCCAGGATTCCCCATATGAGCGCGCCCGTCAGGGCCAGAGCTTTCAGGTTGAATTTCATCGCTCCCTCCCGCGGCGACGGGACAAGTTGAGGATTTGCCGCTGAACCCCGTCACCACCCTTTGTATCTTGTATTCTAGTCCTGGCTGGCTTGCAGGGGAAGACTGTGATCTCTGCCGGTCTTCCCGCCCGCAACGAAACGCCTCGGGCTAAGTCTTGGTGTTATCATAGCCCCGCGCTGTGGTGGACGTAGCGCAAGCCCGGGTGGCGGAATGGCAGACGCTAGGGACTTAAAATCCCTTGGGGCGAAAGCCTCGTGTGGGTTCGACTCCCACCCCGGGCACCCTCTCCCCTGACACTCGGTACCGTTAGGCGAAAGCGATGGGTGGGGTTCCCTCGACTGCGCTCCCTTCGGCTGCGCGCCCCGCAATCCCGAAGCTTCGGGGCTTCGACAGGGCAGGCAGGGCAAGCGAGTTCCACCCCCAGCACCCATTATTGGCTGGGGCGGCAGCTTCGGACTGGGGTTTTCAGGCCTGCCGTTGCCGTCAGGTGGAGACAATGTAAGCCCAACCAGGAGGAGACAAATGAAACCTGCAACCCTTCTTATGGTCGGCGTGCTGACAGTGGGGATTGCGACAGGGTTTTCGCCCGATAAAGCGGCTCGCCGCCGCTATATCAACCTGCCCAACCGACCCGTCGTGGCGCCGTTCAGTGACGCTGTGCTCGTCGGTGACACTCTCTATCTTGCGGGCCGGATCGGGATTGACCCCGAGACCGGCAGACCACCCAGCGAGCTGGAGGAAGAGATCCGGCTTGTGCTCGATGGCATGAAGGCCACGTTGGCAGAAGCAGGCATGACCATGGACGATCTGGTGTCGGTGCAAGTCTTCTGCCCTGACGTCTCGCTCTACGCCCGATTCAATGCTGTCTATCGCACCTATTTTGGGGAAAATTTTCCGGCGCGGGCTTTCATCGGTTCCGGGCCGTTGCTGCGCGGCGGCCAGTTTGAGGTTCAGGGCATCGCGGTCAAGCGCTAGCGGCCGACCAGTTCGAGGACGGCCGAGGCAAACAACTTACTACCGGCGAGACGCCCACGCCTTTGGCGGGGCAGGCCGCTGCCACCAAGGCAAGCTTGGCCCTGGGTGGGAGCGGGCAGGCAGGAGGGAGTCGTGGGCCTGCGAGTGGGGCGGGGGGGGGGTGTTGTGCTTGAGACGCATGGGCGGTGGAGGTATGATTTCAGGCGACAACAAGGTTCAAAGGGGAAATTCCGGCTCCCATGATCACGCGCGCAATCGGGCGGGGTGGCAATTGGCTGCTCAACAAAATTGTGAGCGGGATCGCGGCCAGCGGCATCAATCCCAACCTCCTGACTGTACTCGGCTTGGTGGTGACTGCCGGGGCGGCGGTGATGTTCGCTTTCGGCGGGAGTGCGATCATCGAGGGGCGCGCCGCGGAACAAGCCCGATGGTTCCGTTGGGCCGCAGTCGTCATCTTCTTCGCCGGCTTCCTGGATATGGCCGACGGGCCGGTGGCGCGCAAGCTGGGGCGCGTGACCCCCTTCGGCGCCTTCCTCGACTCCATGCTCGACCGCTACTCGGACATGATGCTCTACATCGGTCTGATGGTGTTTTACGCCATCATCAATCGCTTCTTCTATGTGGTGCTGACCGCGGTGGCGATGGCGGGCTCGTTCATGGTCAGCTATTCGCGGGCGCGGGCCGAGTCGCTGATTCCCGCCTGCCGGGTCGGCTTCATGGAGCGGCCGGAGCGGTTGGTGTTGCTCATTATCGGCGGCCTGTTCAACCGCATGGACCCGGTGCTGTGGGTGATCGCGGTGCTGTCCACCGTCACGGTAATCCACCGGATCGTGTACACGTGGCGGGAGACGACCGCGGGGCGGATCCTGCCCAATGGTAGCCTGCCGCAGTAGGGGGCAAAAAGCAGCGTCCCCCCGGTGTACCCCGAGATAACCGAGTAACGCCGCCGTGTGGCGGGGGTTGGCGTGTAATCCCGGCAAAACTGCTCAGGACTCTGTTCGGGTGCCCAGCGCTTCGTGGACGGGCTTGGAGACAATCCGGTGGACCCGCTCCTGCAGGGCGTCAATTTCGTCCTTGCGCAGGCCTTGGGTTTCGATGGTGTCGTGTAGGTGGACGACGATTTTGGCCGGAGAGAGCATCCAGGAGCCCTTCCGGTTGAACTCAAAGGAGCCGACCAGGCTCATGGGTACCATGGGATAGTGCAATTGTTGCACCATGCTGAAGATACCTTTCTGGAAAGGCCTGACGCGGCCATCCAGTGTGCGCGACGCTTCGGGAAAGACAATCAGGCTGATGCCATCATCGAGAGCAGTCTTGGTACGCTGCAACAGTTTCTTGTACTCTGCGGGACTGTTGAGATTTGAGATGGGGATGTTGCCGAAGCGTTTCATCATCCAACCGTAGGCGGGAATCTTGAAATGAGATTCTAATTCCCAGCCCCGCACAAACTGCGGAATGGCCGAGTAGATCACGAAGGCATCAAAGAGATTGATGTGGTTGCAGATAAAGACGCTCGTGCGCGTGCGGTCAAATCCCGGCGCGTAGCGCACCTCGAACCCTACGCCGGCCACGCGCAGTATGTTGCGGAAAAAGATGCGTTGCGCGCGGTCGTTTTTTCGCGGGTCGACGAAGATCCCCAGCAGGACAAGGAAGCTGCACACCGAAAAAAAATGGAGGATGCTGACAATCCACAGAATCACGCAGCGTATGAGAAGGTAGAGTTTTTTCATACCATGACATTCAGGGCGGCCGGCAGGACCTCCAGGGTCTCGCACTGCAGGGTGAGGACCTCACCGTCTACCATGACATCCACCGGACCCGCCAGGTAAAAGTCGACGCGTCGCGCCGCGCAGCGCGTAGCCAGTGGGTGCTCCAGGTGAGAGCCGTCATACAAGCGGTGCAGATTGCGGATGAATTCGACGCGCCCAATGGGCCCCCAGCGGACAAACTCCACCAGGCCATCGGCGGTGTCCGCCCGAGGCGCAATCATC
Organism: Terriglobia bacterium; assembly: GCA_046758465.1. Taxonomy (GTDB): domain Bacteria; phylum Acidobacteriota; class Terriglobia; order Acidiferrales; family 2-02-FULL-67-57; genus JBHIAG01. The sequence goes on along the minus strand of JBHIAG010000011.1, from coordinate 30,758 downwards.
ATTGTACCCCCGGTGAATTTGCTGTTGTTGAAGCTGAGGAACAGGCAGGGCCGGCGGTCGATCTCCGCGTGGCCATCAACGCGGAGCGGGAAGGCCCGCCGGTTCAGGCGAATCAGGCAGGTCACTACTCCTAGCAGGTAGCCTAGCGCCCCCAGGGGCTTGAATCTTCGGTTCGTGAGGGCGGCCACAGCGGCGGTAAAGCCCATGCTCAAAAGGTTAATGTAGTGGATGACTCCGTCTTTGTGCGTCAGGCGCAAGACGTCGCACGGGCGCAGCCGATTGGCGATGAGGGCCTCGGTGGCGTACTCCACGCCGCGATCGGTGAAATCGCGTAGAAAGGAATTGCCGGTGCCCAAGGGGAGAAACGCCAGGGTGGGCCGTTCGCCTTTCTCAGCCCGGGGAAACAGTCCATTGACGATTTCGTAGGCCGTGCCGTTGCCTCCCACGGCGAGAAACCGGCGGTAGCCCTGGCCAGAGGCCTCCCGCACCAACTCCGTGGCCTGGCCCGGGAAGCGGCTTTCCCTCACGTCGAACTCCACTCCCGCCGCCCGCAACTTTTGCAGGGCAGCGCCCACCCGGTTGCCGCAGCGACCACCACCAGCGGCGCGGTTGACCACAGCCAAAAATGCGCTTCTCACAAATCTACCACGGCGGCCGCGCGCTCCAGGCGCTTACGGATCTCTTCTGCCAGGACGGCGCGCTTGATCTTGAGCGAGGCGGTACGAGGAAAGTCCTCGTTCCAAATCACATAGCCGCTGATTCGCTTGAAGTCTGGGAGGCGTCGGTTGCGGCGAGCCAACTCCGTGTGCAGCGCTGCCGTAAATTCCTGTCCAGGCTCCAAGCGCAGAATAACGATAAGCTGCTCGCGGCCCAGGGTGCGCTGGAACCAGAGGTAATTGGCCGCAAAGACGCAAAACTCCTTGACCGGGAGGCCTTCGAAGACGGTTTCGATGTCCTCGGGATAAATGTTCTTGCCACCCGCAGTGACAATCATGTTCTTCTTGCGACCAAAGAGTTGCAAGTGGCCGCTGGGCTCCAGGCGGCCCAGATCAGCGGTCAGCAGCCAGCCGTCCACGAGGGTCTCGGCAGTCAACTCCGGCGCGTCGAGGTAGTGGGACATGACGGTTTTGCTGCGCACGGCCACCTCACCAATGCCGTCGGCGGCCGGATTGACAATCTTCACCTCCATGCCCGGCAGCGGTTTGCCCACGGTATCGGGCCGGAACGGGTTGAAGTCGTTCAGGGTGACGGCGGTGCCGGCCTCCGTGAGGCCGTAGCCGTTGGCCACCGGGATGCCGAGCTCATAGAAGAATTGCAGGGTGGCCGGTTCCGTGAACGCTCCCCCGACAAACAGCGCCCGCAACTCGCCCCCGAACGCCTTGTGAACCTGGCCGAGGAGCCGTCGGCTCAATGGGAGGTTAGTCCGCTTGCGAGTGAGGAGGCGATTGAGCCCGATGAGGCGATTGAGGATGAATCTTCGGTGCGGCGAAAGCTCTGCAAACCGCGCCCGCAGCCCCCGTTCCAGATTCTTGAGCACCAGGGGAACCAGGCTCATGTAGGTGATTTTGTACCGGGGGAAGGCCTCCCGGAGGTATTCCGGCCGCAGGGTGCGAAGATGCACCACCGCCGCGCCGCAGGTGAACGGGCCGATGAAGCCCACCATAAAGTCAATGGCGTGGTTGGTGGGGAGGATGCTGAGGTAGCGCACCCCGGGCCAAAACGGGTAGAGCGAGGTGAGAGCCATGCACTGCTCGAGGTAATTCTCGTGCGTCATCACGCAGCCCCTGGGTTGCCCGCCCGTGCCCGAGGTGTAGACGATGCAGGCCGAGTTGTTGCGGGCGCGCGACACAAAAGCGGGCTCTCTGCTATCGCGGCATTCTTCCCAGCGTCGCGCGCTCCCGCCTAGCGGGACGCCGGCAGGTGCCTCGGTGACGACTACCGTTTCAACACTTGTGTCCTTGATCCCACCCGCCGCCACCAGCGCGCGCCACAGGTAGTATTCGGCAATGAGCACCCGCGCTTGCGAGTGCGTCAAAAGTTGCCGCTGTTCCCGCGCGCTCAGTTTGTAGTCGAGAGGCACGAGCACGCCACCGCAGTAGAAAACCGCGTACGCAGAGATGAGCCATTTCGACTGGTTGGTCATGAGAATCGCCGCACGGCTGCCGGCGCTGAATCCCATCTCCTGGAGAGCGCGGGCCAGGGGCAGGGCTGCGTGCTTGAATTGACGGTAAGTCAGCCGGCAGTTTTCCCGCTCGCGGTCGGCTTCGATGAGACAGGTCTCGTCGGGCCAGCGCTCCAGCGCCGCCCGCAAGGCAGCTCCCAGCGATACGTATTGGCTAAGATCCAGCACAATCAGCCACCGAGCCGCAGAGACACAGAGCCACAATAGATTACAAGGCCGGGCCCCAGTTGGCGATCTACCTCAATCGCGCACCCAATAATCTTCTCTGTCAGCTTGTCAATATCTTCCATGCTCTGTGTCTCTGTGCCTCTGTGGCTTTCACAAACGGGTTTGGATGCGTTCCGCCAGGGTGCGGAAGTCGCTCACGCCCTGCAGCTCGTAGTCGGGCAGCTCAATCTGGAAATGATTTTCCAGGCGCGTCAGCAGTTCCAGCGCCTGCAGGCTGTCGATCCCGAGCTTCTGAAAAAAGTCATCGTCCGGCGTGAGCTGCTCGCGGGGGACCTTGAAGTGCCGCGCCGCCAGGCCCAGGATTTCATCCAGCGTCTGTTCGAGTGTTCGCATCGCTGTCCTATGTCGTAAGAACGGTCAATTACCATCCCTGCGGTGGCGGAATCTACCCGAGTGTAGTTGTATTTTTGTGATTACGGAAGAGCCCTCCTCACTGATCGTTCATGGTAGGTAGGGTTGGACGTCAGTGCTCTCGACAAACTTGCGCAGGCTGGCTTCCACCGCCGGCTGCACAAATAGTTCGCAGAAAATTTCGATTTCTCGCCGCAAGTCCTGGTAGGGGATGGGTTTGATAAACCGCTTGGCGGTGGCGCTTGTCTGCCGGTCGAACTTTTTGATCTGTGCGGCGGTGGAGCGCGCCACCCGCAGTGCCTCCCCTTCGGCTGCCAGTTGGCTGACCAGGCCGACGGCATGGGCGCGGGTGGCGTTGAGGCTGCGGCCGGTCAGCAGCAGGTCGCGGACAACACTGTTGCCCAGGTCGCGCTTGAGCCGCGGGATGCCGCCAAAGCCCGGAATCAGCCCCAGGCGCAGTTCGGGGAAGCAGAAGCGGGCCAGCTTGTCGGCGACAATCAAGTCGCAGGTCAGGGCCAGCTCGAAGCCGCCGCCGAAGGTCACCCCGTGGACCGCGGCGATGGTGGTCAGCGGCGTCGCATCGATGGCGTTGAACACGCGGTGGATGCGCTCCAGGAAATCGCGCAGCCCGGCCCGTCGCTCGGCCGCGGCTGCCTCCTGCGCGTGCTGGTAGAGCTCGCGTAAATCGGCGCCCGCACTGAAGCCGGCCTGCAGCGTGCTGTGGATAATCAAGGCCTGCGCCTCGTCCGCGACCGCTTCCAGCGTTTCCACAAACTGCTCCAACTCCTCCAGGGTGGCCGAGCCGATTTCATTGCACGGCGGGCGATGGAGCGCCAGCTCCAAAACACCGTCGCTCAACTCCCACGAGAGCGTCTTGCCTTTGAAATCCTTCATGCCACCTCTAGCAAATTGTCCTGGCCCCTAGCGGAGACCAGCCAACAGCATTTTTCACCACCGAGGCACAGAGAACACAGAGAAAAGCGTGGAGGACCCAGTTCTTTGGTTTCTTTCTCTGTGCTCTCGGCGTTTCTGTGGTGAGGGTTTTCATCTTTCCTGGTACATGGCTTCGAGTTGCGCCTGGAAGCGCGCGGCGATGGCCTCGCGTTTCAGTTTTCCGTTGGCCGTCAAGAGTCCATTCTCGATGGTAAACGGCTCCTCATGAATATGGAAGGTGTGGATACGCTTGTAGTGGGGCAAGTGTGGATTCACCCTCGCCAGGGCTGCCTTCACTTGGTCTGGCGTGACTGTGCCGGTCACAAGGACGGCCAGGAAGCTCCGCCCGTTGCCTACCACCAAAACTTGCTGCGCGCCAGGAAGCAGCCGCAGCAGCATGTCCTCGATGGGCTCCGGGGCGATGTTGTGGCCCGAACTGAGGATAATCAAATTCTTGAGCCGGCCGCTAATGCGCCAGTTGCCCGCAGCGTCCACTTCACCCTGGTCACCGGTATGGAACCAGCCGTCCCGCAGGACTTTGGCAGTCTCCTGCGGCCGGTTCCAATAGCCGGGGAAAATGTGGGGACCCCGCACCAAGATCTCGTCGTGCTCGCCCAACTTCATTTCGATTCCCGCGATGGCGGGGCCCACCCGCCCGGGCTCCACCTGCTGGGGGTGGTCGAGGGTGCAAATGGCGGTGGTTTCGGTCAGTCCGTAAACCTGCAGCACCGGCAGGCCGAGCATCATGAAAAAGAGCTGGGTCTCCTTGGCCAGGGGGGCCGAACCACAAATGAGGGCTTTGAGGTTGGGACCAATCTTCTTCTTGATGGTGGGGAACACCAGCGTCTTGCCCAAGGCCAGCCACAAGGGATCGAAGAAGGCAGCCTCTCGGGCGTGGCGCCGCACCCAGGCCGCCTTGGCCTTCTCATAAAGCGTCTGCGCGATGCCGCCCCTTTGCTTTAACTGCTCTTCAACTCCAGCGCAGATCCGTTCCAACAGCGCTGGGACATTGAGGAAGTAGTGCGGCGCCGCCAGCTTCATCTCGTCGGCCAGTTTCCTCAGGTCGGTAGAGAGTGTCAACACGCTGTTGCGAGACAAGCAGGTGAGTAGGAGGATCCACGAGCCGGCGAAACAAAACGGCAGGTAGTGGAACACCTGCTCCGGCTTTTCTTGCGAGCCCATCAACACATCCAGCCGGGCAGTGGTGCAAGGGAGCATGTGGTTGAGGTTGCCCACGGTGAGGACAACCCCTTTCGCCTCTCCCGAGGTGCCCGAGGTGTAGATGATCGTAATCGGGTCGGTGTCCGTCAGGGCGCGCGGAGCCTCGACGACAGCACTGGTGACGTCCCCGGCGAAGATCTCCTCCAAGAGAGCCATGGGCGGAGCGCCGGGCCAAGTGCGGGCAATGGTGTCGCGCAGGGTCTCATCGCCGCAGCAGATGCGGGAGGGCGAGCAGTCCTTCATCATGGCCACCAGCTCGGCGGGGGACTGCCGCGCGTACAGCGGCACGACGAGGATGCCCGCGGCCATGCTGGCCAGGTTCAGGGCCGTCCAGCGAATGCTATTATGGGCCAGCAGGACGCACCGCTCCCCCTTCTTTAGCCCTGCCTGGGCGAGGAAGGCCCGTGCCACCCGGATAGACGCCAGCAGCTCACTGCCGCTAGCGGAGACAATCCGACCCTCTCGTACTTCTTGGAGGACGGGCTTGTCGGGTGCTTGGGCCAGGCGATGAAAGATCGTCTCGAGGAAATTCCCTTGCGGTGAGCCAGGTCGCACCATCAATCGTAGGCCTCAATCAGTGTGCGCAGGGTGGGGCTGAGGGGAGGTAGGTAGTCCTCCCAGCTCTGGACGCCTCTACGAACCGGGAATTCCGGGTAGTGCTGCTGCACGTGCTCCTCGAGGTAGACGCCCATGCGGGCCGTGAGCTTCAGGTTCTTCACCACGCTACGGCCAATGCCGTCGCAGATGGCCTCGCGTTCCTTGCAGAGTTTGCCGAGAACGACGAGCAGCTTGGATTCCAAGTCCGGATCGTCCACCGTCAGCAGCAGGTGCGCCTGACCCCGTTCGTGCAGCAGGTTTCGGATGCGGTTGTCCATGGTCACACCGGCGGAGGCTACCAAGCCGGGCATGGACGTAACGATGGCGTGATAGCGCGAGGAAACCATCATATGACCGCAGCGCAGCAGGCTCACCAACTGGTACATGTCGTAGTGCTGTGAAGTGAACACGGGCACGCCACCCAGACGCTCGGCAATCCGGCGGCACGCCTCTGCGTCCAACCGTTCCATCGCAACCAGGATGGGAAAAACCTGGTGTTCTTTCCGGAAGGTCTCGACCGCGTTGGCGAGGGCGGTGAGATAGCGGTGGTAAGCGGCCTCTACCTGCGGCCCGGCGTTGTGGAAATAGACGGAGCGGTAGTGGCTCTTCTTGTAGGCGCCGATCAGAGCGTGCGCAGCGGCCTTAGCCAGGGAAGCTTTGACCGGCCACCAAAAGGGGTTGATGGGGCAGACGACGAGCACCGGCCGGCTTGCGTCCCACCCGGCGTCGCGCAGGGCTTTTTGGCCGTATGCGGGCGTGAGGGGTTCGAATGTCCAGGCCGTGTCGCTGCCCAGTTCGGTGGGGACGCCAAGATTGCTGAGCAGGGTGCGGGACTCTTCGTTGCGGGTGATCACCAGGGACTGGCCGCAGTAGCGGCGGCACATCTTTGCCAGCAGCGGGTCCATCGGGCCAGCCTCAGCCCCGTAGCCGACCGAAAGTTTGTTCTGCGCCGCGGCAATGCCGAGCGAGCCAATCATCATGGTCGTCAGGGCGTTGGCGAACTTGCTCATAAACATCGAGCCTTCGCAGGCTACCACCCCGTGGTACTTGGGCACCTCACGGTAGAGAAAGGGAGGGAAAATGTCGGGCAGCTTGACCTGCGTGGCCTGGCGAAAATACCCGCGGGAATAATCGAAGTTTTGCGTCATCACGCTGAGCTGCACGTTGTCTTCGCCCAGAAGGTGGTGGACCTGGCGGAGCATCTCCTCGACCCGCACATCGGAGCCGGTATTCCGGGTGCCGTTGTAGCCGGCAAAGAGGAGCTTGAGTTTGGTCCCGGGTGTCCAGGGTTTGCCCGCTCCGAGCATCCAGCCTAGCTTTGACAGCTCGATGAGGCCGCTGACCCACGCCTCCAAAATCAGATCCATCATCCGATGAATCCTCCCGCGGTGCTGGGCCACTCCTGATAGTTATAGGTAAAACGGTTCTCTCGGCTGAACTTCAGCAGTGGATAGCTATATTCAGAAAAGGGGGTGGGGGTGCGCCCCAGTTCTGAGACTACCCGGGTATTGTCGAAGACCGTATTCCAGACTAGGTAGGGCAGGAACACCTTGAGCAGGGAGGTGCTGTAGCCAAGCGAGCCCCCCCAGTTCGCCAGCGCGTTGACCCCCCAGGTGAACGGGCGTTCCAGGCCGGGCAGAAAGAGGGGCTTGCGCTTCTTCTGGGTTGCTACCAGGGAGTCGGTCAGTTCCCGAAACGTTTGTGATCCCGTGCCCGAGGACAGGTGGTAGGTATCATAGGCGGGCTTCTCTTTCTGATGCAGGGTCACGATGGCATCGGCTACGAAGTCAACGGGGACGATGTCAATCCAGTCATCGGGGCGGAATGGCAGGACCGGGAGGCCGGCCAGGAAGACGAAGGCCCGCACCAGATCAAACTGAGTGGTTTCGGGGCGGCGGCTGTCGCCCAACACGATGCTGGGCCGGAAGATCGTGCGGGGAACCTCGGGAAGGAGTTCCCGAATCATGTGCTCGCAGAATTTTTTGGTGCGGGCGTACGGGTCGTAGTCAGAGCGGTTCCAGTCAATGGCTTCGTCCTCGCGGACCAGTTCGTGGTGGCGGTGACCGGCCACGGCGACGGTGCTCACATGGCTGAAGCGACGCAGGCCGTGGTCATCGCGGGCCGCGGTGGCCAGCTTGATGACTTCCAGCGTGCCCCGCAGGTTTACGTTGAGGCAGCTCTTTTCGGACTTGCGGTTGAGGGAAGCGGCACAGTGGATGAGGGAGTCGGTCGAGCGCACCAGACGCCGGTAGTCGTCTTCGGACAAGCCGAGCCGGGCATCGGTCAGGTCGCCCAGAAAGGGGTTGATGCGCGACTTGAGGAAGTGGTGGAAGCGCGGGAAATCCATGTGCAGTTGCAGGGCACGCCACAAACGCACCTCAGCCTCGTGGTGGTTCTTGGCGCGGATGAGGAGGTTGAGGCGATCGGGGTGAGCGTCCAACAGGCCCGCCACGATGTGGGCGCCAATATAGCCGGTGGAGCCGGTCAGGAAGATGGCCATGCGTCTCGTTCCTAGGGTCGTGTCGCCGGGGCAGCCGCGTTGCGTTGCGCGGGGCTGGTGGGTGAAGGCACTGCGAGAGGAACACTGTGGCGGGGTCGGTACTCCAGGGGACGTCCCTCGATCAGCGGATAGACCCATTTCCGCAATGCCGGGACGTGGATGTTGATCCAATAGTCCCACCAGTCAAAAGACCGGGCGTCGTAGCCGAAGGCGTCAGTTTCCTCGGAGGGCAGCGCCTGGGACAGCCACTCGATGTTCTCCGCCTCAAACACGTGCTCATTGTGGAGGATGAAGGGTTCGTAGAGCTCGATGAGCTTTTCCATGCGTTCCAGCTTGCGTTCTCTCCGCTCCAAGCGCGAGCGCACAACGGGCAGCGGGGAAATGATGTGCTTCAGCAGCCGTACGATAGCCTTCTGGCCCGGCGCCGAAAATTTCTGATAGCGCGTTTTGGACACCGGTATGGAATCGAATCTGTACCGCAGCCAGTGTTCGAGGCCTTCTTGGGCGCGGTAGTGCTTGCGGTGGGCCAAACTGGTCAGTTCGATGGAGCGGCGCATGTCACAGGGGTTGGTGGCTGAGGTGGCCAATTGGTAGACACGCTCGTGACAGCGCTGCACGAGGGCGGCCGCCACTAAGGTCAGACCGCGACACACCAAGTCTACCGGAATCAGGTCCAGGCACTTGCGTTCGTTGCTGGGGAGCTGCCGGAAATAGGTTCCCAGCAGGTAGGAGAGAGGCGCCGAGGTATTGATCCCTTCGGTCCAGCCGCGGAACGGCTCTTGGAGGGAGGTTTCGACGATGGAGGGCCGCACCAGCGCTACCGGGAGGTCAGCGCCATACTTTTCGATGAGCGACTCGGCCAGGCTTTTGGTGAAGGTGTAGGTATTGGGCCAACCCAATTCCTTCGCCCGCCGGGTGGCGGCCTCCGTGAGATGGTTGCGCAGCCAGCGGCTGCGGTAGCGGCGGATGTGAGTCTCCAACTCCGAATCGGAAAGCCCCTTGTCGCTCGGGATTCTCTTCAGGGCCTCCCGGCGTAGTTCTGCGGTCAGCTCAGAGCTCTCCGAACGTGCTACCGCGTCTTTGACCAACGCGTGCAGCGCCTGCCGTTCGCGCTCGGCGTCGAAGCCCGCCCTGTGAGCCGGTGTGTAGTTGGCAAGAAATTCCTCGCTAACCCGCCCATCGCGGGCACCGACGACGTAACAGGTGGAAAGGTGCAGCAGGCCTGCGTGGTCACATTGTCGGAGGAAGTCGAGAACGTGCAGCGTAGCATCGATGTTCGTGGCCAGGGCTTGGCGCAAGTCGGGGTTAAAATCCGTCAGGCCGGAACTGTTGACGATGAGAGCGAGTGTGCGGGCCAGCCGGGCCCGGGTGGCGGGTTCGATGCCCAGGCCGGGTTGGGTGACATCACCTTCGACAACCTCGGCCCGCTCATGCAGAAACCCGGCGAGGTCGTTGCCATAGCGCTCGCGGAAGCCGTCGAAGACCGGGGATTCCTCCACGATTTTTTGGAAGCGCCGCTGGGCCGTGTTTGCCCCCTGCCGGCGGATCAAGAGATAGAACCTGCCAATCTCGGGGAGGTCGCTGAGCAGCTTCCCCAGCCAGATCTTTCCGATGAATCCGGTAACACCGATGAGGAGAACCTGTTTTCCCGCCAAAGACTCCCGAACCGAAAGTCGGTTGAGCTTCTGGGAAGGCTTGAAAAGGACAATGGGACGAAATTTTTTTGGTTGCTGCCTTTTGGCGGGGATGATCGCCGCCGTCAAGATGTCCGGCCGATGCGGGAACCCGAGGTCCCGGCATAACTGGTCAGACGAAATCCTTCCATCAGGACTGTGGCTGGCAAACCGGGCGAGTCCGCCGCGGGGACGGATGACCGGCTCCAGAAGACGCCCGGTGGCGAAGCCATGGCGGAATTCCAAGCGGTTGGCCACGAGCCGCTCGACGCCCAGAAACTCCGCCAGCGGTCGCATGACATGATCGAGGCCCTGACTCACCAAAATCACCGTGCCGTCGGTGGCCAGGTACTCCTTGAGCTTCTCGATGCCGCGCCGCTTGAGCCGCGGCTTGAGGACATAGTGAAAGTATTCCTCGCCGAGCAGGTCGAGGCGGTCCCGGCTGACCCGGCGCAGCACGGTATGAAGCACGCGGGTGGCGAAGACGCGGTGGGTGGCATAGAGGAGGGGCCGGACGAGAGCCAGCAGCCCCAGCCCGCCGCGCCGTATCCATCGTTCGGAGAAACTCTGGGCATTGGAGGCGAAGAAGGCCACCGGGCGCACGGCGCTGAGGTTCAGCAGGCTGCCTTCAACCCGCCAGAAGGTGCCGGAGGTGGAAGGCGCTGGGTGCGAGGTTTGTTGTCCCGGGTTGGCGTTGCGTGGGTTCAATGCCTATTTCCGCTCAATTGCCCGCAGCGCGGGAACTCTTCCTTGAGAAAAGAAAAAGCGAATTCAACCCCATATCTTGCAAGAGCTTACCATGAAACGAATATTTTCGCTTCCCATCTGCTTCTCTGGGCGATGCCCGCGGGCGAAAACCAGCCGCGCCGCGGAGCCGCCAAAAACAGGTGGCGCGGGCTGCCCGGCACTGTCATAGGTGAAATTCGACGACGTCGTTGTCCTCGACCACGTAGTCGCGCTGTACCATTTGCCCATCGAACTTGTCCTGGCCCCACACACGTGCGAACTTGAGGTGCGCCCCGAAGTCCTTATGGACGCGCTCGGCGACGTCGCGGATGGTCGCACCGCGCGGCAGCACGAACGGCGCCGTCCGGTCGGGCTTCTTGCCCGGCGCTTTGGTGTAGACGCGTACAATGGCGAGCAGGTCAAACACCGCGCGGCGAAATTCTTCCACCCCCTCGCCCGTCACGACGGAAAGCGCGTGCGGCAAGAAACGCGCGTGCCAGAGTTCGCGTAGCACGGCCCAGGTGTCGTGCGTGCCCGGCAGGTCAAGCTTGGTGCCGAGCAGCAGGGTGGGCTTGCGGACGAACCCCAGTCCCAGCGGTTCCGTGCCGGCTCCGAGCACGACCTTTGCGTTTTCCAGAAGCGCCAACGTGTCGGTGACCTGCTCGAGCACGTCCGGCGCGCCCAGATCGACCACCAAGAGCGCCACGTCGGTGTTGCGGATCGCCTGGGGCACCCAGGTTTCGCCAAACGCGGCGTGCAGCGGGGGGAGGTCGACCAATTGAATTTGGATGTTTTCGAACCCCATCATACCGGGCTGCGGCAAGCGCGTGGTGAAGGGATAGTCGGCTATGGCGGGGGTCGCGCGCGTGAGCTGTGCCAGCAGCGCTGATTTTCCCGTGTTCGGCGGGCCCACCAGTGCCACCTGTCCCGCGCCTTCCCGTGAGACGTAATAGACCGGTGGCGCAGTCTTCGTCCCCCCTTTCTTGTGTGTCTCACGGCGGAGCTTCGAGAGCCGCCGCTTCAGGTCCGCCTGCATCTTCTCCGTCCCCTTATGCTTGGGGATGGTGCGCAGCATCTCTTCGACCGCGGCGATCTTCTCCGCCGTGGTCTTGGCCTGCTTGAAGAGTTCTTCGGCGTCCAGGTATTCCGGCGTGAGGTTAGCGGGCATGGCGGCCCTTTTTCTTCGGACTTCCGTTCTCTATTATGCTACGGCTCGCGGCAGAATGCTCCTCGACGTTTCCTGCGGCCGCCAGCAGTTTTTCCCCCGCGGCTACCTCTGACACTGACAGGCAGCGGCGCGTTGCGCTGCCAAGCGCGCATTGGCGACGAGCAGTGCTTGGTTCGCCCGCAGGGTGGCACCGCCGCTCAGCCGGTGCAGGGCATCGAGCAAAAAGGGCGTGCGCCGCGGACCCTGGACGCTTTGCGCGGCGGCCTGGCGCATCGCGTGCGCCCACCCAGCTTGGCCCTGTGCGAGTGCGGTCGCAACTGCGGGCAGAATTTTGAAGGGTGATGCGGGGGCAGGCATCGGTCCGCTGTGTCGGAGGCGACTCTAAGCGAAGCCCGCGGTCGGGTCAACCTGACCGGTGGTATTGTATTTTCTGTGCAGGGAGCTAGAATGTAGGCAATGAGCCCTCGGCCGAGCTCAGGGCAAGCTGACGAGCGCCGCTTCTACGACGAGCGCCGCGAAACCAAACCCGCTCAGTTCGTCTGTCCTTTCTGCCGGCAGAGCGCTAGCTATCAAGTCGGCTGGCTGGTGCGCCAAAAGAAGGCGCGCTCGGAGGGCCGCCTGAGTCAAGAGGACCAGCAGCGCTTCGCCAAGGCCCGTTCCTACATGGTGCGCACCGAAGACCTGCTGGTGTGCCAGAATCCCCGCTGTCGCAAGCGCTTTGAGATTCCTACCCTGCAGTCGGTTGTGCTGCTTTGAATGGAAGGCTTGGCCCGGTAGCCCCTTTGAGTTCACGTCTTTCTTTCCACTGCGAAACTCGGAAATAGAAAAGCGGCAGGGGACTCTTCGGCCCCGAAGCTTCGGGGGTCAGGACAAGCAAGCCCCTGCCCTACCCGCACAAAACAGATGGTTTCGTTGAAAGGGGCAGCGGGCGGGGTTCCCATTTTGGGAAGGGTTCTCAAAATGTTCATCATTCTCATCGTGCTCATCGTGTTCAGGAAGTTCACCGTGTTCACGGTGTTCATGGTTATTAGACAAGCAAGAGGGCAATACGGTAAGAGGGAAGCGGCGCGTAAGGTAACTCGTGCCTGGGGAGTTGTAGGAATGGGCTGTAAACCGGGAAGCGTTCGATAAAAAAGGGGTATGGATAAACATGGATTTAGAGGATTCGAGCGAGGATGGGCGTGGGACAAAAAGGCTGGATTTTCATACACTTAGGCATTTTATGCACCCCCCCGGGGGGGAGATCAATCCCGTGACTCGTGACCCGTGATTCGTGCCCCGTGACCTCTGGGGTGCGACTGAGGAGACCAAAACTCGAAAAGGGAAAACAGAAAACAGGCTGAGGTGGCCCCGCTGGGAAGACGGGCGCTTCGCTGGGCTGCGACAAAACTAAAGGAGGACCGGATGGGTGATCGGAGGCCAATGAGAGAAGAGCAAGCCCCTTCGATCGAGCAAGCCCGCCAAGGCAGGCTGGCGGGACTGGCCGATGAGGAGCGCTGCCACCATCTGTTGGCGGCTGGGCGGCGCTGCCGCGGTGTGCGCTGGCAGGGGTCGGAGTTCTGCTTCTGGCACGACCCGAGGGCAACGGAGGCGCGCGTGCGGGCCCGCTGCCGCACCTCCGCGCGGAACAAGCAGCGCGCTGGCACGCCGGAGGAAGAGAGCGGGTTTGAGTTTGTGGCGTTGAGCGAGCTGCAATACCTAAACCCACTTGAACTGCGCCCGCTGCTGGCCCGGACGCTGGCGCGGCTGGAGAAGGGGCCGATGGGTCCGGGGATTGCCTATGCGATTGGCTATCTGGTGCACTTGCTCGCGAATCTTCCGCCGCCTCCGGAGCCGAAAAAACGCCTGGAGGACATGACACCGGAAGAGCGGGAAGCTCGCCAGCGGTGGCTGCGTCGGCGGGTGCGGGAAATTTACGGGTGGCCGCCGGAGGAGACGCAGGAGTGAACGGCAGGGAGGAAGAAATCAGCATGTCTCGCCTGGTGTGCGGCAAGGCCCCCTTCGACAGGCTCAGGACAAGCAAGGCCTTGCCCTACCCAGGCGGGGCAGGCGCCCCGCGCGAGAAGCTGCGTGCAGGAAGCTTCCGGTTAGGCTAGGATAAAGGCGGTTGTGAACGCAGTGGGCATCAAAACCGGACTAGCAACGAAGACGCTCTACCGCATTCGCCCACGTGGCTTTTGTGCGGGAGTGGTACGGGCGATTGAAATCGTTGAGCTGGCGCTCGCGGCCTACGGCCCTCCCATCTACGTCCTGCACGAGATTGTGCACAACCGCTACGTGGTGGAGGATTTGAGGGCCCAGGGGGCGATTTTCGTCGACACGCTCGAGGACGTGCCGGTGGGCGGGCGGCTGATCTTCAGCGCCCACGGCATCTCGCCGCAGGTGCGGCAGCGGGCCACAGCGCGCCAGTTGCGGGTCATTGATGCCACCTGCCCGCTCGTCACCAAAGTGCACCTGGAAGCCATCAAGTTTGCCCGCGAGGGCTACTCCATCCTGCTCATCGGCGACCACGACCACGACGAACTCGAAGGCACCTCAGGTGAAGCCCCGCAGGTGACGCAGGTGGTCTCCAACGTCGAGGAAGCCGAAGTAGTCCAGGTGCCCGATCCCAACCGCGTTGCCTATCTCACGCAGACCACACTGAGCCAGTACGACACCCAAACCGTCATTGACCGCCTCCGGCAGCGCTTCCCGGCCATCAAGGGACCGCCGGCCGCCGACATCTGCTACGCGACACAAAACCGCCAGGAGGCGGTAGAAAACGCCGGCCAGCGTGTGGAACTGGTGTTGGTTGTGGGGTCAAAGAACAGTGCCAACTCGAACCGCTTGGTGGAAGTCGCCGAACGGGTGGGCGCGCGCGCCCGCCTGATCGAAAACGAGCAGGCCATCGAGCCCGCCTGGCTGGCTGGTGTGAGCCGCGTGGCGCTGAGCGCTGGCGCCTCGGCGCCTGAAATCCTGGTGGACCGCGTCAGCGAGCGGTTGCGTCAGCTCGGCTTCACGCATGTGGAAGAAGTTGAGTTGATCCCGGAAGACGTCCGCTTCACCCTGCCTGCGGAACTTGCCCCGCGCGCTAGCCGCTAAGGCTTGGCCGCGCTGGGGGGGAGACAAAGCATGGCCTTGCGTACGTTGACCGCGTCAACTATGGAGGTATGTTTTCGCGCGCCTGCTGGGAGGCGTGTGGCACACGGAAGAGGCGGTTGTTGTACAGGGTCAACAGCCAGACCAGGTTGGCGCCGAAGGTCACCCAGCCCAGCAGCAGCACCCGCCAGTCAAGCAGGCAGAAGAGCAAGATGAAATAAGGGAGCACGGCCCGGCGCACCAAGAAGTAGCACTTGCGAGTGAACCAATGGAAGAAGTTGTGCTGGTGTGCTTCCAGCTTGGCGTGGATGCGGTTGGGGTAGTCGGTGGGGTTGTCGGCGCTAGCGAGTTTCCGCTGCCAGCTGGTTGTGATGAAGCTGGCAATGGTGCCGAAAACAAAAAGGCCTCCAATCATCAGGTGGTGGGTGAAGCCAGTCTCGCGGTAGAGACCGAGAGCCAGTCCACCAAAGATGAACAGGTTGCTGGTGAAGTCCACCGCGGACTCGAACCATACTCCGAACTTCGACTCCAGAAACTTCAGCCGCGCCACCATCCCATCCACGTGGTCCATGATGGCTGAGAGGTAAGCCAGCAAGGCGCCGGTGATGCTCCAGTCGTAGCTGCCCTGGGCGAAGGCCCAGCCCGACCACAGCGCGAAGAAAAGTCCCAGGCCGGTGATGAAGTTGGGCGTGGCCGGGGTGCGCAGGAAGGCACGAATGAGCGGCTCGGCCACCACCAGTTTGTTGAACTTGGCAAAAATGCCGTCGGAGGGTTTGAGGTTGGAGCGAGTCAGTTCGTGGTGGATGAGGCGAAGCTGCTTGCGGCTGGTCGTGCGCGGCCAAAGACGTCCGGACACCGCAACGGTGTCCAGCCGGCCCTGCTGCCTCAGACGAGCCGCGAGGGCTTTTATCCCTTCTAGCCGGTCGGCTTCCGCCAGAAGACGAAAAAACTTTGGGCTGCAGAGGTAGAGGCTCGCCTCAACCAGATCGGTCGCGCCTGCCGGGACGGCTACGCGGGCGGCCTTGCCGTTGAGTCCAGCCGCCCGTAGTTCCGCCAAGGCTTTGGGGTCGAAAATCGAGTCGGCGAACAACAGGACGAATTCTTCCGACAGGTCATCCGCCACCCGCCCGAGCGTGTCGCGCACCGTCGGGGAGTTGTGGGGCGCAGCGAGCGGTGTCCAGTGCCACTTGACCTTGACTCGCTTATCACGTCCCAGCAATCGCCCAGGGTGCTCACCACCGATGATGTGGATTTCTTCGATGCCAGCGCGCTGCGCGCTCAGTACAGTGCGGAGCAGCAGCGGGAGCCCCGCCAGACTCAACTGGTCGGCCCGCTGTCCGCTACTCAGGTTGAGGAGGACCGCTTTCACTCTTCAGCAACCTCAAGCGAAACTGCCCGTCACCCCTTGAAAGCCACGCACTGCCGGCTTGAGCACCCAGCGGATCACGCGCGTGTCATTGTAGCAGAAGGCCAGATTGTGATTGAGGGTCGAGAAGCAGTGGGTCTCGCAAGGCTTTTTCATCGTATCGAGCTGGTGCGCGTCGAATTTGTGGTTCTCGCTAGTTCCCCAATCGTAGGTGGCCGAATACATGGGGAAGCCGGGCGCCAGTGTGCCGTCCACGCGAATGACCATGTTGTTCTGGCCGGTACGGCACCTCTAAATCTCCAGCTTGCGGCGCATGAAACTTTTCCTCTCGTTCAGCCGCTGGATCGAGTTCACCCTCTGGTAGCCCTGGCGTTTCTTCTCGATGAGCCAGTCCAGCAGGGCGTCCACCTTGGGGTAACCCTCCGCCCGCAGGGAAGCCCTGCAGGCGGAATGGAAATTGTAGACGGTTGTCTTTCGAATGGCAACTCGGCGTCGAGGGCACACTTGGGCGGACCATATCAGAAGCGCCTATACGCAGGGGCCCTGAGGCACGGCCATCTGGTTGCGCCAGGAATAGCAGCACGTGCCGTGGAGCCAAGACCTTCGTGGGCTGTTGCTACGTTAGGGTAGTGGGGCATTTTCAGACAGGCTGGCGTTCGGTGATGGTTTGCTTTGAGGAAACCCCCGATTCTCCTTTCGCGACCTGCCGCAGTGAGTATTTCCGCGTCGCACGCCAGTGGCTCGCTTTGCGCCAGCTCTTGCCCCAGCTACGGCGCACCTGGAGGTCGTTGCCCCACCAGGAGGCGCAGAGGGCGGCGTAGAGGAGCTCACTGCGCCGG
Organism: Terriglobia bacterium; assembly: GCA_046758465.1. Taxonomy (GTDB): domain Bacteria; phylum Acidobacteriota; class Terriglobia; order Acidiferrales; family 2-02-FULL-67-57; genus JBHIAG01. Next base: position 13,896 of record JBHIAG010000011.1, on the reverse strand, counting down.
TCGTAGTTCAGATGATGCACTTCCCAACCGGCGAAGAACGGACCCGCTCCTGCCCTGCAGAGGCTCGGTGGCTGCCTCCGTTTACATCCGAAGCGGCGTGGAGTAATCTTCTGTGAGCGCAACTTCGCGGCGGTCTGAGGGTTTGACATCTTAAAAGGTGTGGCTGGCATCGAATTCGGTAAAGAGCCGTGCAGGAGGGTCACGTGAGGAAAGACTGGCATCGTCGGTTGCTTGCCCTTTTTGTTTGTAGCGTCTGGGTCATGCTTGTGGCTGTGCTTGGAGGAGCCCAGGAGCCGGCGCAGAGTCCAGAAGCAGTGAAGGAATTTATCATTGTGCCCGCCAGCACCCAGATCCCACTGGTGTTGCAGAACTCGGTCAACACCAAGACGGCCCGGCCGGGTGATTTTGTGTATTTCGAGACGGTCTACCCGGTGGTGGTCAACAACCGCATTCTCATCCCTGTGGGGAGCTTCGTGCGCGGACAGGTCACCAAAGTCAAGCGCCCCGGACGTATCAAGGGCCGCGGGGAATTGCACGTGCGCTTTGATGAGTTGACCTTGCCGAACGGCTACACCACTACGTTCCATGCTAGCCTGGCTGGCGCCGGCACGGCCAACAACGAGGAAGTCAACCGCGAGGAAGGCGGTATTACGGCCGACAGCACGAAAAGTGAGGATATCGCCACCGTAGCCACCACCACGGTAGCGGGTGTCGGGGTCGGCGCAGCCGCGAGCCGTCGCGGAGGCAAGGGCGCTGCCATCGGTGCGGGCGCTGGCGCCGCCGCCGGCCTGGCCTGGATTTTTCTCACCCGCGGCCGCGAATTGGTGCTGCCGCGCGGGCTCACGGTTGAGATTGTGCTCAACCGCGACTTGCCCCTGGACGCTGAGATGGCGAAGTTCGACTGGACCGGCCAGGCGACGCCCATCCCCGGGCCAGCACGACGCCAGCCGCAGCGCCGGCGGCGCATCGGCCCCCGCATTCCCTTCTGACGCGTAGCGCGTTCCGCCCCGCCGGAGTCGCACCTGCCCCGCGCTTGATTTTCTAATTTTCCCCGCCTAGGATTGTGCTCACTTCCTGCGGGAGGAGAATTCCGATGAAACGCTGGCTTTGGTTGGCAGTATTTTTCTGCCTGGCGACGCTTGCGTCGTCCGCAGCTCAGCGGCCGATGAACTTCGACGATGTGCTGGCACTGAAGAGCGTGTCGAATCCGCACCTTTCGCCCGACGGTCGCTGGGTGCTTTACACCGTCGTAGAAGCTGACCTGAAAGAGAACAAGCGCAAGTCCACGTTGTGGAGGGTTTCGGTTGATGCCGGGCCCGCGCGCAAGCTGGCTGCATTCGATGGCTTCGCGCGCTGGTCACCCGACGGCCAGCGCATCGCCTTCCTTTCTCGGCGTTCCGGCAAGCCGCAGATTTACCTGCTCTGGGCCGACGGCGGCGAAGCAGAGAAGTTGACTGACTCGACCTCACCCATCACCGCCTTCGACTGGTCGCCGGATGGCCAGAGGATTGTCTATGTCGCTTCGGAGCCCCTCACCAAGGAAGAGGAAAAGAAAAAGAAAGAGCGCGACGACGCCAAGCTTTTCCTTCAAGACTACCGGATGTCCCACCTGTGGATTGTCGAGGTGGAGTCGAAGGAAACCCTACGCTTGACCCGTGGCAAAAAGATGACCAGCAGCGACCCGCGGTGGTCGCCCGACGGGCGCCACATCGCCTTTGTGGCGCGTCCCACGCCCCACGCTGACGACAGATCTCTGTCCGATATCTGGATCGTTGCGCTCGCGGGAGGCGCTCCGTGGCGGTTTACGACCAACGCCGGCCCTGACAGCTCGCCGCGCTGGTCCCCGGATAGCCGAGAGGTTGCCTACGTCAGTCGCGACGGCCGCCTGCCGATGGTGGGTGTCAGCCGCCTGGTGGTTGCGCCGCTCCAAGATGGCGAAGCGCGTGCCCGCAACCTCACCGCCCGTGTTGACGCCTCGCCCCGCAACATCGCCTGGTCCGCCGACGGCAAAACTCTCTACTTCTCCACGGTCACCCGAACCACCACACAGATTTTCTCCGTTCCTGCGGCCGGTGGAAGCGTTCGCCAACTCAGCCATGTCGATGCGGCTCTGTTCGGCTTGGAGGTTGGCCGTGAGGGAATGGTCTTCCTGCAAACCGACCCGACCCATCCGGCCGAAGTTTTCTACTCGCCGCTGGACACCTTCGCGCCCCGTCGCCTCACCCAGACAAACCTCCAGGTCAAGGATTTCCAGCTCGGCCGCGTGGAGACCGTGCGCTGGCAGAGCCGCGAGGGCATGGAAATCGAAGGCCTGGTGGTCTACCCCGTCGGGTATGAGCCGGACCAGCGCTACCCGCTCCTCGTCCGGGTCCACGGTGGCCCCAGCGGTGTCTACCTCAAATCCTTCTACGCCAGCTGGGGCAACGCCGGCCAGGTTTGGGCGGGCCGAGACTGGGTCTCGTTCTATCCCAACTTCCGCGGCAGCTCCGGCTACGGCGAACAATTCCTGCAGGCGAACTTCAACGACTGGGGCCGCGGCGACTTCGACGACATCATGAGTGGCATTGACTCCTTGATCACGCAGGGCATCGCCGACCCGGACAAGGTAGCGCTTACGGGCTGGAGCTACGGTGGCTACATGGCCGCCTGGTCGATCACCCAAACCGACCGCTACCAAGCCGCGGTCGTAGGCGCTGGTCTCACCAATATGTTCAGTATGTACTCGACGAACGATCTGCAGCGCGTCCTGGAGGCCTACTTTGGGGGCCAGCCCTGGGATTCCCTCGAGGCCTATCGCAACGCCAGCGCGATGAACTTCATCAAGCGCGTCAAAACCCCCACGCTCATCCTGCATGGTGAGGAAGACCGGCGCGTGCCCCGCAGCCAGGCGCAGGAGTTACGCATGGGCTTGCTGAAAAATGGTGTGCCCGTGGCAATGGTCGTCTATCCGCGTGCCGGACACGGGTTGCGCGAGCCGCGCCACCAACTCGACAAACTCAAACGCGAATACGCCTGGATTGCCAAATACACCTTGGGGGAACCGCCTCCCGAAACCCGAGCGAAGCCCAGAACTGTCCCGGTTGCGAAATTTGAAAAGCTGGCACGCACCATTTGCGACCGCCTCGGACTCGAACCGGGCGAGCGTGTCCTCCTCCACAGCGACCCCAGCTACTACCCTGAACTGACCGAGGCGCTACGCCAGGAGATCCACCGCCGCGGCGCCATCCAGGTAGCACACTTGACCTTTGCAAGACCCGAGTTGGCCCGGCTGCGAGAGAGTGAAAACCTTCGTCAGGACAAAGACTATGCTGTGCGCGAAGACGAAATCGTGCGCCAGCTGTTCGAGGTCTCCGATGTTTACGTCTGGCTGCCCATGCGTGCGCTTACCGGCCAGCTCCGCACGGAGCGCTTTCTCGAGAACTGGAAGGGCCGCGCCATCCACTTCCACTGGGTGTTCGACCCGGACAACCTAGCGGCTGACTTGGTGGCGCAGCTCGTCGAACTGTATGAGCACGCCGTGGAAGTGGACCCCGCCGTGCTCGCGGCTACGCAGGACACATTGATCTCCCGGCTGCGGGCCGGCACGATCCGCATCACCACGCCAGCGGGCACGGACTTAACGCTTTCGGTCGCCGGTCGCCGCTTCCACAACAATGACGGCATCGCAACCAAAGAGCGTGTGGCTACCGCGCGCTCGGTGCGCGATCGGGAAATCGAGCTCCCCGCCGGGGCCCTGCGCGTTATCCCGCTGGAAGATTCTGCCACAGGCACTTTGGTCGCACCGGAAATCGCCGCCGGGGGAAAGATGTTCAAACATCTCCGCCTCGCATTCACCGCCGGCCGCCTTAGCGATGCTTCCGGCCCAGAGGCCCAAGACTTCCTCGAGCGCTGGCGCAACGAGACAGGTGACCGCGACCGCATCGGCGAACTGGTTTTCGGCACCAATCCTAAGCTCACCCGCATTGCCGGCAGCGACTTCTTGCCTTACTTCGGCTATGGCGCAGGCGTCGTGCGCGTCGTCCTAGGCGACAACTGGGAGTCGGGCGGGCGCAACCGCTCCTCGTTCCATGCCTGGGTCATGCTCGGCGATGCCACTGTCGAAGCGGGTGGGATGAAGGTTATCGAGCGGGGGCGGCTCATCGAGCCGTAAGCTGCAACGTGGCTAGTCGCGAGAAAATCGCAGCGGGCTGAACGGTTCGAGCGGCATTGAGGTTGTTCCGCATGTGATCAGCTCTCCCAGCAGCTTGCCCGTGATTGGTGCCAGCAGAATCCCGTTGCGGAAATGACCGGTGGCCACGAAGTAACCCTCGAAGGGTGTGCCGCCAAGAATAGGCAGGTGATCGGGCGTGTCCGGCCGCAGGCCGGCCCCCGCCTCCTCAAAGGTGGCCCCTGCCAGTGCCGGCAGCATCCGCGCGGCAGGGGCAAGTGGAAGGATTTTTGCCGAGTTTCCCCGGCCTCTGGTACCATTATGGAACAGTTTACCAAAATGGGAATGGATGGCACCCAAGGCTACTGAGGGTTCAAATGAAAAATTTGCTGCTAACCCGAAGTGGGAGCCCAACTTACCTGCTCATTTCCATTTTGGAACCTAAGGTGCTATACGTTTTTAAGGAGAAGACTTCTCTGGGGGCAGTGGTGAATGGAGAAACCAAACTCAGTCCCAGGAAATCAGAGCCCATTCGTGTTGCTTGTGGCCGATGACGACCCGGCTGCCTGTGGTGTCTGCCAGGCGGTGGCTGAATCCTTGGGCCTGCAGGTCTTGACCGCGGAAACGACCGAGCAGGCGCTGGAGCTCCTGGAACACCACCAGGTGGACATGGTCGTAGCGGATCTCCGTATGCCCGCCGTGGGCGGGATGTCGCTGCTGGAGCGGGTCAAGAGCGACCATCCCAACAGCGAAGTCATTATCATGACCGGGTATGGATCGGTCGAATCGGCCGTGCAGGCGATGAAGCTCGGCGCCTACGACTACCTGTCGAAGCCCTTTCACACCGACGAGTTGCGCGTCATGCTCGCGCGCCTGATCCAACGGCTGGAGTTGGTGCAGGAAAACCGCATCCTCCGCGAGCAGGTGCGTACCCGGCCGGGCTTCGGCGATCTGATCGGAAGCTCACCGAAAATGCAGCGCATTTACAAATTGATTCTCAAAGTGAGTCAGAGCAGTTATCCGGTGTTGATTCTCGGCGAAAGCGGCACGGGCAAGGAGCTAGTGGCTCGCTCCATCCACTTCCTGGGACCGAGTCGCGACAAACCCTTCAGCCCGGTTGACTGTGCCGGCCTGGTGAGCACGTTGATTGAAAGTGAGTTGTTTGGCTATGTAAAAGGCGCTTTCACCGGGGCTCTGCGGTCCAAGCGAGGCCTGATCGAAGCCGCGCATGGCGGCACACTGTTCCTGGACGAGATTGCGGAGTTGTCGGTGGACCTGCAGGCCAAACTGCTGCGCGCGTTGCAGGAGCACGAAATCAAGCCGGTCGGGGGCACCGAGCGGGTGCCCATTGACGTCCGCATCATCGCCGCCACCAACCGCGACATCGATGCGGCCATCCGCGACGGGCGCTTCCGCAAAGACCTCTACTACCGCATCAACGTCGTGACCATCAAAATTCCGCCCCTGCGCGAACGCAAGACCGATATTCCCCTGCTTGTCAACCACTTCAGCGAGCGCTTCAGCGACTCCGTCCGCCCCATCAACGGGGTCTCGGAAGAGGCCATGGCTCGGTTAATGAACTATGACTGGCCCGGCAATGTGCGGGAACTCGAAAATGTCATCGAGCGGGCTGTGGCTCTGGGCTCAGGTTCCGTCATCCACACCGTCGACCTGCCCTCGAGCCTGCAAAGCACGCCGATGCCCAGCACCGCCGGCGTGTCCCGGGAAGGCATCATCCCACTGCGGGAACTCGAGAAGCAGGCCATCCTGCGCGCCATCGAGGAACTCGGTGGCGATAGGTTGCGGGCTGCCCGGCTGCTCGGGATAGGCAAAACCACACTCTATCGCAAGCTGAAAGAGTACCAGCTCCAGGGCTAGCCTGCCGGCTCCGGCGGGAAGGGGGCCGGAGTTCCATTTTGGCACTCTAGCCCTCGCCCTGCCTCGCCCTATCCCCTTCTGTTTTATACGGCTCCCGAATGGCCCTCTGACTGCTGTCAAGCTGTAGAAGGTAGAACGTGTACAGGTTGGCCTTTACAGCTCCCTTGCGAGAGGGGCCGCGCCGCGTGGCCCACAGACTACTGCTGGCCGGAGGGAGGTGGCTTTTGAGCCAGAGGCCCAAAGTCTGTGCGCGACCGCGGAAGTGATGACAGCTTGGTTGAGCAGTACCAACCGAGGCCGTCTCAGTGAAAGGCTGAGCGAGTTCGCCCAAACCATTGCGGGAACGGTAGGCTTATCTGAGGTGATGGCGGCCGGTGCCCGGGCCCTTCAGGAACTGTTCGGGGCGGACCGAGTTTCCCTTTGGGCTCTCGGGGACAGGGGCTCAATTTTGCGCTGGTGCGCGGGCACAGCCGGTGAGTGGCCGGGCACAGAACTTGAGCTCGCACGCTGCCCACGCCTGGCGGAATTACTCCGGACTGATCGCCCACAATGGGCCGAGCTCACGGCTGAAAGTTGGCCGGATGCACCCACGCCGTTGCTAGGAGCCCATGCCTTCGTTTTCCTTCCCTTGGCTTGGCTGGGAGAAGTGCGGGGCTGCGCATTGGTGATTTTTGATCAGCGCCGCAGTGCGCCTACGGAAAAAAAAATGCAGGAGAGTCAAGTCCCAGCGGTCCTGCTCACCACGGTGTGGCAGCGGCACGAAAGCCGCCGCCGCGAGGAGCAGCAGCAAGAACAGTGGGCCGGCCTGTTGCGCATCGCCCAAGGACTCATCCGTGCGCCCGGCGACCGGAGAACCTTGGAAACGCTCGTGCACGCTACCCACGAGGCGATCTCTGTGGACGGTCTGGCGATCTATCAATGCCAGGCTGCCACATGGCAGTGCCTCGTAGCCGCTGGCCCCCGAGACCTCTTTCCACAACAACTGCCGGCGGGCGAACCGGAGGCCTGGCCCTGGGAGAAAGCCGCGGCCAGCGCCGCGACGGTCATCCTCTCGTTTCGGGAAGCGAACGAGTCGTTGCCTGCCGCTCTCGTCGAAGTGTGCGGCGCCTGGGCGGCACAGCCGGGTGAGATTTGGATCCTGCCCCTTCCGGGGACTGCTCAGAGGCCGCGCGTGCTCGTGGCAGCCGTACCGCCGACAGCCACGCGGTCGCTGGGGCCGGTGCTGGAGGTCTGGGGCACCTTCCTGGGGTTGACGCTGGCGGCCGGGGAGTTGGCGGGAGCCGCCACCCAGGCGCAGGCTTGCTACCAGTGGTTGTTCGAGAGCCTGCCCATGCCTGCCTTCCGCCTCGACGCCCGCGGGCACTTCGTGCTCGTCAACCGCGCCCTGTTGGAATGGACCGGTCGGGCGGCGCGCGACCTGCTCCAGCAATCCGTGACCCGCTTCCTGGGTGACGGCACCCGTGAGGCCTTTGCCAGTTGGCGCAGGACGCGTGAGCCTTCCTGGCGCTGTGAGCTGCAGTGGCCTACACGAGCCGGCCCAAAATTCTGCCAGATGCTCTTGCGGCGAACCGAACAGCCCGACGCGGCGGGGTTTTTGGGTTTTCTCAGTGACCTGAGCATCACACAACGGCTTGAGCAAGAACGCCAAGGACTCGAAGCGCGCTTGCAAGGAATTCTGGATTCGGTACACGAGGGCGTCTGGCTGATTGGTAGCGACGGCACCATCCAGCTCGCCAACTCCCGCCTGGCACACCTGTTGGGAGTCGACCGGCGTGTGATCGGCGCCGGCACGGCGCATAGCAGCGTTGTCGAACAGGTGAAAGGGAGCTTCCACGATCCGGAGCGAGTCGCCACGCGCTGGCACTATTTGAACACCCGCATGGAAGAAGTCTCTTGGGAAGAGCTCGAACTCGTGCAGCCACACCATCGCATCCTGGAGCGCTTCGTGCGCCCGCTCCACGACTCGACCCAGCGGCTGATCGGCCGGCTCGAGATCTATCGCGATGTCACCGCCCAACGCCAGCTCGAGCACAAGGTCATCCAGCGAGAACGACTGGCGGCGCTGGGTCAGTTGCTCTCGGGTGTTGCCCATGAGTTGAACAATCCGCTCACCGCCGTGGGCGGCTACGCGCAGCTTTTGCAGCGACACAAACTGCCGGAAGCCGCACGGCTGGAACTCACCCGCTTGACGCGGGAAGCCGAGCGGGCGGGTCGGATTGTCAAAAACCTATTGCTGTTTGCCCGGCCCACCAAGCCCGCGCGGCAGGATGTGTCGGTTCAGGATATCTTGGAGCGGGCCCTGGAGTTTCGCGCCTACGAGTTGGCAGTCGAAAACATTACGGTCGAGCGCCAGTATGCCGCCAACCTGCCGACCGTCTGGGCCGATCCCCACCAGTTGCCGCAAGTCTTTCTTAATATCTTGCTGAACGCGGAACAGGCGATTCGCAGCGTGCGCGACCACGGCTGCATTGTGCTGCGAACCCTCTACCTTTCCCACCCTGACCGGGTTCGGGTCGAAATCAGCGACGATGGGCCCGGCCTTCCCGCGGAAGAGTTGGCGTACGTCTTCGAGCCTTTTTTCACCACCAAAGGTGCCAACGAGGGTACCGGGCTTGGCCTCACCGTCTCCCGGTCCATCGTCCAGGAGCACGGTGGGGAGATCTATGCGGAGAGGCGACCCGCCGGCGGAGCGACTTTTGCCGTCGAATTGCCTGCGGAGCATATGGCGGAGCCGGTAGCGGCCGTGGAGCCGAAACCCGATTCTGCTGCTGCCGTGCCCGAACGGTCACTGAAGATCTTAGTGGTGGACGATGAGGATTCCGTGGCGCACTTGATTGCGGACGTCCTCCACCAGCAGGGATACGGTGTGGAGCTGTGCACCAACAGCCAGCAGGCCTTAGAAAAAGCCTTGGAGCGGGAGTTCGACCTAGTGATCTGTGATATCAAAATGCCCGAGGTTGACGGCGAAGCGTTTCACCGCTTGCTGGTCGAGCGCAACCACCCCCTGGCTCGCCGCATCCTGTTCACTACCGGCGACACACTCGCGCGCAGCACCAACGAGTTCCTCGAACGCGTGGGCCTCCCGTACCTGGCCAAACCATTCTTGGTCGACGAACTCAAGACAGCCGTGCGCACTCTGCTCGTCGAGCGTCCACTCGAAATCTCTCACGGCTTCGGTGAGCCGCCAAGCCGTAGCATGAGTGATAGGCGTGAAGCCAGCAAACAAAGCGGATAAGAGCAGGATACATGTGGTGCTTGTGTTGTCACAGGCGGAAGAGGTGGAACGATTGCGCGAGCGGTGGGCGACACGCGCCCCTGACTTCCATCTCCTGACCGCACCAGGCATCGCCGAGGTGCTGCCACACCTGGCCGAATGGCAAGCCGACGCCCTCGTCTGCGACCTGACAGTACTATCAGCGGGAGACGCCGCGACCCTGTTGAACCCGGCCGAGCCCGCCCGGCGGGTGCCGGTCGTGGCGTTGCTTTCCCCAGGCATGGAAGAACGTGCCGCCACGCTGTTGACGCAAGGCCTCGCCGAGTGTGTGGTCAAGGTAGGGAACTATGACCTGCTGTTGGCCGCGACACTCCGGCAACTGATCCGGAATCCCACCCCGGGATCAGCGGCTGCGGCACGGCAGGGCGGCCGGGCTGCCGCCACCCTGGACTTCAAGGAGCTGGGAATGATTCTGCGCCATGAGATCAACAACCCCCTCACTGGCATTCTGGGCAACGCAGAGTTAATCTTGGCGTCCGAGCCCCAGCTCGCGGCTGAAGTCCGTCGGCGCGTCGAAACCATTGTCACGCTGTCCGTGCGCTTGCGCGACCTAGTACGTAACCTTGAGCAAACGGTGAGCGGGCAAGGAGGCCAAGGGCCGGTACGCCCTTCGTCCGCCGGGCTGGTGCTCGAGTCCCCAGCAGACCCGGCCCCCCGGTCCAAATCCTTGCGGTAGGCAGGTCACTTCAAAAACCCTGAACGACACGTTCGGCCATGTGGTCGGTAACCGCCCGCGGCCGATGGGCCGTGATTTAGCTCGAGCGTGCGAGCACGCTGGCTTCGATCCATTATTCCTGCGCCAACCGTGCCACTGAGGGTGTTAGACCTCCCCGTCGCTATCCACTGCCGTGGTTGTTTACTTTGAGGGAACCTTCACTTACACTTAATATTTAGAGCAAACGTAAGCGAGCGCGTTTCGCGAAGGCTTTCGAGCAGGGGGACCTTCGGCTGGCCCACGGCAGCCAGGGAGGCGACAGGGGGCATGCCTCGTATACCTCCCAAGTTGATTCTCATTGAGCCCAGGGGCGCCCGACGTGAACTTGCCCTGACGAAAGTGCCGTTTAGCATCGGCCGCCAGCCGGGCAAAAACGAGCTTTTGTTGCGCGACAGCCGCATCTCGCGCGAGCATGCGGTAATTGAGAAAGACAATGGTGCCTACGTTGTCGTTGACGGCGAGAGCCGCCATGGTACCTATGTCAACGGCAAGCGCATTGAGCGCCACACGCTGCAAAATAACGATCGGATCGAATTCGGCCAGCAGACCGGCTTCGCGCTGATTTTCATCAGCGGCGCAAGTCCGTTGCCCGAATTGCTGAAACGCGTCGAGACCCCGGCTGGTGGGCGCACACCGGCGCGCGCATTGACCAACCTGAACCTGCTCCTGGAAGTAGGGCGCGTACTCCAGACGGGCCTGGCGTTGGAGGAGATTCTGACCATGCTGGTCGATGCCTCCTTGAAGGTGGTGGGTGCTGAGCGTGGCTTTTTGTTTTTGAAAAACGAGGCCGGGGAAGTGAAATTCTCCACTGGACGCGACCGATTGCAGCGAACACTGAGCGAACAGGAAGCGGTAAGTCGGAGCGTAATCGACCAGGTCGTGCGAGAGCGCTGCGACCTCATTCTCATCAACAGTCAGGCCGATTCGCGGTTTGGTGGACAAGAGAGCATCGTCAACCTTGAGCTCTGCAGCATCATCTGCCTGCCGCTGCGGCGCATGACTCCCCTGCACTCAACTGCTACCACCGTGGTCCACGATGCCGCCAGTATCCTCGGGGTGCTCTACCTCGACAGTCGCAAACCTGTCACCGCTTTCTCCCGTGTCGACCGCCAGATGTTGCAGCTGCTGGCGGGGGAAGCCTCGGCGGTTGTCGACAATGCTCGCCTCTTCACCGCCGCCCGCGCCAAGGAACGCATTGAGCAGGAACTTGATATCGCCCGTTCCATCCAGCAGGCTCTGCTTCCCAAGGGTTTCAAAGAATACGGGTACTTCCAGGTTACCGGTCTTACCTTGCCCTGCCAGCAAGTGGGCGGCGACTACTTCGACTTGGTCGAAATTCCCGACAACTGCTATGGCTTCGTGGTGGCCGATGTGTCCGGCAAGGGGGTGGCGGCCGCGCTGTTGACGTGTATGCTCCAAGGTGCCTTTTCGGCTCGCGCCTCGTTGGGCCAGTCGCCGGAGCGGATTGCGTGGCACGTCAACCGCTTTGTCTGCGCGCGCGCGGAAATGAATCGCTATGCGACGCTGTTCTATGGTGTGCTCGACTCCGAGGGGACCTTTACCTACGTCAACGCCGGCCACCTGCCGCCCTTGGTGCTGCACGGTAGCAGGACTCTCGAGAAGCTTTTCGCTCCTGCAAAAGGATTTCCGCTGGGGATGTTTGTCGAGGCCGAATATCCGGCTGCACAGTGCCGACTGGCTCCCGGAGATACTCTGGTCTTTTATACCGATGGGATTACAGAGGCCACCAACCCGGCAGGCGAAGACTTTGGCCTAGCGCGTCTGGAAAAGACAGTGGTTGAGCACGCGGGTGCCAGTGTCGAGGAGCTCAGTCACTGCATCCTGGACGCGGTCACCGCCTTCACGGCTGGCTGCTATCAAGCCGATGATGTGACGCTGATGATTCTGCGCTATGAAGGAAAACCGTAGCACCACAATGAGCAAAGCTGCGGGAGGTCGTACGTCAGCGAACGAACTGGCTCGGGCGCTGGAAGGGAAGCAGCGCGAGATCGAGCGCCTCCGGTTTCTGGTGGAAGCCAGCGAATTGCTCAACTCCACCCTCGAGCTCGAGGAGCTGCTCAGCCTCATCCTGAAGATTGCCACCGAGCAGACTGCGGCCGATCGCGGAACCGTCTTCCTGATGGATGCGGGGCGGAATGAACTCTGGTCGTTGGTCGCGCACGGCCTGGGAAAGCAAGAGATTCGCCTACCGCTGGGGCAGGGAATCGCAGGGTCGGTAGCGCAGACGGGCGAGGTCGTCAACCTGAACGACGCCTACGCGGATCCGCGCTTTGACCGCACCTTCGACGAACGTTTCAACTATTGCACCCGCACCCTGCTCTGCTTGCCCATTTGCGACAAAGTGCAGAAAACCGTGGGTGTGCTCCAATTGCTGAACAAGAAGGACACCGCCTTCACGGAGCGCGATATCGAGTTCCTGCAGGCTCTTTCCATCCCTGCGGCCCTGGCGCTTGAAAACGCTCGGCTTCACCGGGAAGCGATCGAAAAGCAGCGCTTGGAGAAAGAATTGGCACTGGCCCGCGGCATCCAGCGCCGCCTGCTGCCGGAGCGCGCTCCGGTGGTCAAGGGCTTCGATATCGGCGTCCGCCACGACATGACCTGGGATGTCGGTGGCGACTACTACGACTTCTTGACCCTAGGCGAGAACACACTGCTGCTCGTAGTGGCCGATGTCGAAGGCAAAGGCGTGGCCTCCGCCCTGATTATGTCCAACCTGCAGGCTTCGTTGCGCTCGCTGGTGCTGCACTTGCACGCGCTCGAAGACATCGTCACCACCCTTAATCAAATGATTATGGCCGATACCAAGTCGCAAAAGTTTATGACCATGTTTTTGGGTCTGGTGGACACGCGCCGCAAAGGGTTGCACTACATCAATGCCGGCCACGTGCCTCCGCTGGTGGTGCGGGCCGAGGGCGAAGCCGTACCGCTGATGGAAGGCGGAATGGTCGTCGGGCTGTTTCCCAATGTGGAGTACCAGCGCGGCTTCGTGCGACTGCAACCCGGTGACGTCATCCTGGCTTGCACGGATGGCATCGTTGAGGCGGCCGACGCGCAGGATGAGCAGTACGAATCCGAGCGCCTGGTGGAGCTCGTCCGGCGCACTTGGCGGAGGTCAGCCCAGGAGATCGTAGAGGCTATCTTTGACGATGTGGCGAAATTTTCCGCCGGCGGCAGCCACACCGACGATAAAGTCATGATGGTGATCAGGGTCCTCTAGGGCCATTCGCTTTTGTCGCGATATCCACACCGAGGTTCCACCCGTTTCGTACTGTTCTCGTGGGGATTTGCTGGCCCAGCTCGCTTCTGCCACGGTCAGATCGCGAGCGATGAGATTCGCTGCTACATCAAGTTTGTCCGTGTCTTCCCGCAGGCGGCCAGTGGTAGGATTCAGAGGTTCAGACTCTGGGAAACCGTTGCCTAGAACTTCCTGCTCGACCTGCCTGCCCGTGCGGCCCGCTGATTATTCCCCCATGACTTTGATCACCACGCGCTTCGAACGCTGGCCGTCGAACTCGCCGTAGAAGACGCGCTGCCAGGGGCACAGCGACGGTACAAGACGGTACTACGCGGTACTAGCCGGTACAGCGCTTTTCAGCGCGATACGACGCGGGCTTCCGCGCGCTACGCCACGCTGCGCCAGGGTGGTAGTACACCGGCAGATCGCGCCGCCCCTCGCACCCCCCTCGCACCGCTCTGCCCGGTGAACTCTTCCCCTGCAAATCGAGAGAATCCTTGACAAATAAGGCAATCTATGCTATTTATAGGTCGTATTATTAATAGGCTTAGACTAATGCAAGGGTGAAAACATGGCGAAGAGAGAGCTTGAGATTGTCCCTGAAGCCTCGCGGCAAGAAACACCGG
>JBHIAG010000010.1:0-39046 GCA_046758465.1 Terriglobia bacterium | reverse complement strand
CGGGAACCGGCGGGAAACGGCGGGACAACCGGGGCGGATGACGACACACGCTGAGGCAGTCCGCGATGCACTTTGAATGGCTGCTCGCCCGCCGCTATCTGCGCACCGGCCGCCGCAGTTTCCTCTCGGTCATCACCCTCATCGCCATTGCTGCCGTCGCCACCGGCGTTGCCTCGCTCGTCCTGGCGCTGGCCATCAACGCCGGCTTCCGGCAAACCTTCGAGCAGCGCCTGCTCGGCTCCACCGCCCACCTCAGCGTTACGCGCACAGATGTCAGCGGCATCCGCGACTACCGCCAACTCGCCACCCGCCTGGCCGCCCTCCCCGGCGTCACCTCCGTCTCACCTGCCCTCTACGAAACCGTGCTCCTCGCCAGCGCCTCCCGCGCCCAGGGCATCGTCCTCAAGGGACTTGACCCCGACCACGCCCACGAGTTTACTAGCTTCCTGGCCCGTTTGCCCGAAGGCTCTGCCGAAGCGCTCCGTCCCGCAGCTTCGCAGCAACCCACCCCGCCCCTACTCGTCGGCCGCGAACTCGCCAACCGCCTCGGCCTGCGCGTCGGCGACCCGGTGCTGGTGACAAGCCCCCAGGGGCACCTGACTCCCTTCGGCCTCGTCCCGAAGTATCGCAGCTTCGAACTGGTGGGCATTTTCGAATCCGGCTTCTATGACTTCGACGCCGGCTGGGTCTATACCAGCCTGGCAGCCGCCCAGCAACTGTTCGGCCTCGGCGATGTGGTCTCGATACTCGAGTTGCGCCTCACTGATGTCTACGCCGCCGAAAACCTCGTCGCCGAAGCCCAGCAAGCCGCCGGCCCCGCTTTCGTCGCCACCCCCTGGACTGAGCACCACCGCAGCCTCTTCCGCGCCCTGCGCCTGGAAAAACTCGTCACCGCTATCTTCATCGGTCTCATCGTCTTTGTCGCCGGACTCAACATTCTCATCCTGCTGGTCATGCTCGTGCTGGAAAAGCGCCGCGACATCGCCGTCCTCGTTTCCTTCGGCGCCCGCAGGGCCCAGATTCAGCGCATCTTCATCCTCCACGGCCTCGCCATCGGCGCCCTGGGCACGCTCCTCGGCCTGGGCGTCGGCTATCTAGCCGCCTGGCTCGCCCACACCCGCCAACTCATCCCACTCGACCCGGAAATCTATGGGATTCCGTTTGTCCCCTTCCAGGCCCATCCCCTCGACGCCATTTTCATCGCCCTGGCCGCCCTCGCCATCAGCTTTGCCGCCGCCCTCTATCCCGCCCGCCGCGCCGCCGCCCTGCTGCCCACCGAAATCCTCCGCTACGAGTAACCCGCGGCTCCCGAGGCAGGAGGCAGGAGGCAGGAAGCGCGAGGCAAAGGGGGGCGCTGCATGCGCCCCCGTTTTCCGTTTCCCGGTTCGCGGTCCTCGCCCACGAGGCAGGAAGCACGTTGCACGAGGTCGCTTCCCGCCGGCAGTCGAGAGAATTTTTCGTACATCGAGCCCCCAGGCTCCTGCCTGGGGGCAATCTGCTACGGTGCCCCTACTTGTTCTGCCTGGGTGGAGTCCCGCAGAGCGGACTCGAAGGCAGTCCCGCCGGCCAACTCCCGAAGCTTCGGGGTGGGCTTGCGGGATCGAAGGGTGCTTTGCCGCAACTCACCTTCTCCAGACAGTTTGGAAGAGGTGCTCAGCACCCGCTTGATGACGAGCCGAGCGGCGGTCGGCATGGGTTGACATCTCGGCTATAGTGCTAATCAGTATTTCAGCTACAGAAGATTGCGCTACAATGGGAACGGTGGCAGGAAGTCGCGACACACGGGCTTTACGTAGGAGCTTTAGATGATCGTCGGCGTAGCGGTCGAGTGCTATCCGCAGGAGCGGCGCGTGGCCCTGGTGCCGGCGGTCGTGCCGACCCTGGCCAAGGCCGGATTGGAAGTCCTGGTGGAACCGGGAGCGGGTCAAAGCGCCGGTTTCCCCGACGCGGCCTACCAGCTGCAGGGAGCACGGCTGGCCCCGAATCGGACGCAACTTTTCTCCTCGGCCGATGTGCTCCTCCAAGTCCGCGGTTTGGGTGGCAACCCGGATGCCGCCCCCACCGAGCTGGCGTCGCTCCACGCGGGTCAGGTAGTGGTGGGGCTGCTGAACCCGTTAGGCGCCCCCGAAGCCGTGCGCGGGCTTGCCGGCAGGGGTATCACCGCCTTTGCGCTGGAGCTGCTGCCACGCATCAGCCGGGCCCAGCCCATGGATGCGCTGACCTCAATGGCCACGATCGCGGGCTACAAGGCCGCTCTGCTGGCCGCCGGAGCGCTGAAGAAGATGTACCCCATGATGATTACTGCTGCCGGAACCATCACCCCCGCCCGGGTCTTTGTGGTGGGGGCTGGCGTGGCCGGGCTCCAGGCCATTGCCACCTCCCGCCGCTTGGGCGCCGTGGTGCGGGCTTACGATGTCCGGCCCGCAGTCAAGGAGGAGGTGGAGAGCCTGGGGGCCAAGTTCCTGGAGCTAGGCTTGGAAACCGAGGAAGCGGAGGCGGCGGGAGGGTATGCCCGGGCCATGGACGAGGAGTTCTACCGCCGCCAGCGAGAGCTGATGACACAAGCGGTCGCTGAAAGTGATGTGGTCATCACCACCGCCGCGATTCCCGGCAAAAAGTCCCCCATCCTCATCACCGCCGAGGCGGTCGAGAAAATGCGGCTGGGCTCCGTCATCATCGACCTGGCCGCCGAAGGAGGTGGGAACTGCGAACTCACTCAGCCGGGGGAAACAGTGGAAGCCCACGGCGTTACCATCCTGGGGCCCCTCAATCTCCCGGCCACCGTCCCCTACCACGCCAGCCAGATGTACGCCAAAAACGTCACCGCGTTTCTCCTGAACCTAGTGGAGGATGGCGAGCTCCGCCTCAACCTGGATGACCCCATCATTCGGGATGCCCTGCTCACGCACCAGGGAGAGGTAGTCAACCCCCAGGTGCGTGCGCTGCTGGGCCTGCCCGCCGCCTCCGCTCTCACCGATGAAAGGAGGAGTTCCTGATGGAAGTCTTCGTTGCGGCTCTGACCATCTTTGTGTTGGCCCTGTTTGTGGGCTTTGAGGTGATCACCAAGGTGCCTCCTTTGTTGCACACCCCCTTGATGTCGGGGGCCAATGCCATCTCCGGCATCACCCTGGTGGGGACGTTAATCACCTCGGGTGCGCGACTCACTCCCCTGACCGAGATCCTGGGGTTTTGTGCGGTGGCGATGGCGACGGCGAACGTGGTAGGCGGCTTCTTGGTGACGCACCGGATGCTCGGAATGTTTCGCCGCAAGGACTAGCATGCCGAAAGAAGAAGCCCTCATTAAGCTTCTCTACCTCACCGCGGCGGTCCTCTTCATCTTTGGCCTCAAAGGGTTGTCGCATCCCCGCACGGCGGTGCGGGGCAACCTCTTGGCGGGCGTAGGCATGCTGCTGGCCATTGTGGTCACCCTCACCGATAGGCGGATTGTCGACTTTCGCATCATCATTGCGGGGTTCGTGGTGGGGGGCCTGATCGGGACATTCATGGCCTACCGCTCGCCTATGACCGCGATGCCGCAAGTGGTTGCCATCTTTAACGGCTTCGGGGGCGGGGCCTCGGCCCTGGCGGTGGGGGCCGCCCTGGAGGAAGCTCTCCGGGGGCAGTGGATTGAAGAGATCACTGTCCAATTCACCTCCTCCGCCGCGGCCGCGGCGCTGATTGGTGCGGTGTCTCTTACCGGCAGCGCGGTGGCATTTGGCAAACTCCAGGGACTCGTCAAAGAGCGTCCCATCCTGCTGCCCGGCCGCCACCTGATCAATGTGGTGCTGCTGCTCATCTGCCTGGGCCTGAGTGGCTGGCAGGTGGCAGGGTATACTCCCTTGCTGTTTCGCACCGGTTCGCGGTTCGCAACCGATCTGGATCGTGCGGTGCTGCCAAAAGACTTTCGGCAGGGGTTTGAAAAGAGCGGAGTCTCGCTCTCGCCTCGTGTCAGCGTTGCGGTCGGGGCGGAACCGGGCGCATGGCGGATCACGGATAATGACCAGAAAGAAACCTACGTAGTCAGACGCCAGGGAGAGGAGCTCACTATTCATTCCAAGTCGGCGCTGCCGTTCTGGATGATGGTGGTGGTGGCCGCGCTTCTTGGGGTCATGTTGGTGATCCCTATCGGCGGGGCCGACATGCCGGTGGTCATCTCCTTACTCAACGCCTACTCAGGACTCGCAGCCGCCGGACACGGGTGGGTGCTCAACAACAGCGTGCTGATCATTGCCGGCTCCCTGGTGGGCTCGGCTGGCTTCATCCTTACTGCCCTGATGTGCAAGGCGATGAACCGCTCCCTGCCCAACGTCATCTTCGCCGGCGTCGGCGCGGTCGTTGCCACGGAAGCGGAGAGCGAAAATATCTACGCTGGCCGCGTGAAATCCGCCTCGCCCCAGGAGGTAGCGATGTTGTTGGACGCTGCCCGGCGCGTGGTCATCGCCCCGGGCTACGGGATGGCCGTCGCCCAGGCCCAGTACGCGGTCCAGGACCTGACGAACCTGCTCGAATCCAGGGGAGTGGAGGTAGAGTTTGCGATTCATCCCGTGGCCGGCCGCATGCCCGGACACATGAACGTCCTGCTGGCCGAAGCCAACGTCCCCTACGAGAAGCTGAGGGAAATGGACGAAATCAACCCTACCTTTCGGCAAACCGATGTGGTGCTGGTCATCGGGGCCAACGATGTGGTCAATCCCCTGGCGCGCAATACCGACTCCGCCATTCCCATCGCAGGCATGCCGATCCTCAACGTTGACCAGGCCCGCTCCGTGGTCGTCATCAAGCGGAGTCTGGGGCCAGGATTTGCGGGCATTCCCAATCCCCTCTTTGCGGCAGACAATTCTCTGATGCTCTTTGGCGATGCAAAACAGATGGCCATGGATCTGACGGCCGCGGTCAAGGAAGCCTAGGGAACGCAGGAGCTCCCAATGACGGAGGGGATTCGAGCCGCCGCCGGAGTCGGAGCGAGTTCCGAATCGCCCCCGCGCGCCTGGTGAGGCGCTGGAACCTGCGCGGGGGAGAGCGACTCCAGGCTAGCTCAGGGGAGCGTCCAACCGGGTGAAGGAAAAAGCGCTCTGGTCTTCAAGCTGGATGCGGCAGGGTTTCATGCCGGGTACTTTCCGGTGATGTAGTTCTCCAGTTGGCCGATGGTTTCCTCTTGCGCTGAGATGATCCAGCCCACTAAATCACCCATGGAAAGAACGCCCACCACCTGCTCGCGTTCCATGACTGCAAGATGACGTATCTGGTTGGTCGTCATGATTCTCATGCACTGGTCCACGGTGTGCTCCGGAGTCACGAAAATAACCGGACTCGTCATGATTTCGCGCACCTGGATTTGGGTTGAGGATTTTCCTTTCAGGATGACCTTGCGAGCGTAATCGCGCTCGGAGATGACCCCGACCAGCTTGCTGTCCGCAAGCACCAACAATGCCCCGACGTGCTTGTCGGCCATCATTGCGATCGCGTCGTAGACCGACGCGGCGGGGGTCATGGCCCAGACTTGGTGGCCTTTGCGGCGCAAAACTGAGCTGATCTTGTCAACCAGTTTCATGGTGCTCAAGGCATGGGCTAACGCACACGCCTTGCCTCCTGTGGGCTGGCGATTCCCTTCGGTTACGAGCTAGTACCATCCTATCGCCGCGGCCGAGAGAGGTCAACGTGAGGCTTCACTCCCCAGGACAGGCTGCTGGCAAATTGGCCCTCCTCAACCGAGGCGCCGGAAGGTGCTTTTGCCCTTGGGTTTCAGCAGAGTACAATCCACCATTCGTCTGCCTGAGGAGAGGGGCGGCGATGGCGCGGCGAGGCAAAAGGGCTCTCAGTTAATATGCAAAACTCTAACGACCTGTGCACACCCACTAGGACTAAAGTCCTACAGCCCCAACCGTGACACTTGCATCTACACCATCAGGCGCGCTGTTGGAAGCCCGCGGGCTCCGCAAGGTGTTCGCGAGCCCGGCAGGAGAGTTGGTCGTGCTGGATGCGCTAGAGCTAGAAGTCGCAAGGGGTGAGTTGCTCGCCGTGGTCGGCGAGTCCGGCGCCGGCAAGACCACCCTGCTCCACTTGCTCGCCGCCCTCGACCGTCCCACCGCCGGAACCATTCATTTTCAGGGGAAGCCCTTGACTTCCCTCTCGCCCGCCGAGCTCGCCGACTACCGCAACCGCGCGGTGGGCTTCGTCTGGCAACTCGCGAACCTGCTCCTCGACTTCACCGCGGCCGAAAACGTCATGCTGCCGCTGCTCGCGCGCGACGCGCGCCCCGCCCGCGCCCGCCAGCAGGCCGAAGAGGTGCTCGCCGAAGTAGGTCTTGCGCCCCGGGCCGACCACCTCGCCGGCGAGCTCTCCGGCGGGGAACAGCAGCGGGTTGCCCTGGCCCGGGCACTCGTGACCCGGCCACGCTTGTTGCTCGCTGACGAGCCTACGGGTAACCTCGACGAGAACAGCGCCACCGCCGTCTTCGCCCTGCTCGAAACCTTACACCGTAGCCACGGCTTGACTTCCCTCATAGCAACGCATAATGTAGCTCTGGCAGGGCGTTGTGATCGTATTTTGCGGCTCGAACATGGCCGCTTGTAGTCGGCGCAGGTTCAGTCGCAACCCTGAGCGCAGGGCAGGAGCGAACGCCGCCGATGTTTGAGCGCTACACGGAAAAAGGCCGCCGCGTCATCTTCTTCGCCCGCTACGAGGCCAGCCAGTACGGCAGCCCCTACATTGAAAGCGAGCACCTGCTGCTCGGCCTGCTGCGTGAGGACAAGGCGCTGGCCAACCGCTTCCTGCGCTCCCATGGCTCCGTGGAGTCCATCCGCAAAGAGATCGAGGCCCGCACTACCATCCGCGAGCGTCTCTCCAGCTCCGCCGAGGTTCCCTTCAGCGAAGAGGTCAAGCGCGTCTTGCGGCACGCCATCGAAGAAGCCGAGCGCATGGCGCACAAACACATCGGTACCGAACACCTCCTCCTCGGCCTGCTCCGCGAGGAGAAATCCTTCGCCGCCGAGCTCCTCATGGAGCGCGGCCTGCGTCCCTCTACCGTGCGCGAGGAGCTGGCCCGCTCCCACAGCGAGCGCCCGAGCTCTGCGCGCTCCAAAGAGACCTCGCTGCTGACCGAGTTCAGCCGCGACCTCACCCAGGCCGCTCTCGATGGCCAGCTTGATCCGCTCATCGGCCGCCTGCGCGAACTCGAGCGCGTCGTGCAAATCCTCAGCCGCCGCACCAAAAACAACCCCGTGCTCATCGGCGAGCCCGGCGTCGGCAAGACCGCCATTGTCGAAGGCCTCGCGCAGCGCATTGCCGACGGCGAGGTGCCGCCCCAACTCGCTGACAAACGCATCCTGCAACTTGACCTCTCCTTGATCGTCGCCGGCACCAAGTACCGCGGCCAGTTCGAGGAGCGCTTGAAGATGATTATGAAAGAGCTGATGGAGGCGCAAAATGTCATCATCTTCATTGATGAGTTACACACCTTGATCGGTGCCGGCTCGGCCGAGGGCTCGCTCGACGCTGCCAACATTCTCAAGCCCGCCCTCAGCCGCGGTGAAATCCAGTGCATCGGCGCCACCACCCCCGCCGAGTACCGCAAGTCCATCGAGCGCGACCGCTCCCTCGAACGCCGCTTCCAGACCGTCAAGGTTCTGGCCCCGAACGAAGAGGAGGCCACGGGCGTTCTCGAGGGCATCAAGGACCGCTACGAGAAATTCCACGCCGTCACCTACACCGACGAGGCCGTCCACTACGCCGTCTACCATTCCACGCGCTATATCCCTGACCGCTACCTCCCAGACAAAGCCATTGACCTCATCGACGAGGCCGGCGCCCGCGTCAAGCTCCGCCAGAGTGCCTTGCCCGAGGAAGTCACCGAGATTCAAAAACGCATCAAGTTCATTACCCACCGCATGGAGGCAGCCATCCAGAGCCACGAGTTCGAGAAGGCCCGCTTCTACAGCGATGAGGAGCGCAAGGAGCGCGAAAAACTCCGCCAGCTCCGGGAAAAATTTAACCTCGACGACGCCATCAGCTCCACCGTCACCCGCGAGGACATCGAAGAAGTCGTCTCCCGCTGGACCGGCATCCCGGTCACCTCCATTAAAGAGCAAGAGATGGAGAAGCTGATGCGCATCGAGCCCGAGCTCCACAAGCGCGTCATCAGCCAGGACAAAGCCATCATCGCTCTCGCCCGCGCCATCCGCCGCAGCCGCGCCGGCCTCAAGGCCCCTGACCGCCCCGTCGGCTCTTTCCTCTTCCTCGGCCCCACCGGTGTCGGTAAAACCGAGGTGGCGCGCACCCTGGCGGCCTTCCTGTTTGGCAGCGAAAAGTCGCTCGTTCGCTTTGATATGTCCGAATACATGGAGAAACACGCTGTTTCCAAGCTCATTGGCTCACCCCCGGGCTACGTCGGCTACGAAGAAGGCGGGCAGTTGACCGAACGTGTCCGCCGCTCCCCCTATTCGGTCATCCTCCTGGACGAGATCGAGAAAGCTCACCCGGACATCTTTAGCATCCTGCTCCAGGTCTTCGAGGATGGCCAGTTGACCGATGGCCTCGGCAACACCGTCGACTTCAAGAACACCATCGTCATTATGACCTCGAATATCGGCGCCCGCTTCCTCCAGCGTCGCGGCACCGTCGGCTTCACCGCCCCCAGCGAAGAGATGACACAGCATAAGCTCGAAGAGATGGTGATGAGCGAGGTCAAGCGGCTGTTCAATCCCGAGTTCTTGAACCGCCTCGACGAAATCATCATCTTCCACGCGCTCAGCGAAGAGGACATGCTCAAGATCATCGACCTGCTCGTCGGACAGATTAATCAGACGGTGCAGCACCGCGGCGTGACTCTCACCATGAGCCCGGAGGCCTGCCAGTGGGTCTTCGTGAAGACCTGCACCAATCGCAGCTATGGCGCCCGCCCGCTCCGCCGCGCCCTCCAGAAATACATCGAAGACCCGCTCTCCGAGCGCCTCATCTCTGGACAGATTCAACCCCCGGCGACGCTGGAAGTGGTGGTGGAGAACGACGGGTTGGGGTTCCGCCCCGTGCTGGAAGCAACTCCGGTGCTCTAGCGCCGTACGCCCGGACCTGTGTGCAACGCGCCGCGTCGCCGCATCATCAGAAAACCATAGGCGGACGATGAGGCGGCCAGAGCTCTCTACAGCAGGACACGAGCCTGACGTCGGAAGCGCCTGTGGTGTCCCCTGGATGCTTCGCAGCCGGCCCTCGGCCGGGATGCAAAGGCACAGCGCCGCCCTCTGCCCCCTGAGTCCCGCTCCACCCCGGCGCTGGCTTGCCCGCGCCACCCTCGCCTTGCTGGCCACCCTGCTGCTCTCTTCTCCTCTCGGCGCTCAGGGCGTCTTGATCAAGAGCATTGAGTGGGAGGGCTTGCGGCGCATTCCCCGCGACACAATGAATGCCCGGATATTCTCCAAACCGGGCGATCCCTACGACCCCGACCTCCTGCGCCGCGACTTCCAGATCGTCTGGAATACCCGCTTCTTCGACGACGTCAAACTCCTGGTCGAAGACGCCGAGGATGGCAACAAGATTGTCATCTTTCAGGTTAAGGAGCGGCCCCTGATTCGCCGCATCCTCTATGAGGGCCTCAAATCGGCGACCGAATCGGAAGTCCTCGAAGCCTGGCGCAATGCCAAGGTCGGCCTGACAATCGAGAGTCCCTACGACCCCACCAAGATTCGTCGCGCCGAACTGGTACTGTCCGCCATCCTGGCGCAGCGTGGCCGCCACTTCGCCATCGTCGCCCACGAAACCCGCCGCGTCCCGCCCAATGCCGTGATCCTCACCTTCGTGGTCGAGGAGGGTGCCAAGGTCAAAGTTGGACGGATCCGCTTCCGTGGCAACCGCGTCTTCTCCGACCGTCGGCTGATCCGGGCCATGAAAGGTTCCCGCCCCTGGGGCCTGATGCCGGCCCTCGGCTGGCACCTGAAGATGCCCCTGAGTATCTATACCGGTTCCTCGCTGCCCTTGTTGCTCTCGCACGGCAAAACTTACAACGAAACCAAGCTCTTCGAAGACCTGGAGCGGGTGCGCGACCTCTACCAAGAGCACGGCTACTTCCGCGCCATCATCCATGAGCCGCGCACGCGCATGCGCACCACCGAGTCCTTCCTCCCCCTCCCCTTCATCGGCGGCCAGGGGAAGCGTTTGGAGGCCGAAATTCGGGTCGAGGAAGGCAACCGCTACCGCATGGGCGAGCTGGCAGTGCAGAGCGCCACCGGCAAGCCCGCCGACCTGTTCTTCCACGCTGACTTCTTGCAGGCGGTCTTTCCCCTGAAGAAGGACGACCTCTTCAACGTCACCAAGCTGCGCAAGAGCTTGGAGGACTACACCGCCCTGTACTCCAGTGTCGGCTTCATCAACGCCTCTATCATCCCTGAGCCTGATATTGACGACGACCAGCGCATCATCAACCTCACCCTCGACATTGACACCGGCAAACAGTTCTTCGTCCGGCGCATCGAGTTCGTGGGCAATACCACCACCCGCGACAAAGTCGTCCGCCGCGAAATCCTGCTCGATGAAGGCGCCGTCTTCAATTCACGCCTCTGGGAGACGAGTGTCCTCCGCCTCAATCAGTTGGGCTACTTCGAGCAACTCAAACCGGACAATGCCGAGATACAGGAAAATGCCGCTGCCGGTACCGTGGATTTGACCCTGAAGGTGAAAGAACGCGGCCGCAACGTCATCGGCTTCAACGGCGGCGTCAGCGGCCTGGCGGGCAGTTTCCTCGGCCTGAACTACCGGACCAACAACTTCCTCGGCTTGGGCGAAACCCTCAGCTTCGCCGTCGAATACGGCGACCGCGTGAAAAACTTCCTCTTCGGCTTCACCGAACCCTATCTCTTCGACCGCCCCCTCTCCACCGGGTTCACGGTCTTCGTCCGCAAGTTCGAGTTCGACCAAGCGCGGGAGGCTGCCCTGCTCGCCGGGCGCACGATTGCCCTCAGCCCCACCCTCCAAAGCCAGTTGCTCAGCTACAGCCAGAATTCCGTCGGCTTTACCGCCTTTGCCAGCTACCCCGTGCGCCGCTGGTCCTTTACTCGCGTGGGCCTCAGCTACAGCTTTGAGACCTCCGACATTGCCTGCTTCACCGAAGGCTGCCGCGATCTGTTCGGGCGCCTGAGTTTCCGCGGCCTCGCCGGCACCACCAATTCCCTGGAAGGCATCCGCATCAGCCGCATCACGCCCACCCTCTTCTACAATACCGTCAACCATCCCTTCGAACCCACCGGGGGCACCAGCCTCTTCCTCAGCAGCACCATCCAGGGCAACTTCCTGGGCGGCAACGTCAATGTCTGGCAGCCCATCGTCGAGTTCAAGCATTTCCGTCCCGAGCGCATCCTGAGCCGCGGCCGCCATACCCTGGCCTTTCGTTTCCTGGCCGGCTTCATCACCGGCTTCAGCGGCAAGGTTGCCCCTCCCTTCAACCGCTTCCTGCTCGGCGGCGAGGATACCATCCGCGGATTTAACACCCGCGCCATTACCCCCATGGCCTTCATCCCGTCCCAGACTGCGATCCCCGTTGTCTTCACCGACCCCACGCAACTCGACCCCCAGGGCAATCCCGCCACCCGGGTCGGGACCATCAACGTGCTCTCCAACCGAATCATCTTCCCCGGCGGCGACACCCAGGCCCTCGCCAACTTTGAGTACCGGATTCCTCTGGTCGGGCCGGTGAGTCTCGCGCTGTTTTTCGATGCCGGCTTGACCACCGTGCTGCGGCGCTCGCAACTGCGTATCCAGGAGGCTGGGTTGGATGAGTTGCGCACGCTGTTCCCGGACACCACGCTGGGAACTAGGTTGCAAATGGTCCCCCGCACCAACAACCAGGTCCGCACCTCCACGGGGATTGAATTTGTCATCAACTTGCCGATCGTCAACGCACCCTTCCGTATCTATTGGGCCTACAACCCCCATCGCCTCCGCACCCGGTTTACCGTTCCCGCCGCCAGCTTTGCCGAAAACCCCGACGCCCCCCTGCCCCCCGGGGTCTTCGAGAGCCAAATCAAACCCCAGCTCGACCAGCTCTTCCCCCCGCGCCCCTTTAGCCTCATCGAGCCCTTGCGCACCTTCCGCTTTACCGTCAGTCGCACCTTCTAGCTCGGCCCACGGCGGGCGGCCGACGGCTCCCATGCCAGCCGGCCGGAAAACCGTTGACCTCGTTTATGCGTCATACCTATAATCGCAGGTTATGGAACGCCCGGTGAACGCAGGAGAGATTCCCATGATATTGCGTTACGCGCTGATCGGTCTGGTAGCCCTGGGGCTGTTGACTATCCCGCTGGCGGGCCAAGAGATGGAAAACGTCCCACCCGCCCGCCAAACTGCTGCCCCCCCTTCTGCCACGACCCTCAAGGTCGCAGTGTTGGATCTGCAGGCAGCGGTCTGGCGCACCCAGGAAGGCCAAGAGGCACAAGAAGAAATGCAGGCCCAATTCGCCCCGCACAGCGCTGAGTTGCAGAAGCTCGTGCAGGAAATCCAAGAAATCGAGAATAGACTCCGCACGCAGGAGCGCACCCTCAGCAACGAGGCCCGGACTCAGCTCGTTCGCGATCTTGACCGGAAGCGCCGCACCGGTCAGCGCTTGCAGGAAGACCTGCAAACTGATTCGCAGATTGCCCAGAACGACCACGCCGGCACAATCTTGGAGAAAATGCAGAAGGTGATTGACCAGTACGCCCGCGAAAAGGGCTACGCGATCGTCATCAACTCCTCCGCCAACCCCAACCCCGTGATCTACCGTGCCCCAGCGGTCGAGATTACCGACGACGTGATCCGCCTCTACGACCAGCTCTACCCGGTAGCCACGAAGCCCGCGGAGGCTACCGGCCAGGCCAAACCTCCGGCCAAGCCCTCCTCCCCCCAGCCGCCGCGCTCACCTCGTTAGGGTTCAACTCGCCGACGGCAGCCGTCTCCACGCCACCTGCCCCCGGAGGAAGCGGGTTTTGTTCTTGCTATTTGCGAGCCGACTGGGGTAGAGTGAAAGTCTCTGAGGAAGGAATGGTGAATGACCCGAGTGGGCGTGAGCCCACTTTTTTGTTGCTGGAAAATTTGGAACTCGAACGCATCCGCGGAATCGCCGAGCGCGTGGTCAGCTCGGAAGGGCTGGAGCTGGTTGCCGTCGAATGGCTCGGCTCGCCCCGCCACCGTGTTCTCCGCATCCTCATTGACAAACCGGCAGGTGCGGTCAGCCATCGGGAGTGTGAACTCGTGAGTCAGCAGATCGGCACCATCCTCGATGTGGAGGATTTGATTGCCTCCCGCTATGTCCTGGAGGTGGCCTCCCCGGGCTTGGAGCGCAAGTTCTACCGCCCGGCTGACTATGAGCGCTTCTCCGGGCGCCGGGTCAAAGTTCGCTTGAAGCAGCGCTCCCCCACCGTGGGAAAGAAAACCTTTGAGGCGCGCCTGCTGGGCTATGCACAGGGCCAGGTACGCCTGGAGGTGGACGGGCAGGAGGTGGCGATTCCCGACGCGGAGATCGCCCAGGCCAATTTGGTATTTGAGTGGAGAACCCAATCATGACCATGAACCTGTTGGCGCAAACCATCGAACAGCTCAGCCGCGAAAAGGGCATCGACCCTGCAATCGTCGTGGCCGCCCTCGAAGATGCCATGGTTGTGGCTGTGCGGAAGTATTATCAGACGCAGGAAGAGCTGCAGGCTCAGTTCGACCGCGAAACCGGCAGCGTCTGCGTCTACGCGTTGCGGACGGCGGTCGATCAGGTCGCCGACCCGGACAAGGAACTGGCTCTTGCCGAAGCGCGCCGCTATGACTCCAAAGTCGAACTCGGCGGCCAGGTGCGGATTCCTAAGCCTACTAACGTTCTCGGACGCATTGCCGCCCAGACCGCCAAGCAGGTTATCTTTCAGAAGGTGCGGGAGGCGGAACGCGAAGTCGTTTACGGCCAGTACAGCGGTCGCGTGGGCGAATTGATCAATACCACCGTCAAGCGCATCGAGGGGCCTGAGTACATCGTCGACCTGGGACGCGCTGAGGCCCGCCTGCCCAAGCGCGAGCAGTCGCACCTGGAGAGCTACCAGATCGGCGAACGCATCCGCGCCATCATCCGGGAGGTGGACCGCGCGGCCAAGGGTCTCCCGGTGATCGTCTCGCGCGCCGACCCGACCTTGGTCCAGCGCCTGTTCGAAATGGAGGTACCCGAGATCTATGACGGCACCGTCATGATCCGGGCGGTCGCCCGCGAGGCCGGTGAACGCACCAAAATCGCTGTCCAATCCCGGGATAGGGATGTGGATGCAGTCGGGGCCTGCGTGGGAATGAGGGGAATGCGCGTACAGTCGATTATTCGCGAACTCCGCGGAGAGAAAATCGACATCATCGAGTACGCGGAAGATCTGGTTATCTTTGCCACCCACGCCTTGAGCCCTGCCAAGGTCGCCCGCGTTGCCATCAGCGATGCCGCTGAGAAGCGGCTGGAAGTGATCGTGGAAGACAGCCAGCTCTCCCTCGCCATCGGCAAAAAAGGTCAGAACGTTCGCCTCGCTTCTAAGCTGCTCACTTGGCACATCGACATCAAGAGCGAGGAGGAGAAGCGCCAGGAAATTGAAGCCCAGATCACTGGAGTCCTGCCCACCACGGGCACCCCGCTCGCCCAACTCGCCGGCGTAGGCGAGAAGACCAAGGAAAAGATTTTGGCCCGCGGGATCAGCACCATCGAAGAACTCGCCGCCATGACCCCCGAGCAGTTGATGGAAATCCCGGGCGTCGGCGAAAAGATGGTGCAGAAAATTGCTGTTGCGGTGAAAGCCCATTTCGAGCCGGAGGCCAGCGCGACTCCCGCTCCGGCTGGGCCCGGAAGCACACAAACGGCAGTCGAGACGAAACCGGCACCGCCCCAGGTGGCTCCGGCCCCTGAGGAAAATCCCGCCGTCGCCGAACAAGGGGCCAAGAAACCCGGCGATGCGATAGAATAAAGAAAGCGTGTCGTACGACGATGGAACAAATTCGCATCAATGAGCTCGGTCGCGAGCTCGAGATCAAAAGCAAGCGCATCCTCGACTACTTGGTCGAGATCGGGGTCACGGAGAAGAAGACCCACTCGAGCTCAATTGACGACGAGCTGGCCAACAAAGTTCGCGCCCACTTTCGGGCACAGGAGGCTGCCGAGCAGGCCGCGGCCGCTAAGGCTGAGGCTGAGCGCATCGCGGCCGAACAGGAGGCCGCCGAGCAGGCTGCACGTGAACGCGCGCGGGCTGAAGCTGAAGCCCGTCGGGCGGCCGCAGCCAAGGCAGCGCAACCTCTGGTGGGAGCCCGGCCCGCTCCACCGGCGGCTGCGCCCAGCCCCGCCAGACCCTCCGCCGAGCTGAAGCGAGTTCCCGCGCGGCCCGCGGCCGCTCCCGTGACCCGCCTCGAGGGGCCTCCGCGGATTCGTCCGGTGCCCAGGGCGGCGGCTCCTGACTTAGCACCGCCGCTTCCGAAACCCGGCCAGCCGATCTATCAGCCCAAACCTGCGCCACGCCGTCTCGTAAAGACGCACTTGGAGAAGCGCTACGAGGAGGGCGAGCGCAAACTCGCCCATCCGGTGCGGGCACGCGCCAAGGCCGAACGGGTGGCCCCCAAACTGCCCACGCCGCGCGCCCCAATCATCCCGGTTCGCACCGAGCCCCTGAAAATCACCATCACTGAGGGGATCACTGTCAAGGAGCTGGCCGAAAAACTCGAGGTCCGCGCCAAGGACGTTATCAGGGTGCTCTTTGATCGCAGCATTCTGGCCACGATCAACCAAACCCTCGACATCGCCTTGGCTACCGAGCTCAGCCGGCAATTCAACGCCGAAGCTACCGTGCTTAGTTTTGAGGAGCAAACTTTGCGCGAGGTGTTCGAGGCGCAGCCGGCGACGGGTGTGCTTGTGCCGCGCCCCCCGGTAGTCACCGTCATGGGCCATGTGGACCACGGCAAGACCTTGCTCCTCGACGCCATCCGCAACACCAACCGCGTGGCCGAAGAGGTCGGTGGCATCACCCAGCACATTGGCGCCTACCAGGTCGAAGTCAACGGCCGCAAGATCGTCTTCATCGACACACCCGGCCACGAGGCCTTCACCCGCATGCGTGCCCGCGGTGCCAAGGTAACTGACATCGTGGTACTCGTCGTGGCCGCCGATGATGGCGTCATGGCGCAAACGCTCGAAGCCATCGATCACGCCCGCGCCGCTGGCGTGCCGATCGTGGTTGCCATCAACAAAATGGACATACCCGGCGCCCAACCCGACCGCGTCAAGAAGCAACTCTCCAGCCACGGCCTCAAGCCGGAAGAGTGGGGCGGCGACGCCGTCACTGTCGAGGTCTCTGCCAAGCAGAAAACGAACGTCAACCTCCTGCTGGAAATGATTCTGCTCGTGGCGGACTTGCAAGAGCTCCGCGCCACGCCCAATCGTCTGGCCAGCGGCCTCGTGCTCGAAGCCAGGCTCGATAAGGGCCGCGGCCCGGTTGCCAGCATCCTAGTTCAAAACGGCACGCTGCACGCAGGCGACCCTTTCATCTGTGGTTCCGTGTACGGCAAGGTGCGGGCGATGTTTGACGACCGCGGCCATTCACTGGAAACGGCTGGACTCTCCACACCGGTCGAAGTATTGGGCTTGAGCAACCTCCCGCAGGCTGGCGACACCTTCCAGGTCGTCAGTGACGAGGTCAAGGCCAAGCAGATTGCCACCTATCGCGAGCAGAAGCAGCGCGAGGCCGCGCTCGCCCGCAGCGCCCGCGTCAGTCTCGACCAGTTGCACGAGCAACTCGCGGTCGGTGAAATGAAGGAGCTGCGCCTGGTTGTCAAAGCCGACGTGCACGGTTCCGTCGAAGCCCTCACCGCCCAACTGCAACAGTTGAGTGGCGAGAAGGTGAGGGTCGAAATCATTCACCCCGGTGTGGGCGGCATCAACGAAACCGACGTGTTGCTGGCCGCGGCCTCGAACGCCATCATCATCGGCTTCAACGTTCGCCCGGACCGCAAAGCCTCTAACCTGGCCCAGCAGGAGGGCGTCGAGGTGCGGCTGCACAACGTCATCTACGATGCGCTCGAGGAGATCCGCCGCGCCCTCACGGGCATGCTCGAGCCCACCCTGAAAGAAACATTCCTCGGCCGCGCCGAAGTGCGCGAGACCTTCCGCATCTCCAAAGTCGGCGCCGTTGCCGGCTGCTACGTGCTCGATGGAAAAATCGTTCGCGACGCTCCGGTCCGCCTCCTCCGCGACAGCGTCGTCATCTATCAGGGGAAGGTCACCTCTTTGCGGCGCTTCAAGGACGATGTGAACGAAGTCCGTTCCGGCTACGAGTGCGGTGTCTCCATCAGCAACTTCTCGGACATCAAGGTCGGCGACGTCCTGGAGGCCTTCACGGTCGAACGGATCCCGAGCCCGAGCGAAGTCACCAAGACGCACGGGCTCGACGCCCGGCTGGTATAAGCGTACAGACGAAGACGCACGGTCCACGGCGATGGTGGTAGGGCTGGTCACGCTCGAACTTCACCTCGCGTACGCACGTTCGCTGAAGGACAAGCGGCAGGTCGTAGAGCGTGTGAAGGGCCGCCTGCGTGCGCGCTTCAATGTCGCTGTCGCCGAGCTCGACCACCAGGAGCTCTGGCAGCGCGCCACCCTGGGCGTGGTCTCCCTCAGCAGCAGCCGGGCCCACCTGGCCCAAGTGCTGGCGGCCGTGGCGAGCGAGTCCGAGCGTCTGCTCGGCGGCGATCTGGTGGACAGTCACATCGAATATCTGTAGGCGCGTCCAGACACTCACATGACCGTCCCCGGACGCCGACCCCAACGCGTCGGCGAGCAAATTCGGGAGGAAATCAGCAGCCTGTTGCTGCGCGAGCTGAAAGACCCCCGGATCGGCTTTGCCACCGTCACCGCCGTGCGGGTCTCGCCAGATCTGCGCCACGCCCGGGTTTACGTCAGCGTTCTGGGGAGCGCGGAGCAGCGCCAGGAAAGTCTGCGCGGGCTGGAAGCGGCAAGCTCCTTCCTCCGGCGCGAACTCTCACACCGGCTGCGGATGCACCACGTTCCGGCGCTGCGCTTTGAGCTTGATACCACCCTCGAGCAGGGGGCGCGCATCGAGGAGCTGCTGGAAGAGGTGCACCGTCGCGAGCAGCACGACGATACCGAGGAGCGATGAGCCACGGGGCTCTAGTCATCAACAAGTCTCGCGGCATGACCTCGCACGACGTTGTCGCGCGTGTCCGCCGCTTGCTGCACATCCGCGCGGTGGGCCACCTGGGCACGCTCGACCCTATTGCCACCGGCGTGTTGCCGCTGCTGGTTGGCACGGCCACGCGGCTGCAGCGCTTCTACCAGGGCCGCCGCAAGTGCTACCTCGGCACCATCCGCTTCGGCTTTGCCACCGATACCTACGATGCCGATGGCGAGCCGCTCGGCCCCGACACGGCTCCCGCACTCGAGCGGGCGGTCCTGGAGCCCTTGGTCCGACAATTTGTGGGAAAATTTCAGCAGGTCCCCCCTTGCTACTCGGCTAAAAAGGTTGGCGGCATCGCTGCTTACGAACTGGCACGGAAGAAAAAAAGGTTCACGCTGGCAGCGATCGCGGCCGAGGTTTACCGGTTTGACTTGTTGGCGGTGGAGGGTTCGCGGGCGCGCTTTGAGATTGAATGCGCCGCCGGCACTTATATTCGCACGCTCGCCCACGACCTAGGCCAACGGCTGGGCCCGGGGGCGCACCTGGTGGAGATTTGCCGCACCGCCGCCGGTGAGTTCACCCTCGAGCTGGCTGTAACCCTCGAGGAACTGGAGCCGGCGCTCCAGAGCAGCGCGCGCGATCGGGTGCTGATTCCGCTTGACCGTCTGCTGCCCGATTTGCCGCGCGCCGTGGTGGGTGCGGCAGTCGAACGCAAACTGCGTCACGGTGGAAAAATTGAGCTCAGCGAAGCTCAGATCGAGCCGCCCGAGATGGTAAGTGCAATTGACAGCTGCAAGTGGAGCCCGTATCGCCTGCGTGTGTTCAACCAGGAACGCAAGCTCATCGCCATCGCGCAGGCGGTTGTCCCTCGCATTTTCCAGCCCATTGTGGTGTTGCCGGCGCCAGCCTAGTGCCGTTCCAACTATTTGGGGCTATGTGGCGTAAGCCCCCTACCAGCTTGCTGGTACGCAGGTTTGCTCAGAAACGCTTCATCGCAGATGAGCCGCAG
This sequence comes from Terriglobia bacterium, assembly GCA_046758465.1. GTDB lineage: Bacteria > Acidobacteriota > Terriglobia > Acidiferrales > 2-02-FULL-67-57 > JBHIAG01. The sequence continues at coordinate 19,891 of JBHIAG010000010.1, read as the reverse complement.
TGAGCGTCTCGGGCGTGTGGACCTGATTCGCAGGTGCACTGCATAGGCTCATCAAGATGGAACGGCACTAGCCGCCTCGCCCACTCCTAGTTTTGTTGGGGCGGCTGCTTCCGCGGAGGTGTTTGTGGTGGGCGCGGGGTGGTGGGCGTAGCCGGCACCGCTCCCAGAGGTGAGAGGCGCGCCTCCGTGCCCACGTAAAGGGCGCGGGGCGCGGCCCGGTCAAGCCGGGAGGGGCGCAGGATGCGTGGCCTGAGCAGTACCAGCAACTCGGTTTCCCGCATGCGCCGCGCACGCCGGCTGAATAGCTGTCCGAGCCCGGGCAGCCGGCCGAGTCCCGGCGTCCCCTCGCGTATTTCCTCTTGCGTCTGGCTGCGCATGCCGGAGAGAAGCAGGACTTCGCCCGCCTTGAGCCGCACCGTCTGCTCAATCACCCGATTGGAAAAGATGGGAATGGTGTTCAGGGTTGTGGGCGTAAGCGTACGGATATCGAGCTTAATTCGTAGGGTGACTTCACCGGCTGTGTGCAAGTGCGGCTCCGCCGTAAGCCTCAGCCCCAGCTCCTCGTACTGCACGGCGGGGATGGGGGGCACGAACAGACCTTGCTGGATGAGCTCCAGGACTACTCGCGGAAAGAAGATTGAGGAAAAAGTCGCCAGCACCACCGGGAAGCGTTCGCCCACGAAGAGCGTGGCTTCTTGCCGGTGACGCGCGCGCAGGCTGACCCGGCGCAGCGAGCGCGTCACGCTGGCCAGATCGAGCAAGTTCAGCGTGGCGCCGGGCAGGGTGGCAGCAAAAGTGGTCGCCCCGCCGCCCAGCAGAACGAAGGGCGGCAGAGCGGCTTTGAGCAGGTTCGGGTCGGCCGCCAGCTCCCCCAGCAGGGTATCGAGGGAGACGCCGCGCAGTGCCTCGGGAATCTGGCTGCGCCCGAGTAGCGCCTGCAGGGCATCAATGAGCGATGCGAGGTCCGCAAAGTCCACGAAGCCCGTCCCCAGGTGCACGATGATGGCTTGCTGCGGCGGCAGGATGCCCAGACGCCGGGCGCGCTCCCGGTCGACTTCGAGCAGCAACGCTTCCACCAACACCTCGCCGGGGTCGCGGCGGAGTTCTGCCAGCAGCCGAGCAGCCAGGGCCAGGCGCTCCGGGGTGTCGCGCACGGTGAAGGTATTCGTGCGCGTATCCGCGCGGATGCGCCGCATGTCGAGCACCTCTCGCAACAACCGCACCGTTTCGGCCAATTCTTCCGGCGTGCTTCCGGCGAGCGAGAACGTCTGCAGCACCTGGGGTTCGTACTGCCGATGCTTTTCCGGAGTGTTCGCGGCTACAAGAATGGTTCCGTCAGCGAGCGAAATCCAGAAGGCATTGGCAACTTGTGCAGCCAATCGCAGTGCGGTATCAAAGTCGGCCTCCGCCAGCCGCAGCCGCACCCACCGCGCGGGAAACTCCTCATCCACCACGACCCGCACACCGTAGAGCTCGCCGAGCGCGACGAAGACCCTGCGGGCGTCGCCCGCGAGGCGGACCGCAACGCGCTTCTCCACCCCGGGTGAGGGCTTTTCCTCCAAGCCGGCCGCCGCTGCGGGAATACCCCTTCCCAGGAGCGCCAGCAGCAGGAGAGCCGCATAGGCGGAACGCATAAGCATGGCCGTTATTCTAGACGCCAGAAGCAAATGAGGCAAATTTTCTCGCGGCCCTGAGAGTAGCTCCTATAAAATCAGTGTCTGTACTCGGCTGCGATGCATCCAATGGCGTGACGCTGACAGATGCACGCCTACCCGGCTGACTAGAGAGGTTATGGCGGTCACCCAGTACCAGACGCCGGCGATGCACGCGCTCCCGGTGGTCGACGCCCACTACGAGAGCAACGTCAAAGACCTCTACTTGGTGGGCGACCTGGCGCGCTCGCCCGTCCTCAAGACCGCGATCAACCAGGGCTACGAAGTCATCCACCACATCGCCACCCTGCCGGAGATGAGAGAAAAAGCTGACGGCGTCTACGATGTGGCCATCGTCGGCGCCGGCGCTGCCGGCTTGAGCGCGGCTCTGGAAGCGAAAAAGCACGGGCTACGCTACCTTGTCTTTGACAAGCGCGAAGCCGCCTCCACGGTCGCCGACTTCTCTCGTGGAAAGGTGATCTACGCCGAGCCGCGCGACCTTGCGGTCAAGGGTGAATTGCCCATCTGTGACGACTGCCCCAAAGAGACACTGCTTCAGGGTTGGTATGAGGCCATCGAGAAGTTCAGCCTGGCGGTGCGCGAGAGCGAAGAGGTCAAAGACATTCGCCGGACTCAGGGGCGCTTCGAAGTCGTCACTACCGCAGCCACCTATCCCGCCCGCAAAATCATTCTGGCCATGGGCAAGCGGGGCAACCCGCGCAAGCTCGGGGCTCCGGGCGAACACCTCCCCAAAGTCCACTACAAGCTGACCGAGCCGGATCAGTTCAGAGACCTTGACGTGCTGGTCGTGGGCGGCGGCGACTCGGCCATCGAGAATGCCCTGGCGCTCTGCTGGACCAACCGTGTCACCCTCTCCTATCGGCGGGGTGAGTTGGCGCGGCCGAACCAACGCAACCTCGAAGCCATCCAGGAGGCCATGCGCCAGGGCCGCGTCAACGTGCTGCTCAACTCTGAGCTCTGCGAGATCCGCGAGAAGGAAGTGACCATCTGCAAGGCGGGGAACGACGGTGAGCGAATCGAGACACTGAAGAACGACGTGGTCTTTGTGCAGATTGGCGCCGAGCTGCCGGTCGCGTTCTTGCGCAAGCTGGGGATTCGGTTCGAGACCGACTGGACCTGGCGGCGCTATGCCACCCTGGCCACGTGGGCGGCGATGGCCTACCTGATCTACGCCGTCTCGCGCAACAAGGGCACGGCATTGCTCAACTGGGTGGGGAGCTGGTTTGGCAGTGAGCAGCTCACCGCGCGCCTCCAGCAGGCTCTCACCTTCAGTGTGAACTGGCGGGGGTTCGAGTTGATATACGAACCTGGCTTCTGGTATTCGGCCATGTACACGGTCGTCATGGTGATCTTCGGCGTGCAGGCGGCGCGGCGCTGGGGGAAGAATTCCAAGTTCCAGCGTTGGCGCTACGCATCCCTGCTGAGTTTCCAAGTCATTTTCTTTTTCATCATTCCGAACTTTATTGCGCCCTTCGTTGGCACGCCTGCGATGCGCGCCGAGGCCTGGCGCAGCTACGGGCTGTTCTATGCCTGGCCCCTGTTTATCTATACCTTTTTCACCCATACCAAGATTTGGCTGATTTGGGGTGCCGTGTTCGCCTTCGTAGTGATTCCGATCTTTGCCCGCTACTTTGGCAAGGCCTACTGCACCTGGGTGTGCGGTTGCGGAGGCTTGGCCGAGACGTTCGGCGACCGCTGGCGCCACCACGCCCCCAAAGGTCAGCGCGCGCAGGCCTGGGAAAAGATGAACTACTCCATCTTTGCCTGGGCGATCCTGATCACCGTCGCTTACTGGGTCAACCTGAAAGTGTTCGACATCAACACCGGCGAGTTCTTTACGGCCAAAAATCTTCAGCAGCAGTACTACATCATCGTGGACTGGCTCCTGGTGGGCGTGGTGCCGATTGCGCTCTATCCGATTTTTGGCGGCAAGGTTTGGTGCCGCTACTGGTGCCCGCTGGCACTCTATATGGAGCTCATCAGCCGCTGGTTCTCCGATCTGGTGATCAAGTCGAACGACAAGTGCATCAGTTGCGGCGAGTGTACCCGCTACTGCCAGGTGGGAATTGACGTGATGAGTTTCGCCCAGAAGCAAGAGGCCTTCAGCAACCGCAACTCCTCCTGCATCCAATGCGGCATCTGCATCGCGGTCTGCCCGGTGGATGTGCTCTATTTTGCCCGTGACCCGGCAGGCACCGTGCAGGCGAAGCTCCGTCCGCAACTGGTGCAAATCAGCAACGCCCGGCCGTCGTAGCCCTGTTCCACCGGGCCTGCAACTTCTGCCAGGCGGCCGTATCTAATCCCTGCACCCGTGACGCAACCTCAGAGGCGCAGTCTGGGGTAGAATAAAGCTGTCTAGGTTTTCATTCTGGCTTGCGAGAAGGAAAAACGATGACATACAACGTGGTGATTCTGGGCTCAGGCTGCGCTGGCGCCACCGCGGCCATCTATGCCGCGCGGGCCAACCTGGCCCCGCTCGTGTTCGAAGGGCATGAGCCCGGCGGCCAATTGTCGCTGACGACCACCGTCGAAAACTATCCGGGCTTCATCGAGGGCATTCAGGGGCCGGAGCTGGTGGAGTTGATGAAGAAGCAGGCCGAGCGGTTTGGCGCCCAGTTCCGAATGGAGATTGCCCGCAAGGCTGACCTGAGCCGCCGGCCGTTTACGATCGAGACGGACAAGAGCAGCTATGAAGCCAAAACCTTGATCATCGCCTCCGGGGCGTCCGCGCGCCTGCTGGGCCTGGAATCGGAGAAAAAACTCATCGGAAAAGGCGTTTCAACCTGCGCGACCTGTGACGGTTACTTTTTCCGCGGCAAAGAGATTGTGGTGGTGGGCGGCGGTGACTCGGCGGTGGAGGAGGCGCTGTTCCTGACCAAGTTTGCCAGCAAGGTCACAGTGATTCACCGGCGCGATCAGCTCCGCGCCTCCAAGATTATGCAGGAGCGCGCGCGCAAGAATGAAAAGGTTTCCTTTATCTGGGATACCGTCGTCACCGACATTGTTGACCCCGCCAAGGACAGGGTCGAGGCGGTCAAGCTCAAGAACGTGAAGACCGGCACCGAGAGGACCATGAAGACCGAAGGTGTTTTCCTCGCCATCGGACACGTCCCCAACACGCAAATCTTCGAGGGGCAGCTCGAGATGGATAAAGGCTACGTCGTCACCAACAATGGCACCTCCACAAATGTGCCAGGCGTCTTTGCCGCAGGCGACGTGCAGGACGTGGTCTACAAGCAGGCGGTCACCGCGGCGGGTAGCGGCTGCATGGCAGCGATCGACGCCGAAAAGTTCCTCGAAGCCGAGGGCGAAAAATAGCCTAGCCTGTCCCCACAAGACTCTGCTCTGCCGATAGCCTGGAGAGAGCGGGTCGCCCGGCCCGATGCGGAGAACCCTTTCCCGGGGTGAGGTGTCAGAGTTTGTGGCAGACGGCGAGGCCGTCCCGCAGCGGCAGAATCGTGGTGAACAATTCGGGGGAGGAATAGATGAGACGGTTGAATTCCTGGATGGCATCGGTTTCCCGGTCGCGGGCTCGGCGGGCGACCCGGCCGAACCAGAGGGCATTATCGGTGACGAACAGACCACCCCCACGCAGCCGGGGGACAGCCAGGCGGAAGACGTTGGGGTAGTCGTGCTTGTCCACATCGTTGAAGATGAAATCGAATGGGCCGGGGACTTGCTGAATGAGCTCCAGTGAGTTACCGACCAAAATGTTGATGCGGTCGGCTAGGCCTGCCTGCGCAAAGAAGGCGCGCGCCTGCTGAGCGTTTTCCGCGTCGTCGTCGCTGTAGTAGATGGTTGCCCCGGGGCCCGCGGCGCGTGCCAGCCACAGGGTTGAGTAGCCAATGGCTGAGCCCAGCTCGAAAATCCTCTTGGCACCGATGAGCTGAACCAACTGGTAGAGCACACGGCCCACCGCCGGACCCACGATAGGGATGTTGCGCTGGGCCGCCAGGCGCTCCATTTCCGCCAGCACTTCCTCGCGCTCGGGGAGCAAGCTATAGAGATATTTTTCGACTTTTGCATCCGTGATGGCACTCATGGGTTTGTCTCGTTTTAGTTCTTAGATTTCATCGCCTGCTGGGCGAGGATGGGAATGGCGGCGATCTTGTTCTCGTCCAGGAAGTGCCAGAGGACACCGGGCGGGCGCGGGTGGAGCGGCCGAGTGCAAATGGCCTCGGCCGGCGTCACGATGCAGTCCACGCCAATGTCGTGCGGGCGCCAGGGCAGGGCATCGCCGATGATTTGCAGCGGGTGAAGGGTGGTGAGGATGGGCGTGTTGTCGCCGAGCTTGCCAGCTTCCGCCGCCAGCGCATATTCCAGATCGGAATAGCCGCTGCCCTTACCCAGTCGCTCACCGCGGCGATTGACGACCACCGAGCCGCACAGCACGAGATCAATTTTCGCCATCTCCTCCAAGCGCACCGGCCGCCCATAGCGCATTGCGCCCTTGATGGTCGCGGCCTGGGCGGGGCGCGGGAGGCGCTGAGGATCGAGTTCGATGAAGCAAGCCAGCTTGCCGAGGCGCGGCACGGCCATATAAACGATCTTGCCTTGTTCGAGGGCGCGCTGCCGCAGGGCGCGCTGGGGCGAGTCGGGATTGGCTTTGAGGGTGCGTGCGCGTTGCCAGAGGTCGAGTTGCTCCACCCTGTCGGCGCAGCGCTCGGCCCCGGTGAAGTTCGGGATGCGCCCGCGAGCGCCGGGAAAGCGGGCGACGCCGCGCTCTTCCAGCAACCGCCAGATGTACTCGCGCCACTCCTGTTTTTCTTTCATCTGCGTTCTGTCCGCTTGGAACTACCCTAGGACAAGCAGATTCCTCCTCCCGCCAGCCCGCCCAGGCGGGCTGGCGGGACTCGGAATGACAAAGCCTCCCTTGGCATCCTTGGCCGTTTCACCTAGCCGAGGGTCTCGCCGGGTTTGAGGGCGATGATTTCCAGCCCGGGGATGTCGCGGGTCAGTTCACGCAGGCGTTTCGGGGTACCGGTGAGGATGGGGAAGGTGGCGTAGTGCATGGGGATGACGGCTTTGACGCCGAGCAGGCGAATGGCGTAGGCGGCTTCGCGTGGGCTCATCGTGTAGTGGTCGCCGATGGGCAGGCAGACAAGGTCAGGCTGGTAGAGTTCGCCGATGATTTTCATATCGCCGAAGACGTTGGTGTCGCCGGCGTGGTAGAGCTTGAGGCCGTTGGCAAAGCGGATGACGTAACCGCAGGCCTCACCGGCGTAGATGACCACCCCTTCGTCCTGGATACCGCAACTGTGGTCGGCGGCGACCATCGTGACTTCCAGGTCGCCGACTTTCGCCGTGCCCCCCTTGTTCATATCGGTTACGTTTTCGACCCCTTTCGATTGCAGCCACAGTGCCATCTCAAAAATCGCCACCACCTGGGGACGGTGCTGGCGGGCGAGCACGACCGCATCGGCGATGTGGTCGAAGTGGCCGTGGGTGATGAGCATGGTGTCAATCTTGTCGAACTTTTTGAGAGCGTCCGGGCAGGCGGGGTTCGATTGTACCCAGGCATCAATCAGGACGGTCTTGCCACCCGGAGTTTCGATCTTGAACGTGCCGTGGCCGAGCCAGGTGAGCTTGATGCCGCGCGTGTCCATTGTGTCCCTCCCACAGCTCCCAGTGGCAGGGGCCACTGGGTTGGACTACTAACAGAGTAACAGGCTCGCGGGCTCAGTCGTAGAGGTTTGCGCTTCCGTGCGGTTGCGTGCGCAGGAATTGTAGTGCGCAGCTTGCCCGCTGACATCGGGGGGTTTTGGCAGTCCAAAGCGGTAGGAAGGGGTGGTCTTTCTCAGATTACGAGACCCCGAACTTGAAGACGAAACCGGTCTGGAGACGGAGGTTATGCCGCCACCGTTCTGAGTCTAGCCCGCCCTGCACCGGGAGGTAGTCGAACTGGATCACCCGAATGCTCACGCGGTTGTTACTGCGGATATCGAGCCCACCGCCCAGAGCCAGGCTGAAGTGAGTGCCGGAGAGCCCGGGGAAAGACGCTGGCATGGGCACGAAGATTCCCGAGGGCCCAAACCCTGCCTTCCATCTACGGAAAGCGCCCACCAGGGTGTGCGCGAAGGCTGTCAGTCGGTCGCGGCGCAGGGTAAAGCGGGGTCCGAAAAGAAACTGGTGTGCATTAAACTCCAGATCCCGTGCCTCTGTTCTCTGTGTCACCTCGGAGAAGGCGTGTTCCGTCACTGTCCCGTACTGGCCGGCAAAATCAGCCGTCAGTCCGAAGTGTTTATGCAGGTTATAGGTAAAGCTGGTGGCCCAGCCGTGGCCGTGCGTGCGCGGAACGCCGCGGAATCCTGACAGTTTCACATCCGCATACGAGTAGCCCGCGAAGACTTCGACTCGGGGATAGGTGTCCTGGGCCTGTGTCGTCGTGGCCGAAAAGAAAATGACCACTATGAGCCACGCAATTTTTCTCAATTGTCTGCTAGTTTCTGGGACGGGAAAGCTCTCCCCGCCTACGCAGGAATGATCAGGTGGCACTAGAATGCCGGGCAAGGCGCTTGGTTACAGCCTTGGATGCAGGCGCTCAATTCGGAGTCACACTCGTTGATGCACTGCAGGTAGCGGGTCGGGTCCCGGCGATACCTTCTTAGACAAATGGTGTCGCACACCTCCCACTCTGCCCAGCAATCGTTCCGGCACGTCTGTTTAGTCTGGCTGACGGCATCAAAGGCGTCAACCCTCCTCTGGATGGAACCATCATCTATAGTTATTAAGGTACCAGTACAGAGAATTTGCGAGCGCACTTTGCTATTTGTCGGACTCTGGGTGGCAAATCTGGCGTAGAGCAACGCGGCGACGCCAGAGACATGTGGGCTTGCCATGGAAGTACCTGAGTTATTTCCATAGGTGGATCCTGTCAGAGTAGAGAAGATGTCCACGCCAGGTGCCTATAAGTTTACCCAGGTTCCGAAAGTCGAAAAACTTGCCCGTGTATCAGATTGAGTGCTAGCGCCAACGGGCTGAACTACATCCGTGAAGGCAGCGGGATAAAATTTCTCGGTGGTTCCGTAGTTCCCCGCCGCAGCAACGTTGAGCGCACCTGCGTTCCAAGAATAGACAACCGCATTTTCTAGGGTCGTGCGTTCGGGACAGTCAGATTCGAGACAGCCGAGACTCAGGTTGATGACTTTGGCTCCGTTGTCGGCGGCATAGGTAATGCCGTTAGCGACTGCGTCTAAGGTACAGGCGCCCCCGCCTTCCTCGATGATGGGTGGCGGTGGCTCCCCGCCTCCCCCGCCACCTCCCCCCTCGACGCGGTGGCAGGCCTTGATGGCCAGGACTTTTGTATTGAATCCCACCCCTGAGACTCCTATTCCGTTGTTAGTGGCCGCCGCGACAATGCCTGTTACATGGGTGCCATGCCGGCATTATCGTCAATAAAGGGCTCCTGGAGATCGAAAGAAGGCCCAAGGATGATTCTGCCTTGCAGGTCTGGGTGATCGGGCTGAACGCCGGTGTCCACAACAGCCACCACAGTGTCGTTGCCTGTTGTGACATCCCACGCTTGGGGACAGCGAATCTTCGTTAGACCCCACTGGCTGGGGAAGAAGGTATCGTTAGGGATAAAGACAGTTTGAAGATAGTAATTGGGTTCGACATACTCGACGGCGGGGACTGGGCGCAGCTTTTCCATCAGCTCCTCGGTGGACAGGCTTCTTGAGCGAAGTACATCCACGCCGAGGGCAGGGATGCGGCTTCGAATGAAGGCGTTCAACAGGGGAAGCTGCCTAAGGAGGGCTTGGTCCCTTTCTTCGGGTTTCAATTTGACCAGGATTTCGTTCGGGACGTAGTTGAGTGGTTGTTGGCCTTTCAAAGGAGGTAGCAGCGCTCCTCCAGCCAGTACCAACAAAAGCGCCCCAAATAAGGTTACGCCGCGCAAACGCCGCTGCCTCATGGCTGCCCCTTGATTTGGCCTCGCGTATTGCAACGGTTGAATACTACAGCTCCCCCCCAAAACGCCAAGCCAAAACGCACCACTAGTCGTCATGGGTGCGGAAACCCGGTTCGTCTTTTCCACAATGGCAGAGATTCTCAAAATGTTCATGGTGTTCATGATGTTCACGATGTTCATCATTTTCACGGTTATTGGACAAGCCAGAGTGGATGTGGTACGGGGAAGGGGCGCGAGGAGGCAAGCCGGCTGCCGGGGGGTTGGCAGTGGGATTAGACACCGGGGCTAACATGTTGAAAGAGAATGGGTTGTGGAGACTAGTCGAGACTAGTCACCCGGTGCAACCTATTGATAGGAAAGGAATTGCTGCGATACACCCCACCCCCCGGGGGGTAGGGGAAGGGGGAAAATTTTCAAGTGCTGTTTTTTCAAATGGATAGGAGAAGAACTCGCGCTTGGAAGCCCAACTAGTCGCCTTGGCCCAGGGCAGGCAGAGATAGCGAGGGAGAAGTGAGCATTCGCTATGATTTCATCGTTATCGGGGCGGGGCCGGCTGGCTCGACGGCGGCCAAGCTCGCCGCTGATGCGGGCTACCAGACGCTGCTGGTGGACAAAGCGCAGTTCCCGCGGCACAAGACCTGCGCCAGTTGGATCAACCGGCTGGTCTTTGAGCGCTTCCCCTATCTGGAGGCCCACCGCGAGCAACTCGTGGACTCGGCCTTTTGGGGCGTGGCCTTCCTTGACCAGAAGCTCGCACGGGAGGCGCGGTGGACAGAGCGGAAGCCCTCCGGGTATCTGTCGCTGCGCAGCAAATTCGACAACGGCTTGAAAGACATCGCGGTCGCCAGCGGGGCGGAGTTTCGGCCCGGGGTCGGTGTGGAAGCGGTGCGCGCGGGCGAGGCCGGTGTGGCGGTGCGGTTGGAAAATGGCGAGGAGTTGGAAGCGCGTGTCCTTCTGGGTGCTGATGGCGCCAACAGTCGCGTGGCGGCGCTGACGGGACTGCGGCGCGGCTGGGCGGAGAACGAGTACGTGCTCTGCGCGAACGAAGACCTGGCGTATCCGCCTGAGGCGATTGAGCGCTTCTATGGGGCGCGGCCGCCGCTGTTCGTGGCGCTGCAATTTGACGGCCTCACCGGCTACGGCTGGGTATTCCCCAAGCGGGCGCACATCTGCGTGGGCATCGGCGGGCGCCTCCGGCCGGGGGAGTCCATCCGCGACCTGTACCAGAACTTTTTCCGCGCCGTGCAGCAGCACGGCTACTTGCCTGAGGGTCTCACCCCGCACAAGGTCTACTACGCTCCCGACCCGGCTGGCGCGATCCACAAAGGCAAGCCGATAGTACGGGGCCGGGTGGCGTTGCTGGGGGATGCCGCCGGGTTCGTCTCCGGTGCGACCGGCGAAGGCATCTACCCGGCGATGGAGAGCGCGCGCCTGGCGGTGGAGCTGGCGGACCGCGGCTTGCGTGTCGGCGATGTCGGAGCACACCTGGCAGAATTTCAGACTGCCTGGCGGGAGCGGCTGGGCAGTTACCTGCGCGCCCTGCCGGGCGGTGCCGGGCAGCAGCAGACCGTGGATCGCATCGGCTGGATTTTCCGCTCGCGGCTCGTGTGTGGCGTGGCCGCGCGCACCTTCCTCTACGGCGAGCCGATCGCCTTCCGAACGCTGTGGCGTGCGGTGTGGAGCTAGCGGGACAACGTTACCGTTCTCGAAGCGTTTCGGCCCGAGGTTCAACGCGCGCAACCAGCGGTTGGCTGGTAGAAAATTTGCTTTTTTGGCAGGCTTCGTGTTAGAAGTTCAGAGGGAACGAAAACGCGCCGAAACGCATAGGGAGGAGCGGTAATGGCCTACGTCATTGCAGAGCCGTGCATCGGCACCAAGGATACCGCCTGCGTAGATGTCTGCCCGGTGGATTGCATCCACCCGGCGAAAGACCGCGAGTATCATGGTGGCCCCAGCAATCAGGGAAAAAAGAACTTTGACGAGGTGGAGCAACTCTACATCCACCCCGACGAATGTATTGACTGCGGTGCCTGCGTCCCGGTCTGCCCGGTGACGGCTATCTTTGCCTTGGAAGACTTGCCTGAGAAGTGGGCAAACTATACCGCGATTAACGCCGACTACTTCAAGGAGTAAACCGCGGAAGGATTTTTGGCGGCGGGCGTCTTCCGCGAAGATGCCCAGCTGCCATTTTGCCTCAGCGCTCCTCTTGCTGGGATTTCAAGACAATCTCCATGTTGGCTCCCATGAGGCGGAGAATTTTCCTCCATTCAGCGGCACGCAACCCGACGCCGCCTGCGCGAATCTGATAAGTAGGACTTCAGGGCAAAATGCCAGCTTCTGTTCCCGACGGGCCGCGCTTGCTCGCTGTCGCCACGGCCAGCCCGCCGCGCCGTTTTACTCAGGAGGAGACCTATCAGTTGGCTGGCTACAAGAGCCGCCGCATCCACGACATTTTTCTGAACAGCGACATTGACTACCGCTACCTCTACCTCGAGCCGGAGGGCTTCCAGCCTACTGAAGACCCCGACCAGCTCCACCGGCGCTATGGGGAAGGGGCGGTGCAGATTGCGCGTGCAGCGGCCGACCGCTGCCTGGCGCAGGCTGGCCTAGTCCCAGCAGATGTCGACTGCATTCTGGTTTGCTCCTGTACGGGCTATCTGTGTCCCGACTTGGCGACGATTCTGGTAAAGGAGATGGCCTTGGCGCCCTCGGTGCAGCGGGGAGCGTTGCTTGGGCACGGGTGTGCCGGTGCCTTGCCGTTGCTCCAGCGCGCCTACGACCACGCGTGCGCTTACCCGGAGCAGCGAGTGCTGGCCATCGCGGTCGAGATTTGTTCGGCAGCCTACTTTATAGACGGCTCGCTCGAAACCGTGGTGGGCAACGCCATTTGCGCCGACGGAGCCGCAGCCTGCTTGCTGAGCGTCGCGGCGGACACAGGTCCCCGCTTGCGGGGGTTTGCCTCCGTGCTCGATCCGAGCTGCCAGAGCTCGGTCGGATTTGAACAGCGGCAAGGCAAGCTGCGGATCATCTTGGCGCCGACCATCCGCGACTTGGCGCCGCCGATCATCGAGCGGGCGCTGGACGCATTGCTCAGCCCCCGCGGGCTCGCGCGCAGTGATATCCGCTTCTGGCTGATGCATCCGGGCGGGCGGAAAGTGATTGACAAAGTGCAAGCAGCGCTGCGGCTGAGCGATGAGGAACTTGCCTATTCGCGCCACGTGTATCGCAATTATGGCAATATGTCGTCGGCAACGGTCCTGTTTGTGCTGAATGAAGTGTTGCAGCGGCGGGCGGGGCAAGCCGGTGACCTCGGGGTGTTGCTGGCGGTGGGGCCGGGGTTTGCCGCCGAAGCCGCGCTGCTGGAATGGTAGGTGAGGTCATGATACCGGTAGTTCTTGGCGTGTGTTTGTTGGCTGTGGGCGTGACGCTCGTGGTGCCGGCCGAAGAGGAAGAGGCGGTGCGGGAGATTCACATGACGGCCAAGAAATACAAGTACAACCCGAAGGAGATCCGGCTGCGGGCGGGCGAGCGTGTGCGCTTGGTCTTGACGGCGCTGGATCGCACGCACGGCTTCCAGATCAAAGAGCTCGACATCAACGAGAACATTTTCAAGGACAAGGAGACGGTGATCGAGTTTGTGGCACCGGAGCCGGGCACCTACAAGTTCAAGTGTTCGGTGCGGTGCGGCTGGCGTCACCGGTGGATGAAGGGCAAACTGATTGTGGAGCCCGCGGCCGACGAAGAGCCCTAGTGCCGTTCCAAGTTTATCGAGCTAAAGGCACCAATCTGTACATGGACGGTCATTGGGGATAATTTCGGTTCAGCCTAGGTATAACAAGTTGGAACGGCACTAACGTGCCGGGCCGATGTTGGGAAATGCAAGATTCTCGGGATGCTCGCCGTGGTCGAGGCGCTCGCGCCAACCCGCCAGCGCCGAACGTAGGCTGGCCAGATCAATCCCGTGAGAGTCGGGCGGGTAGGCAGCGAGTTTTGCGAGCCCCTGCCGGATGAGCGAACGCGCGCCGGCCCGGTTGCCGTTCTGGTAATGGTGGAAGCCCGCGGCGACCTGGATGAGTCCCTGGTAGAAGGGTTTTTCCTCCGGGACTTCAGCGAGCCAGATTTCTTCCAGCGTCTCATGGCATTCAAAGAACTGCCGGCGGTTGAAGCAGGTGATGCCGCGCTCGAAGGTTTCGCGCTTGCGTTCGGCATCCACGGCGGGATTGAATATGCCAGAAAAGCGGGTGCGCGTCAGCCCGGTGCTGCTTCACCTGCTCCTACGGCATGCTGGAATCGGAGCTGAGCCGGAAGTGCGATGAACATCTTTGTCAACAATGCGGAGCGCAAGCAGGTTGAGGAAGCAATGCGGGAGGCAGGCCGACTGCCGCCCGGCCAGGTGGCCACGCTGAAGTGGCCGGTGCTGCACTGCGGCACCGTGCCTCGCGTTGACCCAAAGAGCTGGGATTTCCGCGTCTGGGGTTTGGTCGAGCAGCCGCTGCGGTTGGGCTGGGAGGAGTTTCAAGCGCTGCCGCGGATTGAAGTCGTGGCCGACATGCACTGCGTCACCCGCTGGAGTCGCTTTGACAATCGCTGGGCGGGTGTCGCGGCGCGGGAATTGATGGAGCGGGCGCGGCCCCGGCCGGAGGCACGCTACGTCCTCGTGCACGCCGAGCCCTTCGACGCCGCTCCGGGCAGGCAGGGTTACACGGCCAACGTCCCGCTCAAGGATTTGTTGGAGCCGAACGTGCTCTTTGCCCACAAGCACGACGGGGAACTACTCACACCCGAACACGGCTACCCGCTGCGGCTCGTGGTGCCGCACCTCTACGCTTGGAAGAGCGTGAAGTGGGTGCGCGGGCTGGAGTTGCTGCCGCACGATGTGCCCGGCTTCTGGGAGCAGAACGGCTACCACATCTATGGCCACCCGTGGAACGAGCAGCGCTACGATACGGACTAGCCGCTGACCTGCCTTGTCAGTTGTTCCTGCTTCTGACTTCAGAAGATGTTGTACTGGTCGAAGTGGAGCGTCTGATCCGGCTGGACGATGACATTTTTTCCGGTCTGTTCTTCGAGTTCCCGCAGCAGGCCGGACTCACGCGCCTTGAGCACCTTGGCCACTTCGGGGTGAGCACGAATGGTCAACTCCGGTGCGTCAATCTCGCAGGCCATCTTCTTGGCTTCCACCTGGATTTCGTGGCACAGCGTAGGCACAGACTTCAGCATGCCGGTGCCGGTGCAATACGGGCAAGGTTGGCAGAGGGCTTTTTCGAGCGATTGCCGGACGCGCTTGCGCGTGATGGCGATGAGGCCGAATTCGTTGAAGGCGAGTGTCTTGGAGGGAGAGCGGTCGCTGCGCAAGGCCCGCTCCAGTTCCTGCATCACCTTGCGGCGGTTGCGCCGGTCTTCCATGTCGATGAAGTCAATGATGATGATGCCGCCGAGGTCGCGCAGGCGAATCTGGCGGACAATCTCTTTGACCGCGTCGAGGTTGGTGCGGACGATGGTGTCTTCCAGCCGCGTTGATCCCTTGCCGACGAACTTACCGGTGTTGACGTCAATCGCCACCAGCGCCTCGGTGTGGTTGATGACGATATAGCCGCCTGACTTCAGCCATACCTTGGGCTTCAGTGCCCGCTCGATCTCCTGCTGGACGCCCATCCCTTCGAAGATAGGCTCTTCCTTGGTGTAGAGCTTCACGCGCGGAGCCAGCGCGGGCTGGAAGCGGCTCACGAACTCCACCGCCTTCGTGTATTCCTCTTCGCTGTCGATCCAGATGGTTTCGAAGTCCGCGGTGAGCTGGTCGCGCAGGATGCGCTCCATCAGGCCGAGATCGCGATGGAGCAAGACGGGGGCCGAAGTCTGCTCGGCCCGCTGAACGATATCGCGCCAGAGGTTGACCAGATAGGTGAGATCGCGCCGGATCTCCTCCTCGCTCACGCCCTCGGCGGCGGTACGCACGACGAAGCCGCCGGTCACGATCCCCTTCTGCAGCTCGAGCAGGAGCCGGTGCAGGCGCGCGCGCTCCTGGTCGGGATGGATGCGCCGCGAGACGCCGATGTGTTCGATGGTGGGCATGTAGACCACGTACCGACCCGGCAGGGTGACGTGGGAAGTGATGCGCGCGCCCTTCGTGCCGATCTGTTCCTTCGTGATTTGGACGATGGTCTCCTGGCCCGGTCGGAGTAGGTCGGAGATTTTAGCGCGCGGGCCGGGCGCAGCGGTGGGGCGGCGACGTCGGCGGGCCTGGAGGGGCCGGAGGCGCCGGCCACGCCGCCGCGCCTGCAGCGGACGTTCCCACTCCACTCCACCGGCAGTGCGCTCGCGCACGGAGGGCGGCAGGGCTACCTCACCGTTAGCTTCCTCACTCCTCTCCTCATGCCGGCCGAAATCTTCCGGGGCTTCCGCCTCGCCCTCAGAGGTTTCGCTGGCGGCGTTCCCGGCTGATTCAGAATTATCCACTTCGGCGACGGGGATGTAGTCGGTCTCCTGCTTACGCCGCGCTTCGCGCTGGGCCTCGGACTCGTTCCGGGGCGTGGAAGCGGGCGTGCGGGCGGTGTCTGTGTTCGGTTCGGTTTCAGTGATTGCGTTTGCGCTGCTGGCTGGGCCGGAGAGTGGTTCGGCTTGCGTTGAGGCGCTGTCTGTGCTTGGTTCAGGTTCAGCGATTTGCTGCTCACGGCTCGGCTGAGTTGTGGGGGATTCAGCTTCCGGCGGCGGGGATTCGGTGTCTCCCAGCTTCGATTCGGCCGACTCGTCAGCGGGCGCAGGCGCAGCTTCGGTCGGCGCAGGCAGCGCTTCCGAGTCAGGCTCGGGTGGTGGCAAGCGATCCTTGTACTTCGCCAGTGACTCGCCCGCCAGGATGAGGGGCTCGTACGGTTCGGGCTCGCTGCGTGGTTCCGGCGGGTGGGGTCTGGACGGGAAGCGACCATGGTGGTGACCCCGACCGCCGCGCCGGCCACGCCGTCGGCCGCGGTAGGAGCGGCGTCCCAGGCGGCGTCTCTGTTGTTCCGTGCCCGGGGCCGCAAGAGCCGGTGTAGCTTCGGGGACAGGCGCTTGTTCGCGGGGCGACGGAGGCGGGGCAGTTGCGACCTCTTCGGATTCAGGTTCGGGCGCGGGCTGCGCCGTCGTGGTCTGTTCGGCGGCCTGGGGTGCGCTTTCTTCCGCGCTGGCGAGAATGCGTTCGTACTCTTCGCGGTCTTCGAAGAAATCAGAGACGTAGAGAAAGGCGTCGCGCTCTAGGCCGATGTTGACGAAGGCCGACTGCATCCCCGGCAGCACCCGGCTGACCCGACCCTTGTAGATGCTGCCGGCCTGTCCAACTGCTTTTTCCCGTTCAAACGAAACTTCAACAACCTGACCGTCCTCGAGCAATGCGACTTTCGTCTCGTGCGGAGACGCAGAAATCACCAATTCTTTCGACATAAGTAAACCTCACCGGGCAGCGACGCCAGCGCGCCGGAGCCAACGTGTGGCGCGTGCAGCGACGTCCTGGCTGCCCTTTCAATGTCCTATACATCGTTCTGAGTTGTCCCCGACCTGGGGTGGAACTCCCCCCGGTCATGGTCGTTCCGCCGGCGCGGGGGTCAACCGCTAGAGGTTGACGAAGCGACGCATCCGTACGCTCATCACCACGCCGAGCGCCATCCAAGTAGAAACGGTCGCCGAGCCACCATAGCTCATCAAAGGCAAGGGAATACCCGTCACCGGCATCAGGCCCACTACCATGCCCACGTTGACCAATAAGTGGAACAGCAGCAGGCAGGCAACGCCGGCCACCAGAAAAGTGCCGGCGCGGTCGGGCGCGGTTTCGGCGTTGTGCACCAGGCGCAGCAGCAGCGCGAGGTAGAGCAGCAAAGCCAGCAGCACGCCCGCAAACCCCTGTTCCTCGGCATAGGCAGCCATAATGAACTCCGCGTGGCGCACAGGGATGAACCCGAGCTGGTTCTGGCTCCCTTTTCTCATCCCCTTGCCCCAGAAGCCGCCGGAGCCAACCGCGATCTTAGATTGCAAGATCTGGTAGCCGGGGCCTTTGGGGTTTTGCCCGGGTTTGAGAAACGTAACCAGGCGTTCTCGCTGGTACGGTCGGAGCAGCTGCCAACCCGCCGGCAGCACCAGCAGTGCTGCCAGCACCAGGACCGCGGTGTGCTTCCACCGCAATCCCGCGAGAAAAACCCCTGTCGCTCCAATGGGAACCAGCGTCACTGCTGTTCCCAGGTCTGGCTGGGCGGCGATCAAAACCATTGGCACGCCCACCAGTAGGCCCACTTTGGCAAGATCCGCCAGGCTCAATCGCTGGGTGCGAACCTCACTCAAATAGCGAGCCAAAACAATAATTATAACTAACTTTGTCACCTCCGACACCTGAAAATTGATTCCCCCGATTTCCAGCCACCGGCGGGCGCCAAAGAGTTCCTTGCCGACAACGAGCACCGTGATGAGGCCGGCGAGCGCGGCGAGATAGAGCCAGGCGGCCTGATCCAGCCAGGTGTGGTAGTCGAGGCGAGCCAAGATAACCATCAAGGCCAGTCCCAGCCCCATCCAGAGCAGTTGGCGCAAGTGCATGCCAGCGAAGTGAGAGCTGCTGTGGGTGGTGGAATAGATTTCGACGACGCCGAGGGCAGCGATGAACAGAGCACAACCGAGCAGGAACCAGTCGAGTTCGCGATAGCGGATGGGGCGCTGCATGACTAGGGAGCTCCCGGGGTGGCGCCGGGGCCAGCATAGGCGTAGCGGGGTGGGGCAGCGCGCTGCTTTTTCTCGTAGTAGGCGCGGATGACCGCGCGGGCCAGTGGGGCGGCAGCGGCGCCGTGCTCCCCATGCTCCAACAGCACGGTCACCACGATTTCTGGATTGCGGCGGGGAGCCAGGCCCACGAACCAGGCGTTGTCGATGAGCTTCCGCTGGCTACCGACCTTACGCAGGGTGTCGAGTCCGACGAGTTGGGCGGTGCCGGTTTTGCCGGCGATGTCCAGTCCGGGGATGCGAGCGAGGGTGCCAGTGCCTCCTGCGTTGACCACGCCCCACATTGCGTCGGTGAGTTTCAAGACGGTGGTTTCTTTCAAGGGGAAGCGTCGCACGGCGGTGGCGCCGTCGCCGTTGTCCGGCTCGAGCACGAGGCGCGGGCGGACAAAGATTCCGCCGCGGGCGATGCCGCCCAGGGCGTAGGCCAGTTGCAAGGGCGTGACCATGATGGGTCCCTGGCCGACGGCGACCGAGATGGTTTCGCCTGCCCACCAGGCTTCGTTGCGCGTGCGCTGTTTCCATTCTGGGGAGGGAACTAAACCGTCTTCCTCTGCCGGCAGGTCAATGCCGGTAGCGCGGCCGAGGCCGAGTTTCTCGGCGTAGTAAGCGATGCGTTCGATCCCGAGGCGCTTGCCCAGTTCGTAGAAGAAGACGTCGCAGGAGTGCACGATGGCCTCGTGCAGGCCGACGATGCCGTGGCCTTCCGGCCGCCAGCAGCGGAACAGGCGGCCGTAGTGACGCACGGCACCGGTGCATTTAACGGTGAAAGATTTTTCGAGCAAGCCCTCTTCCAGGGCGGCGGCGGCGATAATGATTTTGAAGACGGAGCCCGGCGCGAGCTGCGCTTGGGTGACCCGGTTGAGCAGGGGCGTTGCAGGGTCGTCCATCAGCCGCTGCCACTCCTGGGGTGGGATACGGCCCGCGAATAGGTTCGGGTCGAAGGCAGGCCGACTAACCAGGGCCAGGACGGCGCCGGTTTGTGGGTCCAGAGCGACGATTGCTCCCTGGTGGCCTGCCAGCGCCTGTTCCGCCGCCAGTTGGATGTCGGAGTCGAGCGTGAGGCGGATGGGGCGTCCGCGGACCGGCTGCGTGTAATCGCGGCCGCCGAGTTCGCCGCTGTGCACTTCGCGGCCGCGGCTATCTACGATCGTGCGCCGCTCGCCGTCCGTACCCTGGAGGATGTCGTTGTAGTGCCGTTCGAGCCCCTTCTTCCCAATAATGTCACCGAGCGCGTAGCGGCCGGAGGCCACCTCCTGTTTGGAGGCTTCCCCCACGTAGCCGAACAGGTGCGCGCCGAAGCCGGCGGGGGGATAGCGGCGGCGATACATCCTCAGCAGCTCGAGTTCGGGCAAATCGCTCCGGTGGGCTTCGATGAAGGCGATGTTGGCCAGTGTCGCCCCATCCTTTAGCACAATGGGTTGATAGGGCGGGGCGTCGCGGAACTCCTCCAGACGCTTTTCGAGCCAGGCGGGGTCGAGGTTGAGGCCGTGGGCGATGGCATCGAGTGAATCATGCGTTTCCGGCAGATGTTCGCGCACCAGGAGGACGCTGAAGGCCGGGTAGTTATCGACCA
>JBHIAG010000009.1:0-39248 GCA_046758465.1 Terriglobia bacterium | reverse complement strand
TCTGAGGCCCCAGCTTACCCAACTTGCTGTCTCACATGTATCTGACCCTAATCACAGCGCAAGGTGGGAGGGGCCAGGGGAGCGTCGAGAGGCCGGGGCAAAGTTTCGCGAAAGTTCAGCCCAGCGGCTGCAGCCGCTGGGAACCGCGCCACCCACTTGCACATCGAGCCCCCAGGCGCCGGCCTGCGGGAGGCCCGAGCCTACCTTGCCCGGTGGCCGGAGCCACGGGGTTGAGCGGCAGGGAGCGCGCCACTTCTGACACCGCTTTTTTGGTTCAACCCCGCTAGCCGCGCGACAATACGGCCGGCGGACGCGGCAGGGGGCAAGCCTGCCTGCCCGCTGCGGCGGGCCTGCTGCAGGCAGGCCCCTGGCTTGCCCAACCGGGAAAGTTCAACTCAGGGGCGCGGAGGGGTCAGAAGGGGGCGTCAGGGGTGCTGGGGTGTGGCGGTATTCGGCTCGAAAAGGTTCGATACGTCGCGTTCCGTCGCCATCAGTGCGCCAACGGGCCGGAAGAGCGGCCCTATGATTATCTATAAGTTTTTCAATAGCTTACAGTCTTGGCCCCGGTGCTGCGTGCGTGGTATACTAGCGGTTGACCCAAAGGGTAGTCCAGGGGATCGTTCATGGCCAAACGCACTCTTATCCTTGGTGCCGCCGGGCGAGATTTCCACAACTTCAACCTGCGCTTCCGCGATAACTCGGAGTACGAGGTGGTGGCGTTCACCGCCGCCCAAATCCCCAACATCGCGGGACGCATCTACCCGCCCGAGTTGGCCGGGCCGCGCTATCCGCGCGGCGTTCCCATCCTGCCCGAAGATGGGCTGGAAAGCCTGATCGAGCGCGAGCGCATCGAGCAGGTGGTGTTTTCCTACAGCGACGTTTCGCACCTCGAGGTCATGCACGTGGCGGCACGGGTGCTGGCGACGGGCGCCGACTTCCTGCTGCTGGGCACGGAGCCAACAATGCTGAAGGCGCAGGTGCCGGTGGTGTCGGTGTGCGCGGTGCGAACGGGTGCGGGCAAAAGCCCGGTGTCGCGCTACGTGTCACGCGTGTTGAAGGAACTGGGTTGGCGGCTGGTGGTGGTGCGTCACCCGATGCCCTACGGGGAGCTGGCGCGGCAAGGGGTGCAGCGGTTCGCTGCGCACGAGGACCTTGACCGGCACGAATGCACGATTGAAGAGCGCGAAGAGTACGAGCCGCATTTGGTGCGCGGCACAGTGGTCTACGCCGGCATTGACTACGAAGCCATCCTCCGCCAGGCCGAGCAAGAGGCGGACCTCATCCTCTGGGATGGCGGCAACAACGACACCCCGTTCTTCCGCTCCGACCTGGAAATCGTCGTGGCCGATCCCCACCGCGCCGGCCACGAGTTGACCTACTTTCCCGGCGAAGTGAACCTGCTGCGCGCGGACGTCATTGTGATCAACAAAGTGGACACAGCGCCCGCCGAGGCGGTGGCGACGGTGCGGCGGAACGCGCGCCAGCGCAACCCCGCGGCGACCCTGGTCGAGACCGCCTGCGTGGTTTCGGTCCCGGCACCCGAGCAGATCAAAGGCAAGGCGGTCCTCGTGGTCGAGGATGGCCCGACCATCACCCACGGTGAGATGGCCTACGGTGCGGCGACGGTGGCGGCGCGGCAGTTTGGCGCGCGTACGATTGTCGACCCGCGGCCCTATGCGCTGGGCTCCATCGCAGAAATTTACCGGCGCTATCCCCACCTGGGCGCCGAGCTGCCCGCCATGGGCTACGGGCGAGAGCAGATGCGCGAACTGAGCGAAACCATCCAGCGCACCCCCTGCGATCTGGTGCTCGTCGCTACGCCCGTTGACCTGGCGCGCCTGCTCCACCTTACCGTGCCTTCCCTGCGTGTCACCTACGATGTGGAGGAGCGCACCCGGCCCGGCCTCCAGGATGGCCTGCGCCGCTTCACCGACCAGCACCGTGCCCCGATCAAACCGGGGCAGGCGGTCGTCGCCTGAGTCGAGGAGTTCCCGGTGCCCAAGCTCACTGCCGTTCGTGGTGTTGTCCGAAGCAATCGGCGCAGCGGCCGCGCCGCCGCGGCGCTCGCCGGGCGCGACCTGCTGACCCTCGGCGATCTCAGCGTTGCCGAGGTGCACTTCCTGCTCGACCTGGCGCAAGAGGTCAAGCGCAAGCCCGCACGCTTTTCCCGCGCGCTTGCGGGTTCGAGCCTGGCGCTGCTGTTTGAAAAGCCCTCGCTGCGCACCCGCGTAACGTTTGAGCTGGGGATGGAGCAGTTGGGTGGCGGGGCGATCTACTTGGGTCCGCAGGAAATCGGGCTCGGCACGCGCGAGGCGGTCGGCGATGTGGCCCGCAACCTGGCGCGCTGGTTCAGCGCCATCACGATTCGCAGCTTCGCTCACGACACCGTCCGGGAGCTAGCGGCCAACGCCACTATTCCCGTCATCAACGCTCTTTCCGACCTCTACCATCCCTGCCAGGCCTTGGGCGACTATTTGACCTTGCGCGAGCACAAGCAGCGCCTGGAAGGGTTGCGCGTCGCCTTCCTCGGCGATGGCAACAACGTCTGCCACTCGCTGGCGCTGGGCGCGGCCCGGCTTGGCGTGACGCTGGTCATCGCCACCCCGCCGGGCTATGAGCCCGTGCCCGCGGTGCTGGCACAGGCGCGCGAGATTGCCCCCGAAACCGCTGCGCACATCCTGCTCGTGCACGACCCCCGCGAAGCAGTACGCGCCGCCGCGGCCGTCTACACCGATGTCTGGACCAGTATGGGCAAAGAGGCCGAGCGGGAGAAACGTCGCCAGGTCTTCCCGCCCTACCAGGTGAATGCGAAGCTCTTTAGCGAAGCCCGGCCCGATGCCGTGTTTATGCACTGCCTGCCGGCGCACCGGGGCGAAGAGGTAACCGACCAGGTGATGGACTCGGCGCGCTCGATCATCTATGACCAGGCGGAAAACCGCTTGCACATCCAGAAGGCGATGCTGCTGGCGTTGCTGGGAGAAGCGCGATGACGGAGCGACCTGTTCCGAGTTCTGGCGGGCTGGCGCGCCCCTACGGGCGTCCGTCTGGCCGCACGGCCGTCATTGCCATTGGCGGCAACTCGCTGGTGCGTGAAGGCGAGTCCGGGACCATCGAAGAACAGCTGCGCAACGCTGAGGAGACCTGCGAGGGGATTGCCAACATCGTCGCCGCTGGCTACCGCGTGGTGGTAACCCACGGCAATGGCCCGCAAGTGGGCGACGCGCTGCTGCGTTCGGAACTGGCGTCCGCCCAGGTGCCGCCGCTGCCGCTGGATTTCTGCGGCGCGGAGACGCAGGGAAGTGTGGGCTACTTGTTGCAGCAGGTGCTCGCGAACGTGCTGCGCCGGCGCCACCTGGCACACCCGGTGGTTACCGTGGTCACGCAGGTCGTAGTCGCTGCCGACGACCCTGCCTTCCAGCAGCCGACGAAACCGATTGGCCCCTTCTACCCGCGCCAGGAGGCCGAGCGGCGCGCACGGGAGCTCGGTTGGGCCATCGTCGAGGATGCCGGACGCGGTTTCCGCCGCGTGGTGCCCTCGCCCGCGCCACGCGAGATTGTCGAGCTGCCAGCCATCCAGCAGTGTCTGGCGAGCGGCAGCGTCGTCATCGCCGTCGGCGGCGGCGGCATCCCTGTCATCCGCCGCCCCGAAACTTCGGGGGAGCACTTGCAGGGAGTGGAGGCGGTGATTGACAAAGACCGCGCCTCCAGCCTGCTCGCCACCGCCCTCGCTGCCCAGCTCTTTGTCATCTCTACCAGCGTTGACCGCGTGGCCCTTAACTTCCGCCAGCCCGGCGAGCGCTTCCTCGACTCCCTCACCGTGGAGGAAGCCGCGCGCTTCCTGGCCGAAGGCCACTTCCCGCCGGGCAGCATGGGGCCCAAAATCGAAGCGGCTTTGGCCTTTTTGAACAACGGCGGGCAACTCGTGGTCATCACTTCACCCGCCGATCTGGCCGAAGCGCTCGCCGGCAAGACCGGTACGCGGATTCTCTCCCCCCACGCCGCCCGCGCCGTTCCCCCACGCCGCGTCGCCGAAGCCGGCTAAGCGGGTTCCCCTATCCGCGTGAACCCCCAATCCATCGTCGTCGTTGTTGGCAGCATCAACACCGACTTCGTGCTCCGCGTGCCGCGCCTGCCCCGGCCGGGTGAGACTGTTACCGACGCTCACTTTCAAATCTTCTCCGGCGGCAAGGGCGCCAACCAGGCGGTGGCGGCAGCGCGCCTGGGAGCGCGGACGCTGTTTATCGGCAAGGTGGGCCGGGATGGCTTCGGCGCTCGCTTGCGCAGGAACCTGCGCGCCGCCGGCGTCCGCGTCTCCCACCTGCTGACGGCTGCCGACGCGCCCTCTGGGATGGCCTTCGTCGTTGCCGACGCCGCTGGCCAGAACGCCATTGTGGTGAGTCCCGGCGCCAACCGGCGGCTGACGGTGGCCGACCTCAAGCGCTGCCACCGGCAACTGGCCGCCGCCGGCGTCATCCTGGTGCAACTCGAGATTCCGCTTCCCGTCGTGGCCTACGTGGTTGAGTTTGCTGCCCGCCGCCGGATTCCGCTCATTCTCGACGCCGCCCCCGCGCGCCGCCTGCCGCGCCGGCTGCTGCGACACATTCCGATTCTGACTGCGAATGAAACCGAAGCTCCCGTGGTCGCTGGCCCCGAACGTTCGGGGCGTCCTGGCCGGCTGAGCTCGACGCGAGCGCAAGACCTCTGCCGCCGGCTTCTGGCGCTAGGTCCGCAGGCAGCCATCCTGAAGCTGGGCGAGCGTGGTGCGCTGGTGGGCGAGCTGCGCGGGCGGATGACCCATATTCCGGCGCTGCGGGTACAGGCCGTGGACTCGACCGCCGCGGGAGATGCCTTCAACGGGGCGCTGGCGGTGGCCTTGCTGGAAGGGAAGTCAGTTGTCGAGGCGGCGCGGTTTGCCGCCGCCGCCGGGGCCTTTGCGGTTACGCGACCCGGCGCGCAGCCCTCCCTGCCCACCCGTCCCGCTCTGCGGGACTGGTTGCGCCGCCGCAGACAGCCGTAGTTTGGGTTGAACGAAAGCAGCACGGCACAGCGCGCCCGCAGGTACTCCTAGTACCAACGTCCTATTGACTTCGAGGCAACCTGCTCGCTACGGTAGCGTTCGTAGAGGGGAGAGGGTGACATTGCGAAATCCGACGCGCGAGGCGCGCGGGCTCCCACTTCTGCTAGCACTGGCTGTACTGGTGGGACTGGTGGGCTGCGGTAGTAGCACACAGGTCAGTACCAGCGTGTCGGGAGTGGTGACGACCACGCTGAGCGACCCGCCCACCTGCCGGTTTGCACCCGGGGCGTTCCGTCACATCTGGATTACGGTTACCGATGTAAGGGCTCACATTAGTGCCGGCGCCCAGCCGGAGGCTGGCGGCTGGCAAGACCTCACGCCGGGCTTGGCCGATGCGCCGCAACAGGTTGACCTCCTGGGGGCGCCTACGGGCTGCACGCTGGCATTGCTAGGTTCGACGTCGGGCTTGCCGGTGGGACAGTATCAGCAGATTCGCTTCATCTTGCTCAGCAACAATCCGGCCTCGGGCACGCCAACACCCGGGCAGAATAACTGCGGGAGTCAGGGGTTCAACTGCGTCGAGCTCGCTGACGGCAGCCTCCACCGACTCAAGCTTTCAAGCGAAGCCAACACGGGCATCAAGATTCCGCCGGGGCAGATTGCGGGTGGGGCCCTCACCGTCGAGGCGGGTGAGGCCGTAGACGTCAACATCGACTTCAACGCCTGCGCTTCAATTGTGGTGCAGGGCGGCAACCTCTTTCGGCTCCTTCCGTCGCTGCATGCGGGCGAGGTCAGCCTGGCCCAGGGGGCGATCAGCGGACGCGTGGTGGACACCACCACCGGCAACCCCATCGCGGGCGGCACGGTGCTGGTCGCCGCCGAGCAGCCCGATGCCGGGGGGATTGACCGCGTCATCATGCAAACCCGCGCCGATGCCAACGGCAACTTCAACTTCTGCCCGCTGCCGGAGGGCAACTATGACATCGTCGCCACGGCCATCGACGGCAGTGGTGTGACCTACAACGCTACCATCACCTTCGCCGTGCCGGTGGGAACGAGCCTGGGGGACATCCCGCTCGAGCCCGAAACCGGGACCGACACCGGGCCGGGGACGCTGACCGGTACGCTGACCACTTCGACAGGGAGTACGGCCACCAGTGCCGATATCGCCCTCAGCGCCTTACAAACCGCGACCCCGGAGGGCGGCAGTGCGGTGGAGGTAAGCATCCCGCTGCTGGGCAACTCGACGCCGAACGTGGCCACAGCGTCCGATGCCACCTGCCCCGTCAACACGAATTGCGCCACCTACACGCTTCTCGTTCCGGCCAGCAACCCGAGCGTCGGCACCTTTTCGTCTGACGGAACCACCTATGCGGCGCCCGCGACAGGTGCGGTCAACTACAAAGTCAGTGCGCGCGCCAGTGTGCCCTCCAGCGGCGGCTTGGAGAACTGCTCCCCGGCCGAGCTCATCGCTACCCTGGACTCTTCAGGCGGCGCGCTCGCCGCCACCCCGAACGCTACCACTACGGTTGAGACGTTGGACTTCACCGGTTGCCAGGCGGGGTTCTGAGGCAACCCCAAGCCGCGCGGCTAGTCCCCTTCTAACGAATTTCAGGACACACGATACAGCCGCTGCGGACGTTGCCGAAAATGCGCCAGCGCTTGTCTCCCCAAAACCAGAAATGGCCTGCGATATAAGCGCAGAGTAAAGCGTCGAGCTGGTCTTCTCGGTGCTTCAAGGCCTGGCCGCGCAGAGACGAATTCACCGCGCAAAGTTGCTGCAGCGAATCACTGGACCGCAGCCGCGGTCTCAGGCGGGTAAGGTCGCGGCGGATGTGAGCCGCCAATTGTTTCAGTCCTTTGCGGCGTTGCTCGACTCTGCCTTTCTTGTATTTGAGGATGCGCGGCAGATTGAACAAGACAATCTGCGCCGGGTGCGGAAACACTTCGACTTGCCAGCAGCCTCGCTGGCGCGGTGCCGACTCGGGATCGGGGTTGAATCCGCGATGCCGAAGCTGCCGCCGGAGCTTTATGGGCCGGCGACATTTCTCGCGGTTGGCAGGGTAGGTGCCTGCGTGGTAGCGGCCAAAGGCGCTGGTTACCTCGCCGTCACAAGGACGTCCAATACCGGCGGGATTCGGGGCAATGATCGGAGCATCGATGCCGACGACGGTAGTGGCTTGGCGATGTCGCTCCACCCACGCGAGGATTTCCTCATTGGTCTGTACCATACGGGACTCGACGAACTCCATGCGCGCGGAAGCCGGGTAGAGATGAAGCGCCGCAAGACCCGTGGCATTGCGGTATGACCATGCCAGGTCTATCCCGATACAAACCACCTCGTGGGGCGCCGTGGTAGGCCAGCTCACTGGGCGACCTGGGAGTTCTACTTGACGCTGAAGGTCACTTTGGCGAGGCCAGCGTTTTCAAACTGGTCGTAGATGCGGATGACAACGGTGTGTTCGCCCGGCTCCAGCTCTCCCAGCTTGACTCGGTAGCTCTCAATGGGCGCATCGGTAGCGCCGGTGATGGGAAAGAGTTGCCGCCAGGGGCCCGCGTCGAGTGAGTAGTTCGCCTTCTGGATGGGACTGAACGTGTCGCGGGCCAGGAAGCGGATTTCCACGCTGCGGCTGCGGGTTTGGGCGATGAGCTCTTCCACGCGCGGGGGCGTATTGTCGATCTCGAAGCGGTTGCTGGTTTTCTCGCCGATCAAGGCTCGCTCAGGCGGGTTCGCAGGCGCGTCGGAAGCGACCACCTTGAGGTGGTATGCTCCGTCGGGAAGGGTGGCCGCGTCCCAGGTGTAGAATTTCTGCTTCAATTTGTCCTTGAACAGTTTCCAGCGGCTCTCGCCCTCGCCGCGGTAGTAGAGGGTGAATTCCAGCTCGTCGTCGTTTGCGTCCTGCGCACTCCAGACCACGCTGCGGGCGCCTTTCTCGGTCACGCCTTGCGGGGGCGGCTCAACGCGTTGCCCCGGCTTCTGCGCTGGGGTACCACGCGCGCTCTTCGGCAGTTGCTTGGCTCTGGATGGCGGCAGCTCGAGCTTCGCCGGCGCGACCTGCTGCGCCACCCGCTGGGCGCCGCGTACGCGCACGCCGGGTGCCTGCACGATGATTTCCTCCACCACCGGCGCAACGTTCCGCCGCAGGTAGGCGACGGAAACGCTGGCCAAGCTTGGGGCGGCCCGCTCTGCGGGGCCGGCGGTCAGAACCACCTTCCACTGGAGGAAGCGCGCGGGCGGGCTGGTGATGGGTTCTCCGTCGGGATTGGTATAGGCCGCCGACCACGGGCTCCAGTTTTTCTCGGGATCGGAGGTGTTGCCGCTGCGGGTGTAGAGCTTGACCCCGCTCAGCGGGGCAGGGTTCGAGCGGCTCTGCCAGCGGATGCGACCCCAGGTGGAAAACAGCTTGGTGTCGAAGACATCGGACTCAAAGCTGCCTTCGGTCTTAAGCTCGGGCCCGAGCGCATAGACCTTGCCGGGGTTGGCCGCCACGGCGAACACCGTACCGTCCGGGGCACGCAGCAGGCGGGTGAGTTGGCCCGAGGAGGACTTGACTAAATTCGTGAACAGCGCGGACGAATCAATCGCCAGCAGCTTGCCCTCGTTGCCCGTGCCCGCCAGCAACGTTCCGTTCTTGTCGAATCCCAGGGCATAGACCAATTCGTTCTCCGAGCTCCACCACTCGTGCGGGTAGCCGTCGGGTGCAATGCGGTAGATGGCGCTGCCGCCAGCGGTGGGCAAGCGCAGCCGGGCCGTGGGGACAATCGGGGTGCTGGGCGGCCGTGTCACCTGCGTGGTTACCGTCTGCGGGGTGACGACGGTGGTGACGCTGCGGGTGGGCCGCGAGGGCGGAGGTGGGACGGTGGGCACAGTCGGCGGCGGAAATTTCCGGCCGATGGCAGCAGCGAAGAGGTTGCCCTGCACGTCGTAGATGAGGGCCGTAACTTCTTTGCGCGAGGTCTCGTACATCACAAAGCCGTCGCCCGCGGGCCCAATGCGGATGATGCGACCGTTGGGTTCCGTGCCCGCAAGCAAGTTGCCGGTGGCATCCCAAGCCAGCACGCGCACATGAGTTTCGGCGCTGGAAAAGAAGAGCTTGCCGGTGCCGTCAGGCGCCACGCGGAAAATTTCGCCCTTGTCGCCCGTGGCGACGAACAGGTTGCCCGCCGCGTCGAGGGCGATATCCCAGATGTATTTGCGCTCGGGGTTGAAGAACTCGCGCGCCTCGCCTGTCGCGCTGACTTTGTGGATTTTGCCGTCGGGCGAGGTCACCACGATTAGGTTGCCGGTTGCATCGAAGGCCAGCGCGTGGACTTCCAGTTCTTTCGATTCAAAGAAGGTCGAGGTCTGGCCCACAGGATCGATCCGAATGACCTTGGCGGGGCTGCCACCGCCGACGTAGAGGTTGCCTGCGGTGTCCTGCACCACCGCCCACAGGAATTCCAGGCTGGCGTCGGCGCGTTCGCCGAAGCGCGGAGCCAGCAGCAGCTCGCCATCGCTCCGCAGGGCGATGCCGCGTGCACGGCCCCGGTCGAACTCCTCGTACTTCTGCTGCCGCCAGAAGCGGGTCGTTTCGGTGCCCAGCGGCAGCGCGAGCAGCAGCGGCACAATCAGAAGCAGCAAACGACGCATAAGCACTCCGTGGTTGGCCTCAACGCACGCGCACCTGGAGCCAGTGGCTTCCCGATACCACCTGCGCGAGTGGCTTGGAGGCTTCATTCAGAATAGATTCGTAGAACACGACCGTGGCTCCGGGCTGGCCGCGGGCCGACTGATTGCTCAACACATTCATTTGCGAGAGCGGCACACTGGGGAGCACTTTGTCCTGCACGAGCAGGGTGGGGTTGCGCTGGAAGAGGGAGACGTAGAGGCGGTCGTTGCGCCGCGCGCGGTTGAGCAGGGAGATGAGCTGGTCGAGGCTGGTGGGGCGCGGCCCGAAGCGGAGCGCAAAGCGCGGGTTCAGCACCCAGGAGCGGGTCAGGCGATTCAGCATGGAGGCGTCGCTCACCAGGATGCGCAGGCGACCCTTGCCGGCGTGGGGCGGAACCTCGATGGGCACGGAAACCAGCCGGCGCGGCCCGCGGTAGGGTTGGAGGACGACTTTGACGGTGAGGGTTTCGCCGGGGCCCACCTCGGCTTTGTCGCTCCACGCGTTTTCGATGGTGGTGCTCTTGCGTTCCGGAATCATCTCAAGCCGCAGGCGGATGCGCTTGATGGTGGGCAGCTCGAAGGGATTGGTGAAGATGCGCTGGAAGGTTCGGGTGACCTGGTTGACGATCAGGAAGGCATCCGGGAGAAAGCTGTCGGTGGGGCTGAACATGTCGTCGAGCCGGAGGGCGGGGTGGTCGCGCAGCTCGATGCGGCCGCCGATGCGATAGCTAGTCTCTTCGCCATACTCGGTGGTTCCCACCAGTCCGTTGAAGAGGGCGAAACTCAGCAGCAGGGGCGAGAGGCGCGGGTGCTGGAAGAGCCGGAAGCGGAACGTGCGCTCGCTGTCCCGTCCCAGCCGCGCCAGGGTCAACTCCACCGGGATCATCGTCGGCAACTTGGCCAGGGTGCCGACGATGGCGGTGCGGCGATCTTGGGTGAAGGTGCCGACGGGTTCGCCGACGTTGGCGATTTTGAAGGAGGCCCACTCGGAGGCCACCGTGGTCACAACCTCGGCGCGCGCCATCGGCAACTCAACCTTTCCATAGCCGCCGATGCCGAGTACCGGGTGGCCGCAGGCATAGAGGCGGTCGCCCTCGCGCAGGGTGATGGTACAGGTAGCAGCCGCAGTGAGGTCGCCCGTGATGAGCGCTGCCGAAACCGCCCCACCGGGTTCGAGGGGTGAGAGCTGGCCGGATCCGGCCGGGGCACTGCCCCCGGGTACGGTCATGAAGCCGTAGCGGGCGAACTCGTTGGTGAAGCGCGCAATCGCCTGGGGATAGAAGCCGGAGAGTGTCAGCGGGGTTTCAATCGGAACCAGGTAGGCCTGGCTCGCCCCGAACGTTCGGGGCAGCCCGAGAGATTCTGCGGTCGCTGCGGGCAGCGGGTAGCGCACCGTTGGCGCAGCGTTGGCAGTGGCCCCGGTAGGGGACTGCTCGCTGGCGCGGAACATATCGGCAATGGGGGTGACGCCGGCGATGGCTTCTTTGGTAAACGCCCCGAAGCGCAGCGACAGCGCGCCTGCCAGGCGTCCCTCGAGGTAGACCGGGCTGCCACTCATCCCGGCCACAACTCCGGTGAAGTCCACCCGCGGGCCCGAGAGGCGGACGAGGATGATGTCCTGCTGTGGCCCAAAGAAATTCTTCAGAACCCCCAGGACCTCGACGGCAAAGCCTTCGACCGCACGCCCGGCGAAGACGGTTTTGGCGTGGCCCTGCATGCCGGGCCGGATTTCCTCGACCGGGATGATGCCTGCCTCGGCAGGCAGGCTTGTCTCGGCCGGTGAGCTAGACTGGGCGGGACCGTCGGCAGGTGTGGCCAGGGTCGCGAAGAGCAGGCAGGCGCACGCCAGCAGCGGAGTGCGGTGGAGGATTCGTTTCCCGGTTGCTTGGCGGTTCACGAGTGCCTCAAGACTCCCTTCCGCAGCTTACTCGCACCGGCCCGCGAAATCAATGAAGCTCGTTTAGGACCTTCCCGAGGTCTGCGCCGGTTTGTGTTCTGAGCGCATGCCTTTTGTCATTCTGAGCGTAGCGAAAAATCTTCGGCGGTGCTGCGGCTTCGAGATGCTTCGCTCAGCATGACATGCTGACGGCCCGGCGGCAACGCCGGGTTGCTCTGTAGCGTGGCGGCGAGTGTTAGAATGCCTTCGGAGCCACATCACAGGATGAGCGAGAAAACCCTACGGCCGGCCAAAGCGCTGGTGGGCACCCTACGTCTGCCGGGCGACAAATCCATCTCCCACCGGCTGGCCATCCTGGCGGCGTTGGCGGAGGGTGGGAGCGAGCTCGTCAACTTTTCTCCCAGCCGCGACTGCACCAACACCCTCGACTGCCTGGCGCGGCTCGGGGTGGCGGTGCGGCGCGACGCGGACGCCGTCCGCATCCAAGGTGTCGGCCGGGCAGGGCTCCAGGTGCCTGCCCGCGAGCTTGATGCGGGCAACTCCGGCTCCACCATGCGGATGCTGGCAGGGGTGCTGGCGGGGCAAGCGTTCGAGTCGGTTCTCGTCGGTGACGCCTCGCTCAGCCGGCGACCCATGGGCCGGGTAATTGAGCCGTTGACGCAGATGGGCGCGCGCATTGAGGCGCGCGCGGGTGAGTTTGCCCCCTTGCGAATCTGCGGGGGCAAACTCCAGCCCATTCGCTACCGGCTGCCGGTGGCGAGCGCGCAGGTGAAGACGGCGGTGCTGCTGGCGGGTCTGTTCGCGCCCGGCACAACCACGGTGGAGGAACCCGTAACCACCCGCGACCACACCGAAATTGCCCTGCGGCAGTTCGGCGCCCCCCTCACCCGTACGGGCCGCGTGATTTCCCTGGTGGGGCCATCGGCGCTGGCGGGGAAGAGGTTCGCCATTCCCTGCGACCTCTCGGCCGCCGTTTTCTTTCTCGTTGCGGCGCTGCTGGCACCGGAGTCGAACCTGGTGTTGCCGAACGTGGGGCTGAACCCGACGCGCAGTGCCGTGCTCGACTTCCTGCTGGGGCTGGGCGCGAAGATCAGCGTGCTGGGGTTGCAGGAATTGAACGGGGAGTTGATCGGCGAATTGCACGTGCGCGCAAGCGGTCGGCTGCGGGGCGGCACGATTGCGGGCCCGCAGGTGGCGCGGCTGATTGACGAGTTGCCGGCGCTCGCCGTCCTGGGCACGCAGACCGCGCAGGGCGTGCGCATCCGTGACGCCCGCGAGTTGCGGGTCAAGGAGAGCGACCGCATCGGGGCGCTGGCCGAAAACCTGCGCCGGCTGGGGGCCAAGGTCGAAGAGCATCCGGACGGGCTCACGGTAGCCGGCGGCCAGAAGCTGCGCGGGGCGGTGGTGGACAGCTTCGGTGACCACCGCATCGGGATGGCGCTGGCGCTGGCGGCGCTGGTGGCCGAGGGCGAAACGACGATTTGCAACGCTGTCTGCGTGGATGTGTCGTTCCCCGGCTTCTTCGAAACACTGGCCGGAGTGGCTGAATAGCCCGGTAAGTTACCAGTGAACACAGGCGAGACGTGCTTCGGCTCCGCTCAGGACAGGCCTGTGCCACCGGGAAAAAGCAGGGCAGGGGCTTTGCTCGTCCCTGCCGCGGCAAGGCAAGGACAGCGAAGCGTCGCGGGAGATGTCATGCTGAACGCAGTGAAGCATCTCCAGGAGGGGATTCTTCGCTCAGAATGACACTTGGCTTTACTCCGACCAGCGCTTGGCCTACCGAATGGGGGTGGGGGCGGCGGGGGTGGCGCGGCGGAGGCGGATGGTGCCGTAGCGGGTGCGGAGGCGGATGTTGGTGCCGCCGGTGCCGTAGTTGCCGGTCAGGCGGGCGCCGCCCTTTTCTTCTCTGAGAGTGAGCCCGGGGCCGGTGAAGTCGCTTGCAATCTCACCCCGGGTCGTGCGGGCGTCGAGGGTGAAGGCACTGTTGGCGGCCAGGATGAGTTCAATGTCACCGTTGCGGCTGTCGGCTTCCACCGGGTCGCGTGGCGGCTCGGGGAAGCGGAGCCGAATGATGCCGGTGCGGTTTTCAACCCGCACCGCGCCCACCAGGTCGTCCAGGTAGATCTCTTTGTCGCGTGCGAGCAAGGTGACGTTGCCGGCGGCATGGCGGAGATTGAAGTCGCCGCGGATGAGCTCGAGTTCGCCCTCGATGCGCTCGGCGGTGAAGTTGGTGCGGCGGGAAACGAAGCGGGTCTCGCCGGTGACGTTGGCGGCGCGGATGGGGCCGCTGAATTCGCCCTCGATGTGAGCAGCGCCGCGGATGTCGCGGACGCTCATTTCGTCGCCGCGGCCGCGGATTTCGACATCGCCACGGACAGTGTCAACGCGGACGCTGCCACGCCGCACCTGCACCTTGACGCTGCCGCGGATGCCGGAAATCTCCGCCTCGCCCCTTTCGAGTGAGACGGTGACGTCACCCTGGAGGCCGTTCACCCGCACATCGCCCCGCCGCGTCTCGATCCTGGCGCCCAGGCGGGCGGGTACGCGGAGTTCGATGTCGGCGCGGACCGGACCGGAGTCCTTTCCCGTGCGCTTCCAGCGCACTGCGTAGCCTGCCCCGGGGGCCGCCCCGAGGGGCTCGAGGACCACTTCGATCTCTTTGGCGCGGCGTCCGGCTTCTTCTTCGTTGGGGGCATAGACGGTCTTGCGAATGGTTGCCTGGAGGCGGTCGCCTGCGTGCGTGACCACGCTCACGTTGCCGCGGTTTGTGATGTTCAACACCGCCGGGAGCTTGATTTGCTGTTCCAGCTCCTGGGTAAACTGGTAGCGGTTTTCAAACCAGCCCACCCACTCTTCGTCGTCCACGTGCACGCCGATCCCTTCCCAGAAGCTCCGCTGGGTGACGCGGGAAATGGCGGTGCCACACAGCAGGATGAAAATCAGCAGAACGATGTCGCCGCCGGAGATGCGGGCAGCGCGGGCGGCTTCCGGGGTGCCGCGCAGGACGAGGTAGTCGAGCAGTTTGCTCAGGCCCCAGAAGATGATCAGGATGGGCCAGAAGCGCCCGATGATGGGCCAGGCTCGCACCGTCGGGTCGACGTTGGCCCAGAGAAAGAGGCCGCCGATGCTGATGAGCAGCAGCGCGCCAAAAATGGAGCCGCGAGGCACCGCCATTGTCCTACCCTCGATGACCGGCCCGGGGGGCCGAGTATTCCAGCAGTTTCATGATGCCAATCACAATCAGCAGCACCGGCCAGAGTTCGCCGAAGTCGAGGCCGCGCACGAACTCGCCGATGAGGAACAAGGCCCCGATGGTGATGAGAACCACCGGGCCCATCAGGCCGCGGCAGCGGCAGCGGCCACAGTCGCAAGCTTCACGGTCAGCCACGGGTGCCTCCCTTCGCCTCCGGCCGGAGCCGCTTGTACAGCAGCCAGGCGCCAATGCCGATCAAGATGAGGGGCCAGAAGCGCCAGATGTACCATGACCAGCGGAAGACATCGAGCGTGTTCAGCAGGAAGAGCACGCCGAGCGCAATCAAGATGATGGGCCCGGCCGGTGCCAGCTTGCTCTCGAGGGTTTCGCCACCGGGCGCAGGTGCCGGCGCCTGGCCAAGGCTGCGGCGCTTAGCGGTCTGGTAGGCTTCGATGGGCATATAGAAATAGAAGCCCGCCAGCAACAGACCCAGCAAAGGCTCCATTCCGCGCGCCACGGGCGAATCCAAAAGGCTGATGATGCCGCCAAAGATCACGATGTAGATGAGCGCCTTCAGGTACTCGGTGTTGTAGATGGCGCCGACGCCGGGGATGAATCCGAGGGCAAGCGCCACGCCGGGATTGGGGGCGCCGGGCAGGGGCTGCTGGGCGACGGTGGTGGCCAGGCAGTCCTCGCAGTAGATGACGCCGCGGACGTCGCGGCGACACTCGCCGCAGAGCGCCTTGCCGCAGTTGCGGCAGTAGCCGACCGCATCAGTCTCCGTGTGGTGGAAGCATTTCATTACGTTCACCTCGCCGGGTGTGTCAATTGGTAGGCATAGAATTTGCGCCCACCTGTGTCATCGGTGAAGTTCTGTTCTTCTTTCTCTTGCGCGGGGGGCGGCGCGGGCGCCTTCTCCTCCGCCGGCTCCGCCACCAGGGGCCTGAGCTCATCCAGGCGCGAGCGAATCTCATAGAGCACTTGCAGGTCGTTGATAAACTTCACGCTGCGGCCGTAGGCGAGGTGCGCGGTGCGGTCGAGCTTGCGATAGAGATTCGCGGGGCGAAAGTCGCTGGCTGACAGCTCGCGCAGGTTGAGGTCGAGTGTCTGCAACACGAGCGAGACTGAGAAGAGTGCCGCCGCTACACTCAGCGCCACCCGCGGTTGCGCGAGCGTGTGCCACCCGCCCGCCAGTACTTCCCAGAAGCTGACCCGCGGCGCGAGGCCCGTGGTATGGGCCAGGATGCGCGTCTCCAGTCCCAGCGGCACGGGCAGCGGGGTGAGCTGCCGCAGCCATGCGACCGCCTGACGCGCGTCCAGCCACTCAGCGCAGTGCGCGCAGGCGCGGACGTGCGCGTCGGCGGCCTCCTGCTCGGCCGGCGTGAGCGTGTGCTCGAGGTAGTCGCTCAAGCGCGCTTCGGTTTGTGCGCAGTGCCAGTTCATGGTTCGTCCACGCTCGCGGGCGAGTCAAAGCCCGGGTAGCGTTTCATAATCCTGCCCAGTTCGGCGCGGCCACGGTTGATGCGCGACTTCACCGTGCCTTCGGGCACCGCCAGCACCTGGGCGATCGCGCGGTAGTCGAGTTCTTGTAGGTCGCGCAGGATGACCGCTTCGCGCAGTTCGGGCGAGAGCAAGGTGAGCGCCTGTTGGATGGCCGCGGAAAGTTCTCCCAGCGCCACCGCGCGGTCGGGCGCGGGTGCGGCCGACTCTTTCTGCTCGATGCGTGGCAGCTCGTCTTCGAGCGAGACGCTCAGGCGCTCGTGGCGGCTCGCGCGGTAGTAATCGATCAAGAGGTTGCGCGCCACCCGATGCATCCACACGCCCAGCGTGCCTTGCTCCGGGTTGTAACTTTTCAGCGTCCGGTACACGCGGAGAAAAACCTCCTGTGTCAAGTCCTGCGCTTCCTCGCGGTTGGCCGTGAAGCGGTAGCAGAGGTTGTAGATGCGACGCGTGTGGGTTCGCACGATCTCTTCCCACGCTCTTGCATCACCGCGCAAGCACCGGCGAACCAGCACCGCATCGTCCACCTCGACCGCTCCCTGTCCCGCTTGGCGGGACCGGGCATCGGCTTGCCGCCTACTTTGAAAAACGGAAACCGTGCCGAAAAAGTTCCCCCTACCGGCCGCCATCATACCCCCCCGGCCAGAACGGGGCAACCAGCCCCCGCCTTGCCAGGCCAGGCGACCCGTAGTAGCCTTGCCGCGTCGGTACGCGTCGGAACGTGCCGGAAGGCGACGGAAAAACAACAATGAAATGTCCCTTCTGCGGCCACCCCCACGACAAGGTGGTTGATTCCCGCGAAGCCCGCGAGCGCGACACCGTCCGCCGCCGCCGCCAATGCCTCCGTTGCCACCGCCGCTTCACCACCTACGAGCGCATTGACGAAATCCCCTACATGGTCATCAAAAAGGACGGCCGCCGCGAACGCTTCGACCGCGCCAAAGTCCTCGCCGGCCTCCTCAAGGCCTGCGAAAAGCGCCCGGTCGCGATGGCCAAACTAGAAGAAATCGTCAACGCGACCGAACAGCTCGTCGTGGACGCCTCCAACCGCGAGCTCCGCACCTCGGAACTCGGCGACCTCATCATCGCCCGCCTCCGCCGCCTCGACAAAGTCGCCTACGTCCGCTTCGCCTCCGTCTACCTCGACTTCAAGGACCTCAAAGAATTCATGGGCGAACTCAAACACCTCCTCCGCGAACGCTCCCGCCACTAGCCATGCAAGCGCCTCGTGTTGGGTAGGGCCAGGGCTTGTCCCTGGCCGCATGCTTCGTGAACACTCCCGCCCCTAACATCTCCCCCGCACTGCCCGCCTCCGCCGCCTCGACAAAGTCGTCTACGTCCGCTTCGCCTCCAGCTACCTCGACTTCAAAGACCTCAAAGAATTCATGGGCGAACTCAAACACCTCCTCCGCAAACGCTCCTGCCTCATCAGCAGAGCGCCCGCAGCGCGAGCATGTAACAGGGCTTGCAGGACAGTCTGCGATAGATCTTCTTGTCTATGGATATGTAAATGAGACAGTTTCCAACAGCGGTCAGCTTACCCCGGGCGGCCCCCAGCGAACCACGGGCGGTTTTTCTCGGACGTAGGCGGCGAAGCGTTTCAGCACCTCAAAGCCGAAGTGACGATAGAGCCCGACCGCCGGCGGGTTGTCGGCGGTGACGCTGAGCGAGACCCCCTCATAGCCTTTCTGGCGCAGGGTGTCGAGCGTGCGCGCCAGCAGCTGCCTCCCCAGCCCCCGACCCCGCACCTCCGGCCGCACGCACACCTGCGTGATATGCGCGATGTGCGGCGCCACTTGCGATACCAGCAACGCCCCCGCCAGTGGCGTGAATCGTGAACCGTGAACCGTGAACCGTGAGCTCGTGTCGGCCGGCGGAGCCATTTTGATGTCCAACCCAGTGGCTCCAGCCACTGGGTCTTGATCGCCCGGGCCGCTGGGAGGCCTCCCGCCGAGCGGGACCACCAACGACGCCTCCGGCCGAAACATCCCGCAACCCGGAAACACCACGATGTTTTTCAGAAATTTCAGCGCCCCGTCGCGCGTGCCGTACTGGTCGTTGATGTGGCTGTCAATATGGCCCGCATAGGCTGCGACGATCAGCTCCGCCAGCGGCTCGAAGTACCCGTCGTCCCATCGCTCAATTTCCCACGCGCGGTCGGCGGCGGTCCTCTCCGGTGCGCGATCCACGCCCCCGTTCAGCCCAGTGGCTTCTGCCGCTGGCTTCTTTAAGCCCCGGTACATAAACAGTCGCGGATAGCTGCGGAAATTATGGGCCAGAAAGACGGGTGCCAGCGGCTCAATCCCGAACGGCATCACCTGCGCTTCCATGCGCACGACGCCGCGGCTGCCTTCCAGCGTCTCCAGCGCGTGTTCCAACAACTGCGTCGCCAGCCCCGACCCATTCCCGCTCTGCGGGATTGGAGGCGGGGCCAGCCTCGTCCCGAAGCTTTGGGACGGCCGATAAGCCTGCCGCACGAACAGGTCGCCGATGAGTCCCTTTTGCCCCCCGGGCGCACCCTGCGCGCAGGTGACCTCTTCGTAAACGAAAAAGCAGTAGCCGGCTACCTCGCCCCCCAGCAGCGCCACGTAGCCCGGCAGCGCGCGCGCGTCAATGTGCTTTTTGATCAGCCCGAGCGAGGGCTTGTAGTCCCAGCGCAACTCCTCCTGCCAGGCCCGCTGCTGCTCCTCGAACAGCGGTGCCAACTGCCGGCTGCGCACCTGCCGCAGCTCAACAATCTCCACACGCGGAAGCGGAACCGTCGCCATAGGTCTCGCTAAAGTATAGTCTAAAACTGTGGCAGCGGTGCGGCCGGCACGCATACCTTCTCCGCAAGGGTAGGGCAGGGGCTTGCTTCTCCTGAGCCCCGAAGCTTCGGGGCCGAAGGGTCCCCTGCCGCGGCAAAGCCTGCCTACCGCAGGCAGGCACAAGGCCTTGCCCTACCCAAGGGGAAACCTCTAAAGTTTCCTGTGGGTGGCACCGGCGTCCCGCCCGTGTCTCCCGGCGACGGCGACCGCGGCGTTCGTTGGCGCTGGGGACATTCGTTCGTTCTTCCCCTGCGCTATGATAAGATTCAGCGGCGCCGGAGCCCGAGGGAGGGGAATAAAAGCTGTGGCAGTCCGCTATCGCCGGCGTTCGGAACGCGGCTTTCGGGCCGCGGTGAGCCGCCTGCTGAACGAACTTCAGTATCCCACTACCCTCCGCGGCAAGATTATAACCGCCAGCCTGGCGGCGCTGGTGTTTGGATTTTTGTCGCTGGTGGTGATCGGAGGCTTCCTACTGGCCCGCGCCCTCAGCCCGCCCCACGCCGGCGAAGCCCTCGACCCCACCGAGCTCATCGGCACCACCCAGGCGGTGAGCTTCAAAAGCCCCGACGGCACCTCCCACAACGGCTGGTTCTTCCCCGGCCGGCGGCGCGGGCCGGTGATTGTGGTGCTGCACGGCTATGGCTCCAGCCGCTCGGATGTGCTGGACCTGGCAACCTCCCTCCAGGAGCATCGCTACAACGTTTTGGCCTTCAACCTGGCCGGCCACGGCGAAAGCCCGCGCAAGCGCACCACCCTCGGCTTTCAGGAAACCGAGGAACTGCTGGCGGCACTCGACATGCTCGCGCGCCGCGCCGACCTCGATGGGCAACGCATCGGCCTCTGGGGGCATTCGCTGGGCGCCTACACCGCGCTGAAGGCGGCGGCACGCTCTCCCGGCGTGAAGGTGCTGGTGCTGGATTCGTTGTATACCCGCCCGGTGGATATGCTGCGGCTGCAACTGCGGCGCCACGGCGCCCACTGGGTGCCCTTGCTCGGTGCCATCACCCGGCTCGAATACCGGCTCTACACCTTCCGCAATCGCCGCAACAACGACGCAATCCCCATCGAGCAGTTGGCGGACATTCCCAAACTGTTCATCGCCGGGGACGACCAGCCGGCGTTGGCCGAATTTACCCGCGTGCTCTTCGAGCGTGCCCCGGAGCCCAAAGAATTCGTGCGGCGGCGGCGGACGTCGTTGACGACGCTCGCAGCGCTAGAACGCACGGCGTACGAGGACCTGGTGATTTCTTTCTTCCTCACTCATCTCCCTCTGGTAGAGCGCACCCGCTAGCGCCGCCTGGGGTGGGCAGGCTCCGTTCCAACTTGGTTGGCCGGGCGCGCCCTTCTCTTCGCTGCGGCTGCGAGGGGAACTTCGCTGCCGGCTGTGGAGCCCCTAGATTGGGAACAGGGCAGGCTGAACGCTGGTTTTACCCCAGTGCGAGCGTTGGTAGTCGCACCGGAAATGAGCGCGAACAATGAAGGGCCGTGTCCCACGCACTTTGCGTGATGTGAAGCGACCCCGGTGGGCCAACGCCCAACTGCATGAAGCGGCTTTCTGGCACGCGCCGAGCGCCCTAGTATCACAGATTGCCAGAGTTGCTTCCCGCTACCGCGCCCTGGTAGAGAGATTCGCAAAAGAGGTCAGCACGGAACCGCTGGTGTTGGAAGTCGGGTGCGGACCTACCTGCGCCACCCAACTCCTCCCGGCAGCGCAGCAAGTGTTTGTAGATCCCTTGAGGCCCTTGGATTGTCTTCGTTGTCGACATCAGTGGCCATTTCGTTGTTAAGATTGTACGCAACGGTCAGCGGCTCTCAGCGGGCCCGCCGAGGGAAGAAGGCCGCGTATGGATAGAGCAAAAACAGGCATAGCGATTCATGGGCGCGCACAATACTGGTCGGCACGGTTTCAGTTCCTGCGCTGGTCGCTGGACTTATTTGACGAAAACACAGAATTGCGGCGGCAGGATTTCCCTCTCTCTACGAGTGTCAAGCGCACTCGGTACCCGATCCGTGCGATGCGATACTGGTTTGCGAGCTGCGGAATCCTGGACGAGGCCCGGCGCCTGGAGTGGCCGCCGGTGGTCGTGGACCTGGGCTGCGAGCGCGGTGTGCTTAAGAGCTTATGCGCTGCGTGGCCCAAGATGCGCTGGATCGGGCTGGACCTGGACACCAGCCACCCACGGTTGGCCAAGGCCGGCTATGATGAGACGTATGCCTGCGATTTCGACCAGCCACTGCCCCTGCCGCCGCATTCCGCAGATATCGTCATCTGCTTGCATGTCTTTGAGCACCTACCCCGCCCGGCGTTTACCCTGGGCGAGATCCGGCGCATCCTCCAGCCCGGAGGCATCTTATTGGCGGGTACACCGACGGCGCCAAACTGGGTTGCCTATTTGAGGGAACGCCAGTTTGCCCGCGCGCTAGCCGCAGGCCGAAGGCCGAAAGGCTCCCATATTCATTGCCTGTCCCCAGGGCGTTTGCGCAAGCTGACACGCCGCGAGGGATTGGTGGTCGAGTTCATGTGTGGGTCTCACATGATGCGCTTGAGCGGCTTTCCCTTGGAGAATTTTCGTTGGTGGATCCGGTTCAACCAGTTGTGGGGTGCTCTCTTTCCGGCCCTCGGGAGCGAAGTTTATTTCCAGGCACGGTTCCTTCCAGAACTTAGTGCACCATGCCGGAGAAACGTGAGAGCTCCCTCTTAGATTTTAGATAGGGTAGCGTTGGCAATCACACCGGAAATGAGCGCGAAAACCCCGCCCGTAGCTTTCGCCCACCGCCTGCAATACTGGGCCGCACGCGTGCTGCTGGGCGCACTCAGCACCGTGCCCCGGCGCACCGCCCGGCGAGTTGGCGCCGCCGTGGGTTTTCTGGTTTATGTTTTCCATCGGCGCTTGCGCCGTGTGGGCCGCCGCAATCTCGCACTTGCCTTTCCGGAACGGTCGGCCGCTGAGCGCGAAAAACTCCTGCGGGGCGAGTTTCGCCACCTGGGCTGGCTGCTGGCCGAGTTTGCGCGCTTCCCGCGACTCACGCCCGCGAACATTGAAGAGGTCATCATCTACGACGGCTATGAGAACTACCAGCGTGCGGCCGCCGCCGGCAAAGGGGTGCTCTATCTGACCGCCCACCTGAGTGCCTGGGAGCTGGGCTCGTTCGCGCACTCGGTGCACGGCCACCCGGTCGCCTATCTGAACCGCCCGCTCGACAATCCCTTAGTGGACGCCCTGATCAACCGCTACCGCTGCCTGTGGGGCAACATCGCGGTTGATCGCCGCAACTCCGCCCGCCCCGTGCTCGCGTGTCTGCGCCAGGGCGGAGCCGTCGGCATCCTGTTCGACCAGAACGTGCAGTCGGAAGAAGGAGTTGTGTTCGCCAACTTCTTCGGTCTGCCGGCGGCCACCGCCACCGGCCTGGCCCGCTTTGCCCTCCACACGGGTGCCGCAGTGCTCCCGGGGTTTGTGCTCTGGGATGAGAAGCTCGGGAAGTATCGTCTGCGCTTCGACCCAGCGCTGGAACTGGTGCGCACAGGCAACACCGAAGCCGACGTCGCGGCCGCCACCGCGCAGTTCAACCAAGTGCTCGAAAGCTACGTCCGCCGCTACCCCGACCAGTGGCTCTGGGTGCACCGCCGCTGGCGCACCCGCCCCCCCGGCCACCCGCCCCTCTACGCCGTCTAGCCCAACAACCTCACGCTCGGGCATGTATTTGGGCAGGGCACGGCTTTAGCCGTGCCGAAAAGCGGCCAGAAAATCTCGGGCTTTAGCCCCTGAGGTCCTGCTTTTTATTCGCGGCAGACGCCGCGCCGGGAGGCGCGGATGAAGCCGACGAAGTAAAGCGCCTCTTCCGTTTCCACCTCTTTCTCAATCCGCTCCAGCGCTGCGTGCAGCGGTAGCTGCGAACGGTAGAGGAGGTGGTAGGCTTTTTTCAGTGCTGAAATTTGCTTCGCCGACAGCCCGAAGCGCTTCAGGCCGACCAGGTTCAATCCTTTGACCGCCACGTCGAAGTCGGCGGCCAGCAGGAACGGCGGCACGTCCTGGATGACGCGCACGTTGCCGCCTACCATGGCCAGCTTGCCCACGCGACAATACTGGTGGACCACAGCCCCGCCGCCCAGCATGGCGTAGTCCTCAACGA
Source organism: Terriglobia bacterium (assembly GCA_046758465.1). Classification (GTDB taxonomy): domain Bacteria; phylum Acidobacteriota; class Terriglobia; order Acidiferrales; family 2-02-FULL-67-57; genus JBHIAG01. The sequence continues at coordinate 16,055 of JBHIAG010000009.1, read as the reverse complement.
CCGCGTGGCCGCCGACCAGCACGTTGTTGGCCAGCGTAACGTGGTGACCCAGGCGGACGTCGTGGCCCACGTGCGCCCCGGCCATGAGGAAGTTGTCATCCCCAATGGTAGTGGCGCCGCGGGGGGTCGCGCTGCGGTGGATGGTGACGTGCTCGCGGATGAGGTTGCGGTCGCCGATGACGACGTGGCCGCCCCCGCCTTTGAAGTTCCTGTCCTGCGGCTCTTCGCCCAGCACGGCCCCGCTGGCCACGCGGCAGTCGGTGCCCACTCGCACGCCGGCGCGGACGACGACGTGGGCTTCGATCCGCGTCCCTTCGCCCAGCTCCACATCGTCTTCGACCACGCAGTACGGTCCGATGGCGCCCGTGCGCGGCAGTCCCGCTCTACGGGACGAAACAATGGCAGTAGGATGAATCTCCATCGGCGGCTCAGGCCTTGTCCTTCGGATTAGCCTCGGGCTTGGCGTGATAGCGGTCCGGGTCGGCGAAGAAGTCCACCACCAGGACGCGACTGTGGAAGACCGCGGAATGCACGACGCCCGCCGGGATGAAGTAGGAGTCGCCCTGGCGGTAGGTGTGCGTCTCACCGCCAAGCGTCAACACTATCTCGCCCGCGACCACCACCCCCCACTGCGCCCCGTGGCTGTGCGGCGGCACCTCGCCAATCGGCGCGATGTCCATAAAGACCACCTGCCCGCGCGCGCTCTGAAGCAGCCAACCGCGAATGCCCGGAAACGAAATGTCCGCCTCCGGGAGAGACTGAATCGGTGCGGGGAAAGCCATTTCAGCCACAGCGTCCTCCTGCTACGGAAAGCGAGTTGCCTGCCTGGCCGCCTAAGGCGGGCCTGCCGCCGGCAGGCAGGCGTTAGCCTACGCAATCCCCCCACGCCCTGCAAGCCCGCCTCGCGGAGCCCTGGCCTGACGGCGACAGGTAGGTTTCCGATATACTGCGCCCGTACTTGCCGGCGACCCGCCTGCACCTGCCTGCCTCGGGCAGGCCTGCCTGCGGTGGCAGGGACGGGCAGGCAGGCAGGTTGCGAATCCCAGCTAGGAGAAGTGCAATGCGCACGAGCGTGGCCGAGATCGCTGCCTATGTAGGCGGGGAAGTGATGGGCAACCCCCAGACACCGATCACGGGGTTTGCCAGCCTGGAGAGGGCCGGGCCGGGTGATGTAGTCTACGTCGAGGCCGAAAAGCATCTGGCGCGGGCACTGGCGTCTGCCGCCAGCGCCCTGCTCGTGGGCCGCGATGTCCCCCCGGAGGCCCGGAGGGGCGGCAAAGTGCTCATCCGGGTCGCCAACCCCAAGCTGGCTTTTGCCCGCGCGCTGGAGTGGCTGGAGCCGGAGCCTCGCCTGCCTGCGGGGATTCATCCCACAGCGCTGGTGGACACCACGGCCAAGCTGGACGCGAACGTGGCAGTTGGCCCCTACGTGGTGATTGCAGCCGACGTGCGCGTGGGCGCAGGCTGCCAGCTTGGCGCGGGCTGCTACCTGGGTCGCGGCGTGGTGCTAGGTCCCGAGTGCGTGCTCTTCTCCCGCGTGACCCTCTACCGCAACGTGACCTTAGGGGCGCGTGTGCGCATCCACGCCGGGACGGTGGTGGGCAGCGACGGCTTCGGCTACGTTTTCGCCGAGGGGCGTTACCACAAGTTTCCGCAACGGGGCCGGGTGGAGATTGGCGATGATGTGGAAATCGGCGCCAATTGCACCATAGACCGCGGGGCACTCGATGCCACCCTCATCGGGCGTGGCGCAAAGCTCGACAACCTCGTTCACATCGCCCACAACGTCACCCTCGGCGAGCACTGCGTGCTGGCCGCGCAGACCGGCGTTTCGGGTAGTGCGACCCTGGGGAACAACGTAACCGCTGGCGGCCAGGTGGGCGTTGCCGACCACGTGCGCATCGACGAGGGTGCCGTGCTGGGCGCGCAAGCTGGCATTCCGACCGGCAAGCGCATCCCGCGCGGGCAAACCGTCTGGGGAACCCCGGCACGCCCGCTGGCGGAGTTCAAGAAAGCCTACGCCTACTTTGCTCGCCTGCCGGAGTTGGCCGCGCGCGTCGAAGCCCTGGAGAAAAAATCGGCGCGTCGCCGTCCCCAAGCTTCGGGACATCGCTAGGAAATTCAGTAGCAGGGGTTGCCTGGGTTTGACAGCCCGGCGAAGCGGCCACTAAGATGGCCCCTGTCCCCGTCGTCTAGTCAGGCCTAGGACGTCCCCGCTTCCTCGGGGAAAACGCGTGGTTCAAATCCCGCCGGGGACGCCACGCTGCTTTTTTGTTGCAGGGGGTTGCCTGCGAGAGCTAAGATAGCGACCAAAGGGCAACGGCACCCAATACTACCTCCACTGCGACAGTTGGCTAGGCCGTCCCCTTTCACTTGCCATGAACCCCGCAGCGGGATCAGGTGAACCCCACCTCCCGCGCGGGGATTTGTCCGGAACTGACCTAGGCCGCTACCACGTCGTCGCCAAGCTGGGCGAAGGCGGGATGGGCGAAGTCTATCGCGCCACCGACACCGTTCTGCGGCGGTCGGTGGCACTCAAGCGCCTGGCGCCGCACCTGGCAGGCGACGAAGCTCACAAGCAGCGCTTGCTGCGCGAAGCCCGCTCCGTCTCCGCGCTCAATCATCCCAACATCGCTTCGCTCTTCGATGTTTTCGAGGCTGGCGGGGAAACCTTCCTGGTGATGGAGCTGGTGGCGGGGGAGTCGCTGCGGGCGCGCCTGGCACGGCCCCTGAGCCTTGAGGACAGCTTGAAGATTGTCCGGCAGTGCGCCGAGGCGCTCGCGGCCGCCCACCGGACGGGCTTCCTCCACCGGGACATCAAGCCGGAAAACATCCTGGTGGACGAGGAAGGCCGGGTGAAAATTCTCGACTTCGGCCTGGCTCAGCGCTTGCCGCTCGACGATGCCGAGACCGCCAGCACCGAGACCGGAACCCTGGGCGGGACACCTCGCTACCTCGCCCCGGAAGTTCTCGAGCGGCGCGAGCCCGATGCCCCTGCCGACATCTTTTCCCTCGGCATCGTCTTCTACGAGATGCTCGCCGGCCGCCACCCCTTCGAGGCTCCCAGTGTGGCCAGCATGATGGCCCGCATCCTGACTGAGAGCCCGCTGCCGCCGAGTCGCTACAACTCCGCGCTGCCGGAGGGAATTGACCGGATTGTCGCCCAGATGCTGGCGCGTGACCCGGCCCAGCGCTACCCCTCCGCCCGCGACCTGCTTGCTGCCCTCGAACAACCCGAACGCGCCCCGGCTTTGCCGCAGGCCCGCCTCAGGCTGACGCGCCGGGCGTGGATGGTTGCGGTCGTCAGCTTGGTGATGTTGGTGGTGGCTCTAATCTTCGCTGTGCCGGGGTTTCGAGAACGCGTTCAGTTGTGGCTCACGGGAGAGCGTCCGCCAAGAATCCCGGTTGCAGTCTTACCCTTTCAAAACACCACCGGCAATGAGAACCTCGATCGCTCTCGAATGGCGCTGACGCAGAACCTGGTAGCTGAACTGACCGGTTCACCCAATATTCGCGTGCTTGACTACGAACGCCTGTATCAAATCAGCAGTGGTATCGAGCGGAGCGGGAAAGATCTCTATGACCGGGTTTCCATCCAGAGCGTGGCCAGCTTTGCAGGTGCCCGCTATGTTGTGGTGCCCGTCATCTACCGATTCGGTGACACACTGCGCGCTTCCCTGGAGTTCAAAGATGGGGAGTCAGCCGATACACTCCGCGCTGCCCGAGTAGAGAGCGAAATTTCCGGTTCCGGTGAAGAGACCCTGTTGAAGATGCTGGCGGGGCTAAGCGATGAAATCGAAAAACACTTTCAGAAGCTCGGGCCAGGCGAAGAATACCAGGCGCGCGCGCGGCGCGAGAGCCTCAAAAACCCAGCGGTTGCCGTCTCTTACAATGAGGGGATGAACGCGCTCTACGAAGGCAGATACGCGGAGGCGCTGAAATCTTTCGACCACGTCATTCAGGAAGATCCCACGTTTGCCCTAGCCTACGCTTGGATGGGCAAAATCTATGGAATGCTGGGGTACGACGAGAAAGCCCTTGAACTTTCTGAAAAAGCTGCCCAGCTCATCACCGCGCACATGCCGATCATCGATGCCTATTTCATCGAGGCCAACCTGGCTGAGAGAAAGTATGATTTTGCGGCAGCAGAACAAAAATATCTCGACTTGATCCGGGTGTATGAGGACGATCCAGTGTGGCACGCCGGCCTGGCTGGGGTGTACGAGAAGCAAGGAGAATTTCAGAAAGCCATCGCCCGCTATGAAGGGGCCATCCGGATTGATCCGAACTACATCGTCGCCTACCAACAACTCGGGTCGTTGTACGGTCAGGTCCGCGACTTTCCCCGCGCCCTGGCCAACGCTCGCAAAGCCCATCGGCTCTACGTGGCTCTGGGGAATCGGGAGGGCGAGGCCACGGCGCTAACCGACTTGGGGACCATCTTCTGGCGAAAAGGGGAATACGGCCAGGCTCGGGAGAACTTCCAGGCGGCTTTGGCGATCTTCCAGGAACTGCGGAACCAGTTCGGCATCCTCCTCGCCCACAAATTGCTGGGTGATGCTTCCGCGGACGAGGGCAAGCTGAAAGAAGCTCTCGACTTCTACCAGCAAGCGCTCGCCCGCAGCGGGGAAATCCAGAACAACCGCAGCGTTGCGGTGGCACTGATGAATATAGGCAGTATTTATTATTGGCAGGGCAACTATGCGAAGACGATCGATTACTATCGCCAGAGCCTTCAGGTGGCCGAGCGGTATCGCCAAGACCGCCGCACGGTACAGACGTTGAGCAACTTGGGCAGCGTGCTGATCCAGCACGGACCGAATCGCGAGCAAGGTTTGCAATACGTGCAGGAGGCGCTGTCCCTGTTCGAACGGATGGGAGACAAGAGTTGGGAAGCTTTTGACCGCATGCTGATAGGGGTCTATCACAGCAACGCCGGCCACTACGCCCAGGCCATGGATCACTTGCGGCGCGCGCTCGCCATCGCTCAGGCGGTGGATGACAAGTCACAAATCGCCGATATCACCTACAACATTGCGCGCTGCCAGTTCTTTCAAAATCAATACGCCCTGGCGCGCGATTCTCTAAAGCAGGCTTTGGAATTATCCCGGAGTCTCAACGCTGGACGCAACGTCGCTCGGGCACAGATCCTTCTGGGAAGGATTGATGTTCGCTTGGGTGAATTCGACCAGGCGCGGACCACCCTCACCGCAGCCGTGCAGGTCGCAGAGGAAAATCAGTATGGTGATCTGCTTCCCGGAGGGTATACCGCCCTGGGTGAGCTTGGCTATGAGGAAGAAAACCGGGATGAGGCGCGCAAGCATTTCCGCCGGGCGGCAGCTTTGTGGACAGGGGAGAGACCGGATGCTGCGAGCGTGGAAGCCAAATCCTATCTCGGCTTGCTGCAAGCCGAGAGGGGAAATATCCCGCAAGCATTGTCGGATTGCCAGACCAGCTTTGACCAGGCGCAAAGGATGGGCCGCGCCTATCTGCGCGCCCGCACCCGGCTCAATCTTGCGCGCGTTTACCTTTGGCAGAAAGAGTATGTCAGCACAATCCAGACGTTGGACGAGATGCTTTCCCCGGGTGAGGTGAGCCTAGGGCCGGAATTGCTCGCGCAAGCCTACTACGTCCAGAGTCAAGCCCTCCAAAGGTTAGGAAGAGCGGACGAGGCCAGGCGCGCCTATGAACAAGCGCAGGAGGTCGTGCGCCGGTTGCAGCAAACAATTCCAGAAAGCCAACGGGAGAATTTTGCCGCGCGGCGCGACATTCGGCCGCTTCTGCCCTAAATCGATTCTTTGTGGTGCGGGAAGAGTTTGTAAGGAGTTGAAAGGGTCCTCGGAGCAAAGGCGGGAAGCCGAAGCTCCAGGAAAACTTGAACAAGGGGGGTACAACATGCCAGGCGACGTAAAGATCGGCGGTGGTAGAAGCTGTTGGGTTGACCAGGATCTGAGAAATAGACCAAGACATTGGCACGACACCAGAGCAAAAAAGTGGGTCAAAATTTGGTACAAAGGTATGAAGAAGCCAAAGACGATTCCACTCCCCCAAAACCCCGGGAAGAAATTGGCAAGGGTATGGTGGCGCTAGACTGATGGGAAGAGGGAGGGGGTAGTGCCGGCGGGGCTGGCGATGGGTTCGAGCTCCGGGTAGTGCTGGAGGAGCGGCGGCGGCACGCGCACGGGCTTGTGCGTCAGCAGGTGGATGAGCGGCGCGACATTCGGCCGCTTCTGCCCTAAATCGATTCTTTGTGGTGCGGGAAGAGTTTGTAAGGAGTTGAAAGGGTCCTCGGAGCAAAGGCGGGAAGCCGAAGCTCCAGGAAAACTTGAACAAGGGGGGTACAACATGCCAGGCGACGTAAAGATCGGCGGTGGTAGAAGCTGTTGGGTTGACCAGGATCTGAGAAATAGACCAAGACATTGGCACGACACCAGAGCAAAAAAGTGGGTCAAAATTTGGTACAAAGGTATGAAGAAGCCAAAGACGATTCCACTCCCCCAAAACCCCGGGAAGAAATTGGCAAGGGTATGGTGGCGCTAGACTGATGGGAAGAGGGAGGGGGTAGTGCCGGCGGGGCTGGCGATGGGTTCGAGCTCCGGGTAGTGCTGGAGGAGCGGCGGCGGCACGCGCACGGGCTTGTGCGTCAGCAGGTGGATGAGCTGGAGCGCATTGGTCACCGCCTGGCCGCGAAAGTGGTTATTGGTGATGACGAAGGTGAGGCGGGCGTCAGCGGCAACGTGCTCGATGCGCGCGGCCCAGGGCTTGAGCTCGTCGAGCGAGTAGAGGTAGTTGTAGCGCTCGGCCGCGTCATCGTTGGGCCGGTCGGCGAACCACTCCCGGTAGTTGCGCCCATGCAGGCGGACGTAGCCCACCGGGGCGGTGGTTTGCTCGGTGGGCTTGAGGGAGCGGCCGATGACCGGCTGGTCAATGTTGCAGAAGCCAACGCCGTGTTCAGCCAGGGCCTCGTAGAAGGCGGGGTCATTCCAGGAGGCGTGGCGGACCTCCACCACCAGGGGAAAGTCGCGGAAGGTCCGGGCTAGCGCAAGCAGGTAGGCGCGCTCCGCAGCGGTATTCTTGAACGAGAAAGGGAACTGGGCGAGCAGCGCGCCCAGCTTGCCGGCGGCGTGCAAGACATCCATTGCCGGGCAGAAGTCGCGCAGGTCGGCGGTGGTGTAGTCGCGTTCGTGGGTGAAGCGCTGCCAGAGCTTGGCGGTGAAGAGGAAGCGTGGGTTGGCGGCGACGCGCTCCAGCCAGCGGCGCGTCATCGCCGGGGTAAGGGGACGATAAAAGGAGACGTTGATCTCGAGGGTGTCGAAGTAGTCAGCCAGGTAGCTGGCCTCGTGGAAGTCCCCCGGGCGGCGGCGGGGATAGACAACGCCGGCCCAGTCCTCATACGACCAGCCTGCAGGCCCCACACGGATTTCGCCCCCTCCTGACATCGAGAACGATTCTACACTTTTTCATTTGAGACCGACGGGGCGAGCGCGGGAGCGGTATAATTAGAAGTTTGGGGTGCGTAGCTCAATGGTAGAGCAGCGGCCTTTTAAGCCGAAGGTTCTGGGTTCGAGTCCCAGCGCACCCACCCCGTTCCCACTCTACGGGCTCCGCATGAAGTGGCCACTCTCGCCGCCGCTGATACGAGCACGGCACGCGAGACAAAGCGGTTGGCACGGGGCCACCACGAGCAACGTTCTTCGCTGAAGCGCGCCGCCACTTGCCTGCCCGTCCGCAGGCGGGCTCAGACGGGCCTGCCTGCTGCCGGCAGGCTTGCGAGGGAGGTCCTCGTGGAGGGCAACGTAAGTGTCCTGATCGTCGCGCACGATGCGAGTGAGCGGCGGCTCGTCGCAACTGTGCTGGGGGGCTTAGGAGTCGAGGTGGAAGCCCTGGACGAGGGCGCCCGGGCAGCGGAGCTGATCAAGAAAAGGAAGTTCGACGGGGTCATCGTGGATGGGGAGCTGCCGGAGCAGCGCAGCCTGGAGCTTGTGCGCGAGATCCGGAAGTCGCCGTCAAACAAGAAAACGCCGGTCATCTTCATTACGAATCCGGACAGCTCGATCCAGCTCAGCGACGCCTTCCGCGCCGGGGTGACCTTCTTCCTGACCCGGCCACTCGACCGGAATAAAGTGATAAGGTTACTGCACGCGACGCACGGGTCGCTGCTGTGGGAGCGGCGCAACTACCAGCGTGTGCCGGTGCGAGCGCCGGTGCGCTTCAAGGCGGGGTCGAAATCGGGGCGCGGGACAAGCGTCAACATCAGCCGCAGGGGTATCCTGTTCGCAGCGCGCGAGGCGCTGGCGGCGGGCGACACGGTGGAGATGGAAATCGGTTTGCCCGCGCCGGCCGCTACCATCCGGGCGGTGGGCGAGGTGGTGCAGGGGGACTCGGAAGGGTGCACCCGGGTGTGCTTCACGCGCCTGGCGGCGGCCGACCTGGAACAACTGCAAAACTTCATCGGTATCTAGCTCGCAGCGTTTCGCCTCCCGGCAGGACGTGCTGCACGCTGATTTGCCTGTGGGCGCGGCCGAGCTGGCCCCCTAGAGCCAGAAAAGACCCGCCTGCGGACGGGCAGGCCGGTGAGGAATCCGGGCTGCGAGCACCCCGAAGGTTCGGGGGGATTCCTCGCCGCTACCAGCCAGCACACCGGCCAGAGGCCGGTGCCACCTAAACCTAGCTTGAAGCCCTGGGAAAAATCCCACCCCCCGCGCCGCCTCGTGCGTTAGTCTATCCCGCCTTGGGCTGAGGAGAAGCGATGCCGGTGACGAGGCGACCCGCACTGATCCGCGCGCTGGGGCGCTGGGACCTGACCGCGCTGGTGCTCAACATGATTATCGCCAGCGGCATCTTCGGCCTGCCCACCATCATTGCGCGGTTGCTTGGCGGGGTGAGTCCGCTGGCCTATGTGCTGGCTGCGGCGGGCATGTTGGTGATTGCGGCCTGCTTTGCGGAGGTGGCCTCGCGCTTTCGGGAAGCCGGTGGACCTTATCTCTATGCGCGGGAAGCTTTCGGCCAGTTCGTCGGGCTGCAAGTGGGTTGGATTACTTGGCTGGTGCGGATCACGGCGGCGGCGGCCAACGCCAACCTCTTCGTCTCCTATCTGGCGGAGTTGTGGAGCCCGGCGAGTGGGCTCAAGGTGCGCCTGGTGCTACTCACGTTGATGTTCGGCTTTCTGACCGTCATCAACTACCGCGGCGTCCGCCAGGGCGCCCACGTCAGCGACATGCTTGCGGTGGCGAAGTTGCTCCCGTTGGGTGTGTTCGTCGTGGTGGGCTTGTTCTTTCTCCGCGGAGAACACTTCCAGGTCAGCGTCTCGGCCGGCGTTGGGAATTGGACGGAGGCGATTCTCCTGCTCGTGTACGCCTACGGCGGGTTTGAGGCGGCGCTGATCCCGGCGGGAGAACTCAAGCATCCCACGCGCGATTCGCCCTTCGCGGTTCTGGCCGCCCTGGGACTGGCGGCGGTTCTTTACACTCTCATCCAGACGGTGGTGGTGGGCACGGTGACGCTGGACGCCCTCACCGACCGGCCGCTCGCTACGGCGGCTAGCGAGTTTCTCGGCCGCGCCGGCGGACTTCTGCTGGCCGTGGGAGCTTTGATTTCAATGTACGGGCAGCTCAGCGGGACGATGCTGAATACACCGCGGCTCACCTATGCGCTCGCCGAACGCGGCGACTTTCCACGATTTTTCGGTGCTGTCCATCCGCGCTTTCGTACGCCGCACGTTTCCATCCTCGCCTACGCAGGGCTGTCGTGGGCGCTGGCAGTGGTAGGGGCATTCCAGGAGGTAGGTGGGTTCCGGTGGAACGCGGGGCTGTCGGCGGTGGCGCGCCTGCTGGTCTATGCTTCGACCTGCGCCGCCCTGCTGATCTTTCGGCGGCGCTGGCGGGAAGCCCCGGCATTTCGGCTGCCGGCGGCAGGGGTGTTCTCTTTCTTGGGCATCGCGTTTTGTCTGGTGTTGTTGTTGCGGATGGGGCGCGCCGAGTTCATCATTCTGGGGATTACGATTCTGCTCGCCGCCGCCACCTGGCTCTGGGCACGTCGGCGGGCTTCCAGCCCCGGCTAGCGGCAGGCTTCGTCCGCCGAGAGGATATTTTCGAAGAGCCCACAAAAAAGCACCTCAGCGGCTAAAGCCGTGTTCTTTTTTTGGTCCTTAATGGCACGGCTCCCCGCAAATCGCGAAGCTTCAGGACGGGGCTCCGAGAAGCCGTGTCCTGACCAAGCTCCCGGATAACGGCTTAGTGGTGCTCGCCCCAGCGGAGCTTGTTGCGCAGGAGTTCGAAATAGTTCCGCTCGGGTGAGGTAACGAGCTCGATGAAGCGGTTGGACTTGCGCACCGCCACTTGGTCGCCGTCGCGCAACTTCATTCCTACCTGGCCGTCCACAGTGAGGTAGACGGATTCGGCAGCCGACTTGAGTTGCACTTGAATCTCGGCAGTGTCGGGAATGACGAGTGGCCGGTTGGAGAGCATGTGCGGGCAAATGGGCGTAATCAGGAAGGCGTCGAGCGAAGGGAAGACGACGGGGCCACCCGCGGCCAGCGAGTAGGCGGTTGAACCGGTGGGCGTGGAGATGATGAGGCCGTCGGCGCGAAACAGCGAAACGAAGGCACCGTCAATCGCGACCGCGTAGTCAATCATGCGCGCCAGCGCCGCCTTGTGCAGCACCGCGTCGTTCAGCGCCCGATAGCTGGCCACGGCCGTCTCCCCGCGGCGGACTTCCGCTTCCAGCATGCGCCGGCGGCTGGTGTGGTGGCGGCCGGCCAGGACGTCTTCGAGCACCGGGTACAGTTCGTCTAGGGTGATTTCGGTCAGGAAGCCGAGGGCGCCCAGGTTCACACCCAGGATGGGAGCCTTGTGCTCGTCCACGAGCCGGGCCGCCGCCAGCAGCGTGCCGTCGCCGCCCAGCACCACCAGCAAGTCCACCTGCCTGGGGATTTCCTCGCGCGGGTGCCCATCCGAGCGGCCCAGGCACCGGGCGGTTTCCTGGTCGAAGAGCGCGCGCAGCTTGCGGTGGGCCAACCAGTCGAGCAGGCCCGGCACGAGCGGGCAGATGTCCTCGGGCTTGGGCTTCGAGATGATACCAACCGCGCGGATGGGCATAGCGGCAGGCCGCATTTTAGCGCAGACCTTCGAGGCGTGCCCCGGTTTTTTCTCAACCTAGCGCGGACTCTCTGTGCTTTGGCGGGTCAGGGCTTTTCGAAGCCCCGTCCCGAAGCTTCGGGATTGCGGGAAGCCCTGACGTTATACCTTGCCTTTTCACCTCCGGCTTTAGCCGCTGAGGGCGTCTCACCGAAGAAGTTACCCACGGGCCGAAGCCCGTAGGCTGAACTGGTGAAAGAACTCCCCCCGGGTTCAGCCCAGTGGCTTCTGCCACTGGGAAGCTAAAACGCACCGGCCAGAGGCCGGTGCCACCGAAAGCTAAGTTTTTTCCTTTGCGAGGTGGGCGAGGAGAAAAAACTCGCGGTTGCCCCGAAGCTTCGGGGCGCCGCGCAGGCGGCTTTCGCGCACGCCGCAAACCTCAAGCCCAAGTTGGCGGGCCGCCCGGGCAATCTTTTCCACCGCCTGCTGCTGCAGGGCCGGATCGCGCACGATGCCGCCTTTGCCCACCTGGCGCCGCGCCAGCTCGAACTGCGGCTTGACGAGAATCAGCAAGTCAGCGCCGGTGCCCGTATGGGCGCAGGCGACGGCGGCGGGGAGGATTTTTTCCACGGAGATGAAGGCGACGTCAATCGTGATGAAATCCACCGGCTCGCCGAGCTCGTCGGGTTTGAGGTAGCGCGCGTTTTTGCCTTCAAGCAAGGTGACGCGCGGGTTGCGCCGCAGCCGCCAGTCGAGCTGGCCACGGCCGACGTCCACGGCGAAAACTTTGCGTGCGCCGTGTTGGAGCAGGCAGTCAGTGAAGCCGCCGGTGGAGGCACCGATGTCGAGGCAGACTTTGCCGCTGGGAGCGAGGCTGAAATCTTCGAGCGCGCCTTCGAGCTTCAGTCCGCCGCGACCCACGTAACGCGGCCGGGTGCCGACCAGTTCAACCGCGGCGGTGGCCGGAACCAGCGTTCCGGCTTTCTCAGCCCGGCCGCCATTGACGTGAATCTGCCCGGCCAGGATCAGCGCCTGTGCTTTTTTCCGCGTCGGCGCCAGCCCGCGCTCTACCACCAATTTGTCCAACCGAGTCCGCTGCATTCGCGCACAGCATACGGTGGGAGCGGCACGGTGTCGAGAGCGGTTAGCCTAGGGCAGGGTGAGGGTACAGGTAGCGGCGATGAAGGCGGAGGCTTCGTCGTCGGTTTGTCCCCAAAAAGCCGACGAGGAATGCGGTCCCGCAGAGCGGGACCAAACGCATTCCTCGCCGCTACCGGCCCTGTCGTTTTCATCTTCGCGTCTACGAGGGCAAGGCAAGAGCGGCAAGGCGCAAGGCCTTGCCCTACCCAAGACAAGCGCGACTCATGCAGAGCCTCTAGAGGCAGCTCGCAGGCGGCGCAAGCTTTCGAGCATTTTGACGACGCGGTCGCGCAGGGCGGCGGTGAGGCGGGCGTACGTCCCCTCGGCCTCTTCCCCGCCGAGCGGGGTTGGGGGAGGCGGCGGCAAGGGAGCCCCGATGCGGATGCGGACCCGCGCCAGGCGTTGCGGGCGACGCCCGCGCGGCCAGACCTCGTGGACGCCGTCGAGGGCGACCGGGATGATCCCTACTTGCAGATGCGTTGCCAAGATGGCGGCGCCCTTCTTGAATGTCTTCACCTCGCCGTCAATCGAGCGCTCGCCCTCGGGGAACAAGATCAGAACCTTCCCGTGGCGCAGGCCAAAGGCTCCGGCTTGCATCGCCCGCACCAGGTTCGTGTCCGGGTCCACCGGGATGATGTTCCACAAGCGTGCGAGCCAGCGCATCAGGCGGGTTTCGTAGTACTCGCTGGCGCCCAAAAAGAAGAGCCGGCGAAATATTCCGAAGGGCAGTGCGCTGCACAGCAAAAACGCGTCGAGGTAGCTCTGGTGGTTAGGCGAGAGGATGAAGGGTTGGTGGCGCGGCAGGCCCTGTCCGTATTGACGGGGCAAGTGTTCCAGGCCCTCGACCCGCAGGCGCAGCAACAGGCGTGCCAGGCCGTAGATGATGCGCATGAGAGCGAAAATAGCGACGGCCAGGAGCCGCTTGGGTTTGAGAATGTGAGAGAAAGCTGGCTCGTCGGCGGGTGCTGCCGCCAGCAGGGTATCCCAGGCGGGCCGCGGGGGCGCGGCCGCCCGCTCGGCCCCGCAGGGCGGGGGTGCGGGTGCGAGGAAGGCTTCGACGAGTTCGTGCACGGTATAGATGCGCTGGCTGACCTCCTGGTCGAGTTCCACGCCGAACTCTTGCTCCAGCGTCAGGAAGAGTTCGACGCGTTGCATCGAGTCCAGCCCCAGGTCAAGTTCGAGGTTGGCGTTCGGGGGGAGTGCGCCGGCCGGGCGCGGGGCAGCGCGGGCGATGAGGGTGAGGGCGCGGGCGACGCGGGGTTCAGCGGCCCAGGCGCGTTCTTCCGGGGTGAGGGCGCGGGCGGCGGCTGCGGCGCCGCTTTCCGGGGCGCGGGCAGCCAGGGCTTGTTCAATCTCAAAGCGCTTCAACTTGCGCGTGGTGGTGCGCGGCAGCTCGTGAGGCCAGAGCTCATAACTCAAGACGCGCTTGTGGCTGGGGAGTGCGAGGGAGAGCGATTCGATCTCGTAGCGAAGGACCTCCCGGGTATTGACCACCTTCCGCTCCCGCAGCGCGTCGAAGTTCGGCACGAGCACGGCGTGGAGGCGCTGGGCGAGCGGCTCGCCCGCCGCACTCGCCCGGCCCACCACGCAGAGTTCCTTGATGTAGGGCGAGTGGGCGTAGTGGGCTTCGATCTCCTCGGGGTAGATGTTCTTGCCGGAGCTGAGCACGATGACTTCTTTTTTCCGTCCGGTGATGAACAGGTGGCCGGCGGGGTCGAGATAGCCGAGGTCGCCGGTGCGCAGCCAGCCGTCCTCGACGACCTCGGCGGTTGCCTGGGGGCGGTTGTAGTAGCCGAGCATGACGATGGGCCCGCGGATGGCAATTTCGCCGCTTCTCGTGTCATCGGCGAAGGGGAGTTCGGCGGGTAGGATTTTGACCTCGATGCCGGGAAGCGGCTGGCCGACTGAGCCGATGCGATTGTCGTTGATGGGGGTGAAAGTGGCGGCGGCGCTGGTTTCGGTGAGGCCGTAGGCGTGGAGGAGATTGAAGCCCAGGCGGTGCAGGTCGCGGGCCACGCCAGGGTCGAAGCGCGAGCCGCCGGTTATGAGCAGGCGCATGCGCGGGCCGAAGAGCGCGTGCACGCGGCGAAACACGAGCGGCCCGAAGTTGAGCCCCAGGGTGCGCGCGAAACCGTTGGCAACCAACAAGAGCCGGAACAGCCAGCCCCGCAGCCGCCCGGCCGCTTGTACCTGCTCGCTGAGGCGCTGGTGGATGAGGTAGAAAAACTGCGGGACGACGCAGAAGGCGGAGATCTGGCGTTCGCGCATGGCACGCAGGATTTCGGCCGAGCTGATGCTTTGCAGGTAAACCACGCAGGCACCAACCGCCATGGGCAGCCAGAAGTTGGCCATCAGCGCCAGCACGTGGAACATCGGCAGGACGCCGAGGACGGCGTCGTCCGCGTTCAGCTTGACCACCTGAAGAGCCGCCTCGATTTCGGCGAGCAGGTTGGCGTGGGTCAGCATGACCCCCTTCGGGTCGCTGGTGGTGCCGGAGGTATAGAGGATGGCAGCCAGGTCATCCGGCCGAGCCGGAGACGGGGAGAGGACGGCCGGGTCAGGCGGCGCGGCGAGCTCTTCCAGCACAAGGATGTGGTCCAGGTCGGGGCAGGATTCGGCGGCGGCGCGCCCGGCAGCCAAGTGCTCCTTGGAGGTGAAGAGGGCGCGGCAGCCAGCGTCGCACAGCAGGGTGGCGAGTTGGTCGGGGTTCAGGGTGGTGTCGAGTGGTACGACGACGGCGCCGAGCCCGATGATGCCCAGGAAGGCGGCGCACCAGCGGGCGTGGTTGGGGGCCAGCAGGGCGCAGCGGTCGCCGGGCGCGATGCCGCGGACGTGCAGCGCAGCGCGGGCGGCGGCGGCGAGGTGGCGTAGGTCGGCATAGGTGAACTCCTCGAGCCGCGTCTCGTTCTGGACGACGACAGCGCAGCGGGTGGAAAACTGTGCCTCACTCGCCAGGAAGCGGTCTAGAAGGTTCTGCATTGCCTGGAAGCTGGCCTATGAGAAACCTTTTCGTGGGCGGGTGTCAAGCCTGCCCCGCCGGTGGCGGGGCCTGCCTCCGCCTGCCTGCGGCTGGGGTAGATTGCTCATAGGCTAGGCGTCCCGCCCGCAGTGCAGAGCGGGGCTGCCCATCCTAGGTGGCTTATTGCGTGCGGGCGAGCAGGTAGTGGGCCAGCTCCTGAAGAGTCTGGCCACGGGGGCCGAGCGGGGCAAGTTCGGCAGTGGCTTGCTCGATGAGTTCGCGGGCCAGCGTGTGCGCGCGCTCCAGGCCCACAACGGCGGGATAGGTGGCTTTGCGGCGCGCAGCGTCCCCCGAATCCCGAAGCTTCGGGACGGGGCGCGTGGATTTGCCGAGGTGCTCGGGCGAGCTTTGGACGTCGAGCAAATCGTCAATGATCTGGAAGGCGAGGCCGAGGTGCTGGCCAAAGCGCGAGAGCCGCTCCAACTGGTCGGCGCTGGCGCCAGCGTAGTGCGCGCCCGCGCGCACGGCAGCGCGGATGAGGGCCGCGGTTTTGGCGCTATGGATGGCCTCGACCTGTTCGGAGGTGACGGCTTGGCCCTCGGCTTCGAGGTCGGCGATTTGCCCGCCAATCATTCCCCGCTCAGTGCCGACGGCGGCGGCCAGCTCGGCGATGAGCAGGACTTTTTGCTCGGCGGCGGGCCGCGCTATGCGTGCCAGGGTTTCAAAGGCAAGCGTGAGCAGGGCATCGCCGGCCAGGATGGCGACCGCCTCGCCAAACGCTTTGTGGCACGTGGGTCGGCCGCGGCGCAGCGCGTCGTTGTCGAGGGCGGGCAGGTCGTCGTGGATGAGCGAGTAGGTGTGGATGAACTCGAGCGCGCAGG
>JBHIAG010000008.1:0-39335 GCA_046758465.1 Terriglobia bacterium | reverse complement strand
GTCGGACTGGCCATGCCGAACTGGTCCGATCTGCTATGGCCAAACGAACGTGACAGAGCACTCAAGCAACTACCCAAAGAGCGACCCGTAAGATGGATCGTCGGAGCCAACGATTCAGGCAACGAGGATATTGCCCAAACCTACGGAATCGATGCTACCAGCGGAGAACTTTTCGCATTTTCCCGGGATGCCTCTACATTACCGCCAGTTTCTTCGTCACCGCCAGCCTTGGAGGACTTGAGAGCTGCGGGCTTCGGGACCCTAGAGGAAGTTTTCGGAGCTACCAGCCGCCATGTCGTCATAGATACCGAGCACCTTGGGAAGGAAGAAGGGCGCTGGAAATACGAGTTGATACTGGCCTCTCAGCACGTTACCGACGGAAGAAGGGAAGTTTTCAAATATGAGGTGCTGGGTGGGCACCTAGCGCGAGTGCAGCGCGAGATGGAGTCAATCGGGCCACAAACCTCGCTTGAAACGGCCTCTCTCGACACCCCAGAGTGGTGGTGGTCTGCGACAACGGCAGCTGTCATGGCCCTCGCGGTCTTCCTACTTGCTGGTTTCCGCATGCAGCTCCTCATTCAATGGAAACCTGTGCTGGTGGTCTCTTTGCTATACGTCTCTGCTGAGGGATGGGTGGCATTGTCACCACTATGGGAGGAAGGATCAGCGGTTCAAAACCTACTATTTGTTTTTATGATGACCATTGCGACTGCCTTCATATGGATTGGCGGTATCAGAACTCTGTTGAGACGGAAGTTTCCAACACGACTGTTTGCTCTCAGTGCAGGAGTAAACTGGAACCGTTTGCGGGTTTCTCTGGGGCTGGGCCTGTTGCGTGGAGCTCTGGCAGGATTCGCATTACTCGGCTTACACAACGTACTTTTAGAATTGGCGATGAGGGAACAATTGTGTTGGCTTGATCCTGATGTTGTTGGCTTTCCTGCCCAGTCATGGTCACCAGCCTTGTATGCACTGGCTCGGGCATTCATGTGGTCTGTTGCGACGACTTTGATCGGTGTAGCACTCCCGTTGTGCGTCTTGTTCCGAGCGCGAGGCTATACAACTGTTGCCATCCTGGGAGTTGGATTATGGAATTCATTGCTGCTAATTGGCTGGCATTTCTGGCTCCATCCGTGGCCAGCAACGCTATTGCTTTATTTCGTCATTGGGGGAATCCTAGCAGCGGTTTTTATCAAATATGACTTGCTAACTGTGTTCGTCGCTACATTTACTCTATATCTGTGGGTTGCGGGCTATCCGAATCTCATTCTATTTCAGAAAATCGGTGCAGTTCCCTTGTATGTGGTCTTTGCTTTATGGGCAGCCGCTATTGTATTGGGCTTTTGGGCCTATTGGGGATCCTCTATTCATCAAGCCTACCGGCGAGTGGCGGGGGTGTTTGAGTAGGCAGCGGGCAGCCGTCAGCGGTCAGCGGTCAGTAGGCCGTGATTCGTGCGTCGTGCCCCGTGCCTCCTGCCTCTTGCCTCCGGCCTCGTGCTTAGAGGGCGAGGAGGTGGCCGAGTTTTTCTTTCTTGACGCGCAGGTAGGCGCGGGTGACACGGGTAGTCCGGGGCTGGCAGGGGAGGCGTTGGGTGATCTCAAGGCCGGCGGTTTCCAGGGCGCGCACTTTGTCGGGGTTGTTGGAGAGCAGACGAATCTTTTTCAGCCCCAGGGCGCGCAAGGCGGCGGCGGCGAAGCGGTAGTCGCGCAAGTCGGCGGCGAAGCCAAGGCGGCGGTTGGCTTCGACGGTATCGGCACCGCGATCTTGAAGGGCATAGGCCTGGAGCTTCTTGAGCAGGCCGATGCCGCGGCCTTCCTGCGGCTGGTAGAGGAGGACGCCGGTACCGGCGCGTGCGATGCGCCGGAGGGAGAGTTCGAGTTGGGCGCGGCAGTCGCAGCGCAGGGAATGAAAGACGTCGCCGGTCAGGCACTGTGAGTGGACGCGCACGAGGGGCGCCGCCGCGCGCCGCAGATTGCCTTTGATGAGGGCCACGGCCGCATCCTGCGGGCTAGGGCCTTTGAACCCCACGATGCGGAAGCTGCCGAAGCGCGTGGGCAGGTGTGCTGCGGCAACTTTGCGCACGCGCAGCGCTCGTTTGGGCTTGCGGAGCATTTGCTGAAACACCATTTTATCTCGATGCCCCAGCCCTAGCAACTGTGCAAGCCGCAGTGCTGCGGCTCGCTTTACAAACTCCTCACCTTCGGCTACCGTAGTCGCCGTAACAGGCCCCAACCACCCTGACGCCCATGGGTCCGGAACTTCCGCTCAAAGACGTTGTCTTCACGCTGCTGGTGAAGTTGGGCGTGGCGTCGTCACTCGCAGCGCTGCTGGCGCGCCTGACCACTTTCCAGCGCCTGCTGTTCAAGGAGCAGCGCGAGTTCGACCGAAAAATTTTATTCGTGTTGCTGTTCGGACCGCTGGTGGCATTGGGGGTGTTGATACGGATTCTGCTCGGCTACCGGGCAACTGACATCAGCCTGGAAGGCGCGATGATCGCCGGGCTGGTGGGAGGGCGAGTCACCGGCGTGATGGTAGGAGCGCTGGCGGCGTTGCCGGCGTTCTTCAATTATGAGTTGCTGTCGCTCCCGTTTGCTGCTGGCTGCGGGGCCGTGGGCGGGATGTTGCGGCAGTTGTGCCGCAACAAGGAGCAGGTGTGGCGCTTCGGGCCCTTCGTCTACTTGAGCATTCCGCGCTGGCTGCGCGACCTCCTGCTCCGCGGCCAGGGGGATTGGCAGATGCTGGCGCTGCTTGCCTGCGTGCTGCTGGAGCTAGCGCGCATCGGCTTGGGTCGCGCGTTCCCGGGCAAGCTCTACTACGTTGACACACCGCAGCCCATTTGGCTGCTGCTGGTCGTGGTCACGACTGTGACGGCGGTGGCCATCCCGCTGATGATCTGGAACAACACACGCCTACAACTCAAACTCAAAGAGCAGGACCGCCTGCTGCTGCAAGCGCGCATGGAAGCCTTGACCAGCCAGATCAATCCCCACTTCCTCTTCAACACGCTCAACACCGTGGCCTCCCTGATTCGCGTCGATCGAGAAACGGCGCGCGGGCTGGTGGTGAAGCTTTCCAACATTCTCCGCCAACTGCTGCGCAAGCACGAAACCTTTGTCCCCCTGCGCGAAGAGCTGCAGTTCATCGATGACTACCTTGCCATTGAAGTGGAACGCTTTGGGCCCGAGAAGCTGCAATTCTTCAAACAGGTGGAAGAGGATTCGCTCGATGCGATTGTTCCCAGCATGCTGCTGCAGCCGATTGTCGAGAACTCCATCCGCCACGGCCTCAGTGAGAAGATTGAAGGCGGTTACATCCGCCTGAGCACTGCGCGCGCCAACGGACGACTCGTGATCGAAGTCGAAGACAACGGTGTCGGCATCCCACCCGACCGCATTGCCGCCATCTACCAGAGTGGCATCGGAATGAGCAACATCTCCGAGCGCCTCAAGCTCCTGTACGGCAGCGACTACCTCCTCCGTATCGACTCCCGCCCCGGCCAAGGCACCCATGTCCGCATCGAACTCCCCGAACTCACCCCCGCCTAGCCCACTCCCAGGACCGCGTTCCCCCCACAGCGCGGTAGCTGGCGGTAAGGGAGGAAGTACGCGGAAGTACAAAACGGTACCGCAAGCTCTTTGCCCGTCCCGGGGAGACCCTGGCACGCCTTCCTAGCTGACCTCACCGCCTAGCCCCTTGCGACCCGGTGCCCAGTGACCCTCTCCGCCTTCCCTCTTGCTATCCCTTACCCACTCCCCCGGCGTAGAATCCAGGGCGCAATGCAAAACCTGAAACCATGAGGCGCAACCCCATGCAGACACAGGCCCCACCCGGCTCGTTCGGCTTTTGGCCCTCTTGGGCACACCACATTGGCGACCTAGTCTTCGGCGCCAACGACGGCATCATCACCACCTTCGCCGTCGTCAGCGGAGTCACCGGCGCCGCCCTCAGCCCGCGCGTGGCCATCATTCTCGGCCTCGCCAACCTGCTCGCCGACGGTTTTGCCATGGGCGCCGGCAACTATCTCGGCACGCGCTCCGAGCAGGACTATCAATTGAGCATAAGCGGCGTCGTGAGCGAAAGCCGCTTGCACGCCGCCGGGCACGCGGCTGCTATCTTCCTCGCCTTCGTCGCTGCCGGTAGCGTCCCGCTGCTGCCCTTCTGGTTTGTCCACGGCGACCACATTTTCTTGGCCTCCTGTCTGGCCACCGCTGCCACCCTGTTTGCCGTCGGCAGCCTGCGCACTCTCGTCACCCGCGCCCGCTGGGTTACCAGCGCGTTCGAGATGCTGCTGATTGGTTCGATTGCGGCGGTCGTAGCCTACGCCGTGGGTTACTTCCTGCGCCAACTGGCCTAGCGGGAACGTTGTAGGGCAGGCTAGTTTTTCCCTGCTGGCCTTTGGCGGGGTGGGGTTTTAGCCCCGCCATTTTTGGCCCACAAACAAAGGGACTTTAGCCCCTGAGGAAGGCAAAGGATCTCCCACTCCCTGCTTCCGCTGACGTAAGCTCATGCCTGCAATGCACCGCCGCCGCTTTCAACAACTGGTCGCTGAAGCTCTCGACTCCCTCCCCGCCCGCTTCCGCCGCAAACTGGAAAACATCGTCGTCCTCATCGAGGACGCCCCGCGGCCCCGCACGCCGCCGCACCGCCATCGGCCTCCTACCGGCCGGCTCATCTTGGGCGTCTTCCAGGGCGTCCCCCGCACCCGCAAAAGCGTTTTCGACCCCCTGGCTGCCCCCGACCGCATCACCCTCTACCAGAAAAACATCGAAGCCATCTGCACCACCGACGACGAAATCCGCTACCAGGTCCGCCTCACCGTCCTCCACGAACTTGGCCACTACTTCGGCCTCTCCGAAGACGAACTCCGCCACCTCTAACCCGCCTTTTGCTTGGGCGGGTGTTGGTAGCGGCGAGGAATGCCTCTGGACGCTCCCGAAGCTTCGGGACCGGCGGCGGCATTCCTCGTCGGCTTTTCCCGGTTTAATCGTGTGCGGGCTTTAGCCCGTACGTCACAGCCCGTCGGGCCTTCCTCTATTTCTCTGTGCTTTCTCCGTGTCCTCTGTGTCTCTGTGGTGTGCCTTTGTTTTTATCACTGATCATCGCTCACCACTTGCCCTGAGCGAAGCCGAAGGACCCCCTGCCGCTTCGTCAGGGCACGGCTTGAGCCGTGCCGAAACAGAAGGCAAAAAACAGGGGCTTCGGCCCCTGAGGTATTCCGAGTTTCGAGTTTCGGTTTCTAGTGGCCTACTGCGCGTGCTCCAGCACTTGCTGATAGAAGGCTTCATAGCGGGGAATGATGAGGGTCGAGCAGAACCGCTTTTGCGTCGCCGCCCGCGCACGCTCCCCCAGCGCCCGCGCCCGCTCCGGGTCGGTCAGCAATGCCAGCGCCCGCGCCGCCATCGTCTCCACGTCGCCCACCGCCACCAAATAGCCGCTCTCCCCGTCCGTAATCACTTCCGGCACGCCTCCCACCCGCGTCGCAATCACCGGCACTTCGCACGCCATCGCCTCCAACGCCGCCAGCCCGAACGATTCCAGCTCGCTCGGCAGCAAAAACAGGTCCGCCAGCGCCAGCTTCTCGTACACCCGGTTCTGCTTCCCCAGGAAGTGGACGTCCTCCGTCAAACCCTTCTCGCGTACCAGCCACTCGGCGTTCGGCCGCTCCGGGCCGTCGCCGATCAACAACAGCTTTGCCGGCCGCGCCCGCCGCACTCGTGCAAACACTTCAATCACGTCTGGCAGCCGCTTCACCGGGCGAAAGTTCGACAGGTGTGCCAGGATACACTCCTCCGGCCGCGCAAACTGCGCCCGCAACCTCGCGTTCGCCTGCCGCTGGTAACGCTCGCAGTTGACGAAGTTCATGATCACCTCGATGGGTTTGCGCAGGTTGAAGTTTTGTACTGTGACCTGCCGCAAATACTCCGATACCGCCGTCACCCCGTCGCTCTGTTCAATCGCAAACCGCGTGATCGGCAGATATGAACGGTCCTGCCCCACCAGCGTGATGTCGGTGCCGTGCAGCGTGGTCACAAACGGCAGCCGCCGCGGCTTCAGCATCTGCTGCGCCAGCAGCGCACTCACCGAGTGCGGAATCGCATAGTGCACGTGCAGCAGGTCGAGCTGGTAGTGCTCGGCCACTTCAGCCATCTGTGTCGCCAGCGCTAACTCGTAGGGCGGATAGTCGAACAGCGGATAGTGGCTCACTTCGACCTCGTGGAAGCTCACCCGGCTCGCCACCGCGGGCTCATCCGGCAACTCAGCCAGCCGGCTCGGCAGCGCGTAGGTGATGAAGTGCACTTCGTGGCCCCGCGCCGCCAGCTCCATCCCCAGCTCCGTGGCCACCACCCCGCTGCCGCCATACGTCGGATAACAGGTAATCCCAATCCTCATCGCTCGATGCCTGCCCGCATCTGTTTTTGGTGGGTACGGGCTTTAGCCCGTACCTCAACTTGCCCCATCCCGCAAGGGGTGGGTGCGGCCCTGGCTTGCCCTGAGCCCAGTCGAAGGGCTGGAGTGGGAACGCTTATCTGCCCGTATTCTGGCCTTCCCTGAAGCGAACCTGACTCTAGCAGACCCTTCGCAGCCTCTCAACCAGACTCTTGCCTGGCGGCTACCAGACAGTTCTTGTCTTGGCGGGGCGAAGTTTTTCGGAGATCCCGCGTAGTTTGCGGGAAACCCCGCCATGAGCCGCCTTAAAATTCAAGGGCTTTTCGGAGCCAGGCACAGCCGAGCGGAGATCCCGCGTTCTTGCGAGAAGCCCCTGAGGTTCTTCCTCATGTCCTTCTCGACACCGCTGCATACCCGTGCTAGATTCCTCAAACCCTTTAGACGTACAGACACAGCTTTCGGTGCGCCTCCAAAACAAAGTCGCTCTCATCACCGGTGCCGGCACCGGCATCGGACGTGCCTGCGCCGAACTCTTTGCCCGCGAAGGTGCGGCTGTGGTCCTCGCCGGCCGCCGCTCCCAGTCCCTCGAAGAAGTGCAGCGCGCCATCACCGCCGCCGGCGGCCGTGCGCTCGCTCAACCCTGCGACGTCAGCCGTGCCGCCGATGTCAAACGGCTCATCACTCGCGCCGTCGAGACTGTGGGTGGCTTGAACGTGGTTGTCAACAACGCTGGCCTCTGGCTCGCCGCCACCGCCGAGGAAACCAGCGAGGCCGACTGGGACGCCATCATCAACGTCAACCTGAAAGGCGTCTTTCTGGTCTCGCGCACGGCCATTCCCGCTCTCCGCCGTGCCGGTGGCGGCTCCATCATCAACATCGGCTCCATCCTCGGCCTGGTTGGCATGAAGCGCCGCGTCGCTTATGCCGCCTCTAAAGGCGGCGTCACCTTGCTCACCCGCGCCCTGGCCCTTGACCTCGGCCCCGATAACATCCGCGTCAACTGCATCTGCCCCGGCATCGTCGAGACTCCCCTGGTCGAAACCCTGCTCCGCCAGAGCGGCGACCCCGAAGCCGAGCGCCGCCGCCGCATCGAGCAGTTGCCCGTTGGCCGCATCGGCCAGCCGGAAGACGTTGCCCACCTCGCCCTCTATCTGGCTTCTGATGAATCCTCCTGGATGACCGGCGCGGCTATCCCACTCGACGCCGGCTTCACCGCCGCCTAACCTGTCATGGGCCGCAAACGCAGCGCGCGCCAACGACACCTCGCCCGGATTCGTCGTACCTTCCAGCAGGTGGAAATTGCGCGTCAGATGGGAATGAAGCTGGCGCGTCTCGCCCCCGGCCGCGCCACGCTCCTGCTTGACGCCCGCAAGCAGCATTTGCACCCGCAAGGCGCCGTCCACGGCGGCATCATCGCTACTCTGGCTGACACCGCGCTGGCGATGGCGCTCTTCACCCTGGTTCCACCCACCACCCGCATGGCCACCGTGGAGATGAGCATCAACTACCTCGCCGCCCACAGCCGCGGACGCTTGCGTGCCGAGGCCCGCGTGCTCCGCAAAGGCCGCCGCCTCGCCGTGGGCGAGGTAGACGTCTGGAACCGCGCCGGCGTGCGCGTGGCCAAGAGCTTGCTCACCTACTCCATCCGCGAGCAAAAAGAAGGGTAGGAAAGAGCCGCGCCCCGAGGCGGCTCCCACCTGAGTTTACTTGTGGTGCTCGCCCACCGCCGCTGTTTCCAGCTCCGGCTCTTCCTGACGGGCTGCGCCCGCCCCGTCCGTGTCCTTGTATAGGTACTTGATGACGGACTTGTAGAGCAGCAGGTTGGGCTGGCTGGTACGCGTGATCTTGATGCAGTTCTTGTCGTACCACTCGACGGTGCCGCGAATGACCTCGCCATCGGTCAACACCACCACCATCGGCGTCTTGGCCTGCATCTGCTTGAGGTAGTAGTACGATTCCGCCTGCGTCTGCTCCGGCGGAACCGGCTTCTTGCGTGGTCCGCCGCCGTACTGCTCCTTTACGTCGGCCAGTGTGGGTCGGATCAATCGGCGATTCACGTGCTTTGGCTCCTTGCTAAGAAGTAGGACGTCTTATTTCGCCCTCAAGTTGCCCGAACGCCCGCTCCGAGCATCCAGTATGCGGCTCAAACCTTCCCGCTTTGCTTACCTACTAACTAAGATGCACCCGCAGGCTCGCCTGATTCGCCCAATTTACTTGCCAGCCCGCCCTGCGCTAGCGCATCCAGGGCAAGCTGTCGGTTGAGGTTCCGCCGCAGCCGGCGCTTGATGCGATCCAGCCCCGAAACCTTTCCAGCTACCCAGGGCCAATCAATTTGGTGGCTGAAGCGCTCGAGCTCGCTTCGGACGTCTGGATTGTGCAATCCGAGGTCTGACGCCTCGGCTTTCAAATACAGGACGTCACTAAGCAGACTATACAACAAGTCCAGCGAAAATTCAAACTCCGCCCGCTCTCCGCCCGCTCCCTCGGCGCTTTCCCGCCGCGCACGTCCGGCCAGCTCCGCCGTCGCCGCAAACAATTCCGTCGGGTAGGATTCCTCTCTGGTAGCCGGGCCCACGCCTCTCCCATACGGGCCGTCGGGCCGTATGGACGCCCGGAGATAGCACAGCGCTGCCCGCCGCACCGCTCGGTAATGCTCCAGGTCGAAACGCAACGCTGTTCCCAGGCTCCCAGCCGCCGCACTGGCTACAAGCGCGCGGTCTTTCTTCGCCAGCTTCGGCCGCTGCTGGGCCAGGTAGGCTTCGATCGCTTGCTGGGTGAGCGGAGCAAAATGCAGCGGCACCGTCCGCGACCGGATCGTAGCCGGCAGCTCCAGCGGTGCATGGGCGATCAGCACGAAGTGCGTGTGCGCGGGCGGCTCTTCCAGTACCTTCAGCAACGTGCTCGCGAAGTCCACTCGCAGCCGCTCGGCGTCATCAATGATGATGACGCGTCGCCTTCGCCTCGGCGCGCTGTAGGCGAGCCGCCGCGCCGCGCGCATCTGACTCATTCGAATGTAGGTCGGGTCTGGCACCAGCACCGAAACGTCCGGGTGCGGCTGAAGCACCAGCGGGACCTCTTCCGGGTCAGCGCGCCCGCGGGCTGCTCGGGCCTGCGCGAGCAGGTTCGGTAGATCATCGAGCGCCGCTAGGACCCGGCAACTCTCGCAGCCGCTGCAGAAATCCCTCTTCTCGCGTTCACACAGCAGCGCCCGCGCAAACATCGTAGCCAGCGTAAACTTGCCTACCCCCTTCTGCCCGCTCAACAGCAGCGTTGCGGGAACACGCTCTCGCGCGAGCATCCGTGTGAGCACCGCGACCCCTTTCGCGTTCCCGACAAACTCGGCGAATCCCATCGCCTAGCGCTCTCTTCCGCGGGGCCGAAGACCCAGCCGGCGGGCCACCAGCGCCACGATCTTCCGGTGGATGTTTTTGATTGTGTCCTCGCCGTTCACCTGCCGCACCCGCCGCGGCTCGGCCCGCGCCAGCGCCTGGTAACCCCGCCGCACGCGCTCGTAGAAAGCGCGGGTCTCGCGCTCGAAGCGCGCCGTGCCGACCCGGGCCCGCCGGTTCCGGCGCTTGGCCCGCTGTAGGCTCGTGCGCGGGTTGATGTCAACGACGAAGGTCAGGTTGGGCTTCACGCCGCGGCAGGCTAGCCGATCAAGCTCACGGATGAAGCGCCGTTCGAGCCCCCGCCCGTAGCCCTGGTAGGCCAGTGAGGCATCCGTGAAGCGGTCGCACAGCACCACTTTGCCCGCCGCTAGTGCCGGCCGGATCACTTGTGCTACGTGCTCGGCCCGCGCCGCGAACATCAGCAGCAGTTCCGTGCGCGCGTCCATCCCGCGGCCCGCGCCGCGAAGCAGCAGCGCCCGGATGCGCTCGCCCAGCGGTGTCCCGCCCGGCTCGCGCGTCTCCACCACCGGCAGCCCTTGCCGCCGCAGGTAGGCCGCCAGCCGCTTGAGCTGCGTGGTCTTCCCGGAACCGTCAATGCCTTCGAAGGTGAGGAACACGTACGTGCGGGCGGCGGATAGACTAGAAAGATTGGATACGTTCGATTTTGCCTGTGTCCCCGACAAACTCACGCAAGCGGTTGCGATCGTCCGCGGTCATCTCGATGAACTCCACGCCCATCCCGATGTCCGGCTCGACCCGGCGCACGATGGCCTTCGCCACGATGGGCGTCCCGCCGTCCAGCAGCAGCCGCATCTGCACCACGCGCCCCCGGGCAATGGGCCGGTGGTCTTCAATGAAGGCTCCGCCCAGGCTCAAATCACGTATCTGCGCTTGGTACCCGGGATACTCGACAAAAATTGCCTTCGCCGGCTTGATGCGCGGCTGCCCGCGACGCTCGTAATCGATCGGCACCATGATAACAACCTCAGTATAGCATGAATGGCAAATGCTCGTCGTCTACTGAGACGCGAATCCGGACTTCGGTGTTACAATTTTTCCGCCTGTACCGTCACCGCCATGCCGGAAGCTTTTACGCTCGCCGCCCGCCTCCAACGCGTCCAGGAACGCATCCAGGTCGCCTGCCGCCGTGCCGGCCGCACCGATGCGGTGACCCTCGTCGCCGTCACCAAGACCATCACCCCCGACCGCATCGCCGAAGCCCATCGCTGCGGCCTCCGCCACTTCGGGGAAAACCGCGTCCAGGAATTTGAGGCCAAGCGCCGCTCCCTTACGCTGCCCGCCGCTACTTGGCACCTGGTTGGCCACCTCCAGTCCAACAAGGCCCGCCGCGCGGTCGAGCTCTTTGACTGCGTGGAATCGCTCGACACCTCCCGCTTGGCCCACCGCCTGGACCAGTTGGCGGCCGCCGCTGGCAGGCGCCTCCCCGTTCTGCTCCAGGTTCACCTCGGAGACGAGCCTGCCAAGTTCGGTGTCGCGGAAGCCGATCTCGCGCCGCTGGCCGAGCAGGTCGCCGCGCTCCCGCACCTCGAGTTGCGCGGCCTGATGCTCCTGCCGCCCTACTTCGACGATCCCCAACAGGTGCGCCCGTTCTTTCGCCGCCTGCGCCAACTCGCGGAAGAAATTGCCCGCCGGCAGATTCCGGGCCTCACCCTCACAGAGCTTTCCATGGGAATGAGCCACGATTTCGAAGTGGCCATCGAGGAAGGCGCCACTACCGTCCGCCTGGGCACGGCCCTCTTCGGCCCCCGGCCGACCAAGCCATGACCCTGGGGGTGGAGACCCGGGGTGGGGTGGTGCGGTTTCGCGTCAAAGTGCAAGCGCGGGCGCGGCGGGAAGAAATTGCCGGTGTACACGACGGCATCTTGCGTGTGCGTGTGACCGCGCCGCCGCATGCGGGCCGGGCCAACCAGGAGCTGCGGGCGCTCTTAGCCGCTCATTTGCGCGTGTCGCGGAGTTCCATTAAGATAGCCGCTGGCGAGCACAGCCCGCTCAAATTGATTGAAGTGGCAGGCCTCGATCCCGCCACGATTCTCGGACGGCTCTTGCCTCAGCCTGCCCCTGCGAGTTCCGGTGCAGGCGAGCTGGAGTAGGTTTTCTTATCTGCCCGCCGTCTGGAAGTTTCGGGAACACTTCGGACGAGCGGACCCCGGTGGAATCGGCCACGATGTCGGAAGCGACACTCTACATTGCGATCCTGGTCGTCATCCTGGTCACGCTACTCGGCGTCAGCATCTGGCAGAGCTTCAAGATCCGTACCAAGGCCGACTTCATGGTCGCCGGCCGCCGCCTGGCCTGGCCGGTGTTGGTCTTTACCTTGCTCTCGTCCTGGATCGGCGCCGGCAGCCTGTTCGCAGGCGCCGAGAATGCCTTCAAGAACGGCTTCGCTTCCTTGTGGCTACCTGCCGGGGGCTGGGTCGGACTGATTGTGATCGCATTGATCGCCGGCCGCGCCCGCCGCTTTGCCCAGTACACCGTCCCCGACCTGCTCGAAACCCGCTACAATCGCTTTGCTCGCCTCTTCGGCACCTTGGCCATCGTCATCGCCTACACCGGAATCACCAGCTATCAATTCCGCGGCGGCGGTGACATCCTTCACCTCATTTTTCCCGACCAGATCAGCCCCGAGCAGGGCATGTACATCATGGCCGCCTTCGTCATCACCTTTACCGCGCTCGCGGGCATGGCTTCGGTGGCCTATCTCGATCTTGTCATCGGCCTTCTGGTAACGGTAACCGCTTGCCTGGCCCTGCCGGTTCTCATCGAACACGGCGGCGGCTGGCAGCAAGTCCGCGCCAGCCTCCCGGAAAACCACTTCACGGTCCTCGGACCCCTCCGATGGTATCAAGCGTTGAACTTCTTTCTCCCCGTACTCTTTCTGATTCTCGGCAATCAAGCCATGTACCAGAAGTTTTTCTCCGCCCGCTCGGAACGCGACGCTAAAATTGCTGTCGGCGGCTGGATTGTCGGCACGATCCTGCTCGAGACCGTCATCGTGGCCCTGGCTGTTGTCGGCAGTGCTATCTTTACCGACGCCAACCCCCGCGACATCATCCCCATCAGCGCCCGCAGCGGCCTGCCCGCCCTGCTGGGCGCGCTGCTGCTCGGCGGCATCTTTGCCAAGGTCATCTCCACCGGGAATAACTACCTCTTCTCGCCCGCCGCCAACTTGATCCACGATATTTATCATCGCTTCCTCCGGCCCAAAGCCAGCGAGCGCGAAATCTTGGTGCTCTCCCGGCTCATTGTCTTTGCGCTGGGCATCATAGCGCTCGTTCTCGCCGCCCATACGGAGTCCATCCTGCGCATGGCACTCTATGCCTACACCGTCTATGGAGCCGCCATTACGCCGGTGGTTCTGGCGGCGTTTTTCTGGCGACGCGCCACAAGCGCTGGCGCTCTTATCTCCATCCTCGCCGGCACCGCCGTCAGCATCGGCTGGAACCTGGTCCGCGACTTCGGCCCCCTCGGGAACGCCTTTGTTGACCTTACCCACAAACTGGATGCTGTTGTCCCGGCCCTCAGTTTGTCGCTGCTGTTGCTTGTCCTCGTCAGTTTTCTCACTCAACCTCCGCGCCCCGAGCAAGTGAAGCCCTTCCTTGCCGGCCCGGAACCGGAGACCAGGCCGGCATGAGCTTCAACCTCAGCGCCGTCCAGAACCAGCTCTGCCGCCGGGGCCTGGACGGCTGGCTCTTCTATGATTTCCACCACCGCGACCCGATTGCGTATCGCCTGCTCGGGCTCGAGCCGGGCCTTGTGACCCGCCGCTGGTACTACTTCATCCCCGCCCAGGGCTCCCCGCAGAAACTGGTGCACCGCATCGAGGCCGCGCGCCTTGACCCCTTGCCGGGCAGCAAGCGCAACTACACCAGTTGGGAAGAGCAGCGGGCGGGACTTAACGAGATTCTGGGCCCGGCCCGGAAGATTGCCATGCAGTACTCGCCGCTGAATGCCATCCCCTACGTCTCGCTGGTTGATGCCGGCACGGTTGAGCTTGTCCGCAGCCTGGGCAGGGAAGTGGTCACCTCGGCTGACCTGGTACAATTGTTCGAAGCCTGCTGGTCGCCAGAGCAATTCGAGATGCACCGGGCTGCTGGCCAGCGAGTGGACACCATTATGCAGCGTGCGTTCGGGCGTATTCGCGAGTTCGTGGCGGCCGGCAAGAGCCTCAGCGAGTACGAGCTCCAGCAGTGGATTCTGAGGCAGTTTGAATCAGAAGGCCTCATGACTGACGACCCGCCCATCGTGGCCGTCAACGAAAGTAGCGGCAATCCCCACTACGAGCCGCGGCCGGACCGGGCGCGCCCCATTCGCCGCGGCGACTGGGTCTTGCTCGACATCTGGGCCAAGCTGAAAACACCCGACGCGGTCTACTATGACATCACCTGGGTGGGCTCCGCGGGAGCCGAACTGTCCGTGCGCCAGCAGGAAATTTTCGCAATCGTCAAAGAGGCGCGTAATCAGGCCATCGCCTTCGTCGCGCAGGCCCGCCGGCGCGGCCAGCCAATCTATGGCTACCAGGTGGACGACGTGGCCCGCGGCCTCATTCGCGCTCGCGGCTACGGCGACTCCTTCCTCCATCGCACCGGCCACTCCCTCGGCACCGAGATTCATTCCACCGGTGCCAACATGGACAACCTAGAAACCCGCGACGCACGCGAAGTCGTCGCCCGTACCTGTTTCTCCATCGAACCGGGTATCTACCTGCCGGAGTTCGGCGTCCGGCTGGAAGTGAACGTTTACGCCGACGAACGCGACGCCTGGGTCACTGGCCGCATCCAGGACGAGATTGTGCGCATCTTAGAGTAGGGGGAATGGAGCAAGAGGCAAACAAAACGGCTGTGAGCGAAAGTCCACCGGCCACGGGGACGCGCTGGAAGCCCTACGCCATCGGCCTGGCGGGCTGGCTGGTGCCCGGCTTGGGACATCTCGTCTTGCGGAAACTCGACCGCGCCGCCGTCTTTTTCTTCTCCATCCTCGCCCTGGCGGGACTCGGCCTGGCCATGGGCGGGCGGTTGTTTGGCTGGGAGCCCGGCAATCTTTTCCGTCTGCTTGGCTTCCTGGGGGA
Source organism: Terriglobia bacterium (assembly GCA_046758465.1). Lineage (GTDB taxonomy): Bacteria > Acidobacteriota > Terriglobia > Acidiferrales > 2-02-FULL-67-57 > JBHIAG01. Next base: position 24,472 of record JBHIAG010000008.1, on the reverse strand, counting down.
CCTGTGTGCCGGGCTATTCTTCTTAGGTGCTAAGCTGGTGGATTTGGGTAGGGGTGACCTGTCACGTGCGCTCGGCGACTACGGCACGGTGTTCTTTTTGACGGCGGGCTTGCTCAACCTCTTGACCGCGCTCGATGCCTACGATATCGCTGTGGGGAAAAAGGAATAAAATGCTTGCCTCTCTCGCCGATACCCTCATCCTGAGCCACTTTCAGGCGATGGCGTTGTTTGCCTTCTTTACCTCGCTGGTCTTTACCTTCCTGAACAAGAAACGCCTCAGCGAACGCGTGAAGTATTTCCTCTGGTCGTTTCTGGCCTTTCTCCTGGTGGCGATTGCCCTGGGTTGGCTCATGTTTCCTTTTCCGCGCTAGTGCGCCTGCGGCGAAGCTGCGGCCAGCAAGGCCACGGGGAAATTCCGCAGCACATTGCCAAGACGCAATACCCTCTTTCTGGTTCCCCGCGAGACTTCCAGGGTTTCGCCTGTCAGGACGTTGCGCCAGCGCGCCGGGGCTGGCCGCGGCACGATGACGCCGCTTGTCCCCCACACCTTCTGCCCCAGAGGAAACTTGCCCGCAGCCACTAGCTTCGTCGGCAGCCGCGGGACGACCACCAGCGCCCAATCCTCTGCCGTCCGCCGGGCAAAGGCACATACGTTCTCCTTCCTCGCCCCCAACACGTGAAGCGGGATGTAGTCCCCTTCAAGGAACAACTCCCGGTGAGCCCGGCGGAAAGCCAGTGCCTGGTAAGTCACATACAGCTTGACCCGGCCGTCCTTCCAATCCGTAAGGAGGTCGCGCACAAGAGCCAGTGGCCCGGCGGGCTCCTGCCTTTTGAGCGTCTCGAGGAGTTGCGCCCTCTTTTGGAAGTTCACCGGGCGCCGGTTGTCCGGGTCCACCAGGCTGAAGTCCCACAGCTCCGTTCCCTGGTAGAAGTCGGGCACTCCGGGCGCAGCAATCTTGACCAGCACCTGCGCCAGCGCGTTCAACGCCCCGTAGGGAGCCATCTGCTTCTGGAACTGCAAAAAGTCCTGTAAAAACTCGTTCGTAGCTGAAGGTTTCAGGATAGATTCGATGAACTCTACAAGTGCGTTCTCGTGTTCAGCGCTCGGCTCATGCCAGCTCGTGTGAACCTTAGCCTCCCGGGCGGCCTTGACTGCGTAACTCTTGAGCCGCTCCTGAAAGGTGGGCACTTCTTCCTCCGCGAGCGGCCAGGCGCCCAGGAGCGACTGGTAGAGCAGAACCTCTTCGTTCGGGTCAGGCACGGCCCACCCGTTTACCATGCGTTTCTTCGCCTGGTTCCACCGGCTCCAGCGCTTCAAATGCTTTTCCCACACCGCGGGGACTTCGGAGAGGAGGTTGATGCGCGCCCGGACGTCCTCGCTGCGCTTGGTGTCGTGCGTGGAGGTCGCGTTGAGCGCGCAGGGCCAGCGCTTCTGCCGGGCCCGGAACCGATGGTGGAGCGTATCGTCCCGCACGGCCCCGGCCCCCGGGTCACCGCCGACCTCGTTCAAGGAGACCAGGCGGTTGTAGGCGTAGAGCGCGGTGTCCTCGAACCCCTTGGCCATGATCGGGCCGGTGTATTGCTGCCAACGCCGCACGAACCCAAGCCACGCCTCCTTTTGTTCCCTGCCCGGGCCCTCCAACAACAGCACGCGCCGCAGGAAGTCCAAGGCAGCCTTTAGGGCCGGGTTTCGCCGGCGGGCATCCTTGGCGGTAAATTCGATGGTGCGGCGATCCCTGGCCGCTACCTGAAAATCTCGCAGGTAAGTTCGGTAAACAGGGAAGCAGGCGGTCACCTCCACCAACGCCTGCGCCAATTCCTCCCCCGCGATCCTACGTCCCTGCCGATCCTGCGCCGCCAGCCGCCGCAACTGCTCCCCCAGGGCGTGCATCTCGCCCACGAACAGGGTTGCGATGACCTGTTTTTTCTTCTCATAGACCACTTCCTCAAAGGCCAGCTTGGACTTGATGAAGCGGGTGTAGCCAGTGTTCAACGCCTGGAGCCCGCGCGCGTCCACAAAAATCCCATTCAATGTATTTAGGAATTCGTATCCGGTCGTACCCGCAACCGGCCAGTCCGCGGGTAAGTGCTCATCGCCGCTGAGAATTTTCTCCACGATGACGTACAAGCGTGGGTCCCGCTTGCCGCTGGTGGCCTGCAGCCGGCACAGGTAGTCGAGAGGATCGTAGAGACCATCGATGTGGTCCACCCGCAAGCCCGTGACCTTGCCCTCCTTGACCAGCCTCAGCACCAGCGCGTGGGTGGCCTCGAACACCCGTGGCGCCTCAACGCGGATGCAGACGAGGTCGCTGAGGGCGAAGAAGCGTCGGTAGTTGACCTCGGTGTCGCCTTCGCGCCAGAACGAGAGCCGGTAGGCCTGCTCGTCCAGCAAGCGATCCAATAGCTCGAAGCTCCCCGCAGCTCCCGGTGCGCCGTTGAAGCGCCGCAGGTTTTCATCGAGAAAGTCTTTTATCTCGGCGTGGCCGTGGTAGAGCCGCCAGAGCCTTTGCGTGAGTGACTCCTTTGCCCGGTGCCTTTCCTTGGCCGCTTCCGCATCCACTGCGGTGGCTGCGGGCAGGTGTTCGCTGGTTGCGAGCAGGGCCTTGAGCTCTCGCACGCCAGTGTGGTTGGACCCGAGGGCTTTTTCTAGGGCGTCCAGCCGGTGTGTCAGGATGCGGCCATACGATCTGGGTGCCAGTGGCAGCTTGACTTCGTAGTAGCGGACAAAGAAGCCGTTTGCCTCCAGCCGCAAGTGCAGGTTTTGGTTTTCCCGCGCCTGACGGTATGGCTCGCCGAGGATGGGAAGCAGGACTTTATTTTCCAGTGTCCTGTTGGTGGGCTGCCAGTCAATGTCGAAGAAAGCGGCGTAGGACGAACCGGGGCCATTCTCTAGGACATCCATCCACCACGGGTTCTCGCTGCTGGCGGCCATGTGGTTGGGGACGATGTCCAGCAACAACCCCATCCCGTGGCGGCGGAGCGCGCCGACCAGCGCCTCGAATTCCTCCTCGGTACCCAGCTCCGGGTTGAGCCGCGCGGGGTCGGTTACGTCGTAGCCGTGCGGGCTGCCGTGCCGGGCAGTGAGCAGAGGAGAGGCATAGATGTCGGTGATGCCGAGCGCAGCGAGATAGGGAACGAGCGCCCGGGCGTCTGCGAAACGAAATTGCCGGCGGAACTGAAGTCGGTAGCTGGCACACGGAACCCGCGGGGTCGGCATCACCTGTGGTTATCGCACCCGGACCGAGAGTTTTTCGCCCAGGGGGGTAAAGTGGCCAAGCCATTCCTGCGCGTCCTTGTCGGCGCGGGAGCGAAACTCAGGATAAAATCTCTGTAGCATTTCGTAGTAGACGTTCTGCACCTTCCAGAGATTCACCTCGAAGGGCAGCGAGCGCACTAGGTCAGTCACGGCCTCGAGCTTCTGGAGGAGCATGAGGTCGGTGGGGCTGGCCAGGAGCTGCTCTGCCATCCGCTCGATGGTCTGCTCCAGTGCGTAGGCGAGGCCGGCTGCGTCGAGCGCCACGTTTTCCTGGCGGACCACGTCCAGCAGCGTGGCGATGCGCTCCAAGTCGAGCTCCTCGTGCTCGAAGGCCCGGCGGAGGTTGGTGTTGAGCACGAACTCGGCGGTCGTGTGGAAGACCTTGGGCAGGGGGGTGCCCAGGTCCGTGAGGAAGCTCATCAGCGGGGCATGGTGATCGTAGATCTGGCGGTAGATGGCTTCAGTTTCGGCCAGGGTCGACTCCATGATCAGATTCAGGATTTTGCGCTGCTCGTCCCGGAAGAGCGACTTGAGGGAGTAGGTGGACTCGCCAAAGTGCCGGTCGAGAAGTCGAATGACCGCGGCGAAGTCTGCGCTGGCGAAGGGTCCGGCCACCTCCTGGATCAGAGTTTGGTAGGCTTCCTCCCCGCGGAACTCTCGCACGCCGCCGTTCAAGTTGTGGTCGCCGAACTGCAGCACCCCGAAGCTCAGCGAGGCCGATTCTCGGGTGATCTCCGAGGTGAATTGCGCCCGCCCGATAGCCAGCTTCGCCTTGCCCGCTTCGAAGCTGCGGTAATCTTCGCGGGTGACCGTGTAGCAGTAGATGCGCGCCTGCTCGGCGTAGGACTCGAACAGGGAGCTGATGGCGTAGTGGGCCGCGACCTTCTCCCAGTTCACCATCGCCGGCTTTACGAACTTCTCGTAAATGTGTGCGCCATCCCGGTGCTCGGGAATGCTGCTCTTCGCCTGTGCCAGCATGTCCAGGAATACCGGTTCGATCGGGTCGCCCCATAGTCCCTGCGCCAACTGGATGGCGCGCCCGGCGTACTGTATGACCTGCACCGTCTCGATGCCGGAGAGCTCGTCGAAAAACCAGCCGCAGCTCGTGTACATCAGCATCGTGTGGCGCTGAAGTTCCAGCAGCTTCAACACTATCACCTTCTCCGCCTCCGCCAGGTCGCGGCAGGTGTACTTCGACAGGAACTGTTCAACGTTCTCCGGCGAACGGTCGAGAATCACTTCGATGTAATCGTCTCTCGCCCCCCAGGGGTCTTTGAGAAACTGCCGTGCTTTCTCTTCGTACTGGGGGGCGAGCGTATCCCGCAGCCGATCGAGGGCATCTCGCAGCGGCGTTCGCCACGCCTGGTTCCATCTTGGGTGCAGGCCGGAGTTGCAGCCGCAGTCTCTCCACCACCGCTCGACCCCGTGGGCGCAGCTCCAGGAGGTCTTTTGGAAGATTTCCACCTGGTGGGTGGGCGGGTGGCGTTCCAGGTATTCCCCGTAGTTGGTGATTCGTGCCAGGTTGTTCGACTCAATATGGTGCAGGGCGTAGGCCAGCGCCATGTCTCCGTGCCGGTGGTGATGGCCGTAGGTTTCACCGTCCGTGGCGATGTGGACGAGTTGGGGCCAGGGGCGCGCCTCCGAGAAGCCGCTGAGCAGCCGCTGCGCAAATTCCTCCCCCCGGGTGAGCAGGTGCTCAAAGGCGACAGCACGCGAGATCGGGCCATCGTAGAAGAAAAGGTTAATCTTCCGGCCCGAGGCCAAACGCAGCTCGTAGACCATTGATGGGTCGATACGTCCGCCGCTGACGTCCCGCCAGGCACGACCGCCGAGTTTGCGCACGCGCCGGGCCTGGTGGGGAGCCAAGATTGTGAACCGGATCCCCAGCTCCGCCAGAATTTCGAGTGTTACCAGGTCCACCGCCGCCTCCGGCAGCCACATCCCTTCCGGGGAGCGCCCGAAACGCCACTCGAAGTCGCGGATTCCCCAGAGTACTTGGGTGTATTTGTCGCGCCGGTTCGCCAGCGGCAGGATCATGTGGTTGTAGACTTGAGCGAGCGCCGAGCCGTGCCCGGAGAAGTTCTGCCGGCTTTGCCGGTCGGCCTCAAAGATGGCTTGATAGACGTTCGGGTCATTCGCCTCCAACCAGGAGAGCAGCGTGGGGCCAAAATTGAAGCTGATGCGGGCGTAGTTGTTGACGATGTGCTCAATTCGCCCCTCGCCGTCTAAGATGCGGGAGGCCGCGTTCGGCTCGTAACACTCTGCCGTGATGCGCTCGTTCCAGTCGTGGTACGGATAGGCCGAATCTTGCAGTTCGATTGCCTCGAGCCACGGGTTTTCTCGTGGCGGCTGGTAGAAATGACTGTGAATGCAGCTATAGCGTTCCATCTAGGGCCCGGCCTGTTCTGCGCGCGTGAAAAGGACGAACGCTTTGGGATTCAGGGTCAAAGAAATTTCCCCCGGTGAGTGTAGCGCAACCGGGAGCGAACTTCCGTTCCCGCACCAGCGCTCCTCGGCCGAATCCAGCCGCTTCCGCCACCGCCCGGCCGGAAACGGCAGGCGAAGTGAGGGGCGCGCATCACCGAAGTTGAAGACCGCGCAGGCTTGCGCGTCGCCGTGCCAGCGCCGCACCAGCAACACCTTCTCCGCTTCGTAGCCGACCACATCCATCTCTTCCTTGCTGCGCCGGGCCAGGGCGGGATGCTCCCTTCGCAGCCGGCTCAGTTCCTGATAGAACTCTACGAGCACGCGGTGCTGTCCCTGCCCGCGCAGCTCACGCTGGAGCTTTGAGCGCCCAAAGGTCGCTTCGTCCTGGGGGTCGGGCACCTCGCCCGTCCACCCGAAGGCGGCAAATTCCTCCCGGCGCCCTTTCCGCACCGCCGCGATTAGGTCTGGGTCGGAGTGGCTGACGAAGTATTGGAAAGGCGCCAGCTCGCCGTACTCTTCGCCCATGAACAGGAGAGGGAGAAAAGGGGAGAGCAGCACCACGCCGGCGGCTAGCTTGAGCCCCTCGAAGGAGGCCAACTGGCTCAAGCGCTCGCCGAACCTGCAGTTCCCAACTTGGTCGTGGTTCTGCGCAAACACTACAAACCGGTGGGCGGGAATGTGCCGGGAGGAGTGGCCGTGCCGGTGCCGCCGGAAAGCCGAGTACTCGCCCGAGTACACATAACCCTCCCGGAAGGCTTTGACGAGATGCCAGGGCTCCCCAAAGTCCTGATAGTACCCGGTCCGCTCCCCCGTTAGGAGTGCGTGCAAGGCGTGATGAAAATCGTCGTTCCACTGCGCGTCCAACCCGTATCCGCCCTGCTCCCGCAGCCGGATGAGGCGTGTGTCGTTGCTCGCACTTTCAGGAATGACATAAACCCTGCGGTGCAGCTGTTTAGCCTCTTCATGTACACGCGCGCCCAATTCCTCGAGAAACGTCCGCGCCGAAGAGTCCACGATGGCGTGGACTGCGTCCAGCCGGAGCGCATCGATGTGGAACTCCCTGACCCAGTAAAGGGCATTTTCACTGAAGAAGCGCCGGACCTCATCACTCTCCGCCCCGTCGAAGTTCAGCGCCGGTCCCCAGAAGGTCTTATAAACGTCGGTGAAGTAGTGCCCGAACTCTCCCAGGTAGTTCCCCTCGGGTCCGAGGTGGTTGTAGACGACGTCGAGCACGACCGCCAGCCCGCGCCGGTGGCAGGCGTTGACTAACTTTTTGAGACTTTCGGGCCCTCCATAGGAGTTCTGCACCGCAAAAGGATAGACGCCGTCATAGCCCCAGTTCCGCTCTCCCGGGAACTGGGCCACCGGCATCAGCTCGACGGCCGTCACGCCCAGCTCCTTGAGCTCGTCCAGCCAGGGGATGACAGCGTCCAAGGTGCCTTCGGGCGTGAAAGTTCCGACGTGGAGTTCGTAGAAGAAGAGGTCCTCGAGCGGCAAGCCGGACCAGTCCGCGTCCTCCCAGGTGAACGCACTGGGGTCAACCACCTGGGAAGGCCCGTGGACCCCCTGGGGCTGGAAGCGCGAGGCAGGGTCGGGCCGTTCCTTGTGTCCGTCCAGACGGTAGAGGTAAAGGCTTCCCGGTTCTGCGCTCTCCAGGACGGCCTGATGGTAACCCCGCGCCTGCCTCTCCATTGTCACCGTCCGTTCCTGCGGCGCCACGAGTCGAACCTCGATTGTTTCTGCCCGAGGAGCCCAGACGAGAAACCGGCAGCGACCGTTCCCCAGGTAGCGTGCGCCCAACTCGATGCCGGGCTCTGCATTCACGGCCGTTGTCCTTCGCTTTTGAAGAACAGGGTAGCCAACGGTGGCAGCGTGAGATTGAGGGAGTAGGAGCGACTGTGAGCGGAAATCGGACCGGCTTCGACCTCGCCCACGTTGCCCTGGCCGCTGCCCCCATAGTCCTTGGCGTCGCTGTTCAACGTCTGCTTCCAGAAGCCCCCGCGCGGCACGCCCACCCGGTAGTTGTGCCGGGGCACCGGCGTGAAATTGCACACGACAAGGAGGATGTCGTCCGTTGACCTCCCCTTGCGGAGAAAGCTGAGGACGCTCTGCTCGGAGTCGTTGGCATCGATCCACTCGAACCCTGCCGGGTCGCAGTCGCACTCGTGCAGCGCCGGTTCGCTCCGGTAGAGTCGGTTGAGGGCTTCCACCCAGCGTTGCACATCCGCGTGGGGCGCATACTGGAGCAGGTGCCACTCCAAGCTCTCCTCGTGGCTCCACTCCCGCCGCTGACCGAACTCTGACCCCATGAAGAACAGCTTCTTCCCTGGCAGACCATACATGTAGCCAAAGAGCAAGCGCAGGTTCGCGAACTTTTGCCAGTCATCTCCCGGCATCTTGCCGAGCAGCGAGCCCTTGCCATAGACCACTTCGTCGTGGGAAAGGGAGAGGACGAAGTTCTCCACAAAAGCGTACTGCATGCGAAAGCTCAACTGGTTGTGGCGGTACTTCCGGTAGAGGGGGTCTTGGGCTATGTATTCCAGCGTGTCGTGCATCCAGCCCATGTCCCACTTCAGCCCAAAGCCCAGGCCACCCCCATAAGTGGGCTGCGACACCATGGGCCACGTGGTGGCTTCTTCGGCGATGGTCTGGATATCAGGATGGTTCTGGTAGATGTCCTGATTGAAGCGGCGCAGAAACGCAATGGCTTCCAGGTTCTCCCGTCCGCCGTACTGGTTGGGAATCCACTCGCCTTCCTTCCGCGAGTAGTCCAGGTAGAGCATGGAAGCGACCGCATCTACGCGCAGGCCGTCGGCGTGGTAGGTGTCGAGCCAGAAAAGCGCGCTGCTCATCAGGAAGCTCCGGACTTCGTTGCACCCGTAGTTGAAAATGTAGCTATTCCAGTCAGGGTGGAAGCCCTGGCGGGGGTCGCCGTGCTCGTAGAGGTGGGTTCCGTCGAAGTAAGCTAGACCGTGCTCGTCAGTGGGGAAGTGCGAGGGCACCCAGTCGAGGATTACCGCGATGCCGCGCTGGTGCAGGTAGTCAATCAGATACATGAAGTCCTGCGGGCTTCCGTAGCGGCTGGTGGGGGCAAAATAGCCTGTGACCTGGTAGCCCCAGGAGCCGTAGAAGGGATGCTCCATCACGGGCAGGAACTCGACGTGGGTGAAGCCCATGCGCGTGACGTAGTCGGCCAGCTTCGGCGCCAGTTCCCGGTAGGTGAGCGGGCGGTTCTGCTCCTCCGGCACGCGCCTCCAGGAGCCGAGGTGCACCTCGTAGATCACCATGGGGCTGTTCAAGGCGCTGTGCCGGTGCCGTGCCTCCATCCATGCCCGGTCGCCCCAGCTATAGTCCAGGTTGTGGATCACGGAGGCCCATTGGGGAGGCATTTCGTTCGCGAAGGCACAGGGATCGGCTTTATCAACCCGGTAGTCGTTCTGCTTGGAGATGATGTGGTATTTGTAGGTTGGCCCTGGGCCCACTCCGAGGATAAAACCCTCCCAGATTCCGGACTGTCCCCGCGGCCGCAGCGGGTGGCTCGCCTTGTTCCAGTCGTTGAATTCTCCTATCACGGAAACCCGCTGGGCGCCGGGTGCCCACACAGCAAAGTAGGTTCCTTCGGCCCCGTCGGCAGTCAGGCAGTGGGCTCCCAGCTTTTCGTACAGGCGATAATGGCTGCCCTCGTTGAAGAGGTAGAGATCGTCCTCGGTCAGCAGGCTCACGTCGTAGCGCAGCGGCTGTGCCCTCGCTTTCGTTCGCTGGGGTTGTCCTGGCTTCTTCATCGCCGCACTCCGAGGGTCGCACCGCGCCTACGCAGATGGTTCATCTCACGCAGTGTAGCGACTATTGGGGGCAACTGGCAAAAGGCCTCCAACGCGTGCCGCGCCTTCAACCGCCAATTGGGGCGTTCCGCCCCGGTGCCCGGAACGTTCTGCGATTGGGTTTCCAACCACAGGTCCTCTAGGTTCACTACGACAGCCCGGGCCGGACTTGCGGCCAAATGTGCTAAACAGCTCCGAATAACGGACTGCGCATCCCGGGAAGAGCGCTTGAGCAAACCCTCGCGCTGGAAAAACTTGACCAAGGCCCTTTTGAGCGCCAGGCGGGGTTTTCGCTCCCGCCGGGCACTCGTCTGGTTCAAGAGCCCCAACGTGAGCCGATCCTTGATGTCCAGTCCCTGCCAGAAGGCGGCGAACAGCGGCATGTCGTGCGTGTTGAGGCTCGCCAGGGAGTCGTTTGAGATCGCTCGCAGCGCCCGGCGCGGATTGGCGACCAGTTGGTACTGTGCCACGTACATCCGCTGGATGTTGTGCCGCCGCATGGTGGGATTGACGTAGGCCGGTACCGTGCCCAGGTTCTCACCCACAATCCAGGCTTTGTGTCTGTGAGATTCCAGGCTCAAGATGGCGTAGAGTTCCTCGGCGCGATAGCGCACATAGACTCCTTCTCGGCTTCCCATCCCTTTCGGGATCCAGAAGAGTCGGTGAAGACCCATCACGTGGTCAAGCCGCAGCAGGCGGGCGTAGTTAAGGTGATGGCGCAGGCAGGCGATGAAATAGCGGTAGCCTGTCTCCCGAATTGTTTCCGGGTGCAGAGGTGGAAACCCCCAGTTCTGCCCGCCGGTGAAGACCGCGTCCGGAGGTGCACCTCCGCAAGCGTCCACAGCAAATACGGCGCGCTCCTGCCAGACGTCGTAGCCGGCCGGGTGGACCCCCAGCGGCAGGTCGAGGTACAACCCCGCGCCTTTCTCTCGGCCATTTCTTGCGAGAGCCTCGAATTGTTCGTGGAGGAGCCACTGCGCGTACAGGTGATAGCGCTTTGCCGTCTCGTCGTACTCTTCCGGCTTGAGGACACCATCTTGAAGCGGCTGCGGCCACGCCGACCAGGGGGCACGCTGCCGCTCGCACACGGCCCGAAAGCGGGCGTAGTCCTCAACTCGAGGGAGTCCCCCCAGGAAGTGCTTGAAGGCAGCGTAGCGCTGGGAGGGCTCGGTGAAAAAGCAGCGCGCCAGCTCTTCAAGGACTTTCCGCTTGAGCGCCATCTGGCGGCGATAGTCGACGCGCGGGGAAGAGCGCAGTGCGCGCACCTCCCGCTGGACTTCCGGCGACGCCAGCAGGGCCTGCGCCGCCGGGCAGCGCTGCAGCTCCGGTACCCGGGTGACATCAATATAAAACTCGTTCCAGAACAGGCGGCTCACCGGGGCGTAGGGGCTTGGGTCGAAGGGTTCATCCAGGAAGGCCGGCAGGAGCGGCAAGGTGCTGACCACACTGCCCCCTAGTCCGCTCACCCAGTCCAGCAAGGCTGCCAGGTCAGAGAGATCGCCGGCTCCCCAACTCCTTTGGGAATGGAGCGCGTAGAGGGGGAGGAAAACGCCCCAGCTCTTGTCCGTTTGTGATGCCGGGCTCGGGTAGGCCTTGCGTGGAGCGGCAATGATGAGGCTCTCGATAGTCTTCCCGAGTATCTCCAACGTGAACCGGTGATAGCCGTGCGGCAGTCGCCCGGGTAGGGCGAACCGTTTAGCCACGTAGCGCACGCCCCCCACCTCATCCGCCGCGAGCGTGGGTAAGCGGGCCAGGTCGCAATCCAACCGCCGCACGTCACCGGTCTCCAAGTCGAGGCGGCAGGCTGCAGCAGCATTCGCCCACTCCGCCGGCAACTGCAGTTCGAGTTGGGTAGGGCCTCCGTCCCAGGCTACAACCACCGGCTCCATGCACTGCCGTCCCAGCGCTTGTCTCCGCGCGGCGAGCACCGCGGGCACCTCTTGGAGTCGCTCTGCCGGCGCTCCCAGCGCCCGCAGCACGGCCAGCAGGGCTTCGGGCGAGGCTTGCCAGCGATGGCCAAAGACATCACGGTAGGAGGTTTCCACCCCGTAGAGGCGAGCCAGTTGCTGCAGTGGACGCACTTGTGTGCCCCTCGGACTCTTCACCCGGCGACCTCCAAGCAATGCAGGATATCCTGGTCGAAACGCTGCGCCTCCTTCCTCCGCCACCGCAAACGCGAACCACCCATGGAACATCCTTTCGGCTTTTCTCGGTCATCCCTGAGCCAGAAGCGGCGGCGCTTCCCCAACTCTGCCACCTCCAAAGTTACCTTTCCGCTGCTGGTCAGGGTGATCCGGGGCGAGGTCCAATTGGATTTTACAGAATCATTATAGCTCAGCGGGTTGGAATGGAGCAAGCTGGGCACACTTGCTGCAGCAAGGGCGAGTGGTGCGGTACTCCGCCGGACGGAAAGAAGCTGAAGCGATATTGTGAAAGTTTGGGTTTTGCAATTGAGAATTCCGCCGTATTATCTTCGGGCGCATGGAGGAAATTGGTGGGTGGAGACTGTGGTGGCAGGCGTTCCTACCCTCCGCCAGCGCTAGCTGGCACGCCTGTGGAAAACCACCCTGATGCCGCGCCCGAGAAACTGATCGTGGTGGCGGTAGGCCTGCCGGCCGCGGGCAAGTCCGCCTACTTCGCGCGCCACGGTCTGCAGCCGCTTTCGAGCGACTGGCTGCGTACTGTTCTGCTCGGCGATGAAGCCGATCAGCGCCACCGCGAGTACATTTTTTCTGCGCTGAGGACGCTGCTGCGATTGCGCCTGCTGCTAGGTCAGCCGGTGAGTTATGTGGATGCCACCCACTTGACCCGCCGCGAACGTGCAGGTTACTTTGCCCTCGCGCGCCGCTTCGGCAGCGCGATCGAGGCGCTCTACTTCGACGTTCCGCTCGAGGTCTGCCTGGAGCGCAACCGCCAGCGGAGGCGCCGCGTTCCCGACGACAAGCTGCGTGAAATGGCCGCGCGGCTTGAGCCCCCGAGCGTCGAGGAGGGCTTTCGCCGTGTGGTGGTGGTGCAGGAGTAGCGGTTACATAAAGTAAAACCTGTCCCCCTCGTGAGACTGACAAAGTGCGAGGACGGGACTATACTTGGCGAAAAGTTTTGTAGATGAAACTATGCTCGGACAGGGGAGGACACCCATGAAGTTGATCCAGCGTCATCGCGGTTGGATGTCGTGGCTCGTGGTGCTGTTGGCACTGGTTGTGGGCGGAGCCGGCATCGCCCAGGAGCCGGAAGAAAAAAAGACCGAGGCCAAGCAGGAGAAAAAGAAAGCGGGCCTGCCGCTCAAGCCTGAGCGCACGATTGCGTTCACCACTGATGAAGGGACCTGGCTCTCGCTCGACGTCTCGCCGGACGGGAAGACCATTCTTTTCGAGCTACTCGGGGACCTCTACACGCTGCCCATCGCAGGCGGTGAGACGACGCGCATTACCAGCGGGGTGGCCTTCGACAGCCAGCCGCGCTATTCGCCCGACGGCAAGCTGATCGCCTTCCTGAGTGACCGCGACGGCGCCGAGAACCTCTGGATCGCCAAGGCCGACGGCTCCGAGCCCAAACAACTGAGCAAGGAGAAGAGCCTGAGCCTGCTGGCCTCACCGACGTGGACCCCGGACGGCACCTACGTCATCGTCTCTCGGGCGCTGGGGCTCCTCACCAACGAACTTTGGATGTACCACATCCGGGGCGGCTCCGGAGTGCGGATCACCAAGGCCAAAGCCAAGCCGGATACGCCGCGGAATCGGCAGCACAACGCCCTCGGCACAGTCGTCTCTCCCGACGGGCGCTATCTGTACTACGCCCGCAAACTTGGTGGGTTCGCGTATAACATTCTGCGTTTCCCGCTCTGGCAAATCGCGCGCCGCGACCGCATCACCGGCGACGAGGACATCATTACGCAGGCGCGCGGCAGCGCCTTCCGGCCACTGCTTTCCCCCGACGGCACCAAGCTTGTCTACGGCACGCGCTACGAAACCAAGACCGGGCTGCGCCTTCGTGAGCTGGGGACGGGCGAGGAGCACTGGCTGAGATATCCTGTCCAGCGAGACGACCAGGAGTCCCGCTTCACCCGCGACCTGCTGCCGGGTTACGCCTTCACACCCGACGGGAAGGAGATCGTCGTGTCCTATGGGGGCAAGATCCACCGCGTAGATGTCGAGACGGGTGCGGCGCGAATGATCCCGTTCACCGCCAAGGTCTCGCAAGAGGTGGGGCCGCTGCTGAACTTCCCCGTGCGCGTGGACGAGGGGCCGGTGCGGGCCCGCCTGATTCAAGCACCTGTGCAATCGCCCGACGGCAAGCGGCTAGCCTTTTCTGCCCTGACGCACCTCTATGTGATGGACATTCCCGACGGGATGCCGAGGCGCTTCACCGCGGACACGGCGCGAGAGTTCCAACCGGCCTGGTCGCCCGGCGGGAACTGGCTGGCCTACGTCACCTGGTCGGAGAAGGGCGGACATATCTGGAAACTGCGTGCTGACGGGTCGGGGGAACCAGAGCAATTGACCCGTGTCCCGGCGTTTTACAGTGATCTGGCGTGGTCACCCGACGGGTCGCGCATTGTCGCCCTGCGGGCACCACGGCAGGCGCGCGTGGAGCGGCCGGTGGACTTCGGCTCGGTCCCAGATCTCGACCTCATCTGGATTCCCGCCCAGGGCGGGGAAGCGAAGCTCATCGTGCCGGCCCGCGGCGCTGGCCGACCGCACTTCACCCACGAGAAGGATCGGGTGTACGTGTACTCTTCCAAGGGACTCCTTTCGCTGCGCTATGACGGCACGGACCGCCGCACCCACATCAAGATTGTGGCGAAAAGCCGGTTCGTCCAGCCCCAGCCGCCACCGGCCCAGGACGCCCGCCTCAGCCCTGACGGACGCTGGGCTCTGGCCCGTGTCCACAATCAGCTCTATCTGGTCGCCGTGCCACAGGTGGGGGGCCAAGCGCCGACGGTAGACGTGAGTTCCCCGTCGGTTCCAGTAAAGAAACTGACCGATGTGGGCGCCGATTATTTCGCCTGGGCTGATGGCGGACAGACGATTACCTGGGCGCTGGGTTCGACTTTCTTCCGCCAACCAGTGGCTACGGTTTCGTTCGAACCGGAGAAAAAGGAGGAAAAAGAAGAGGAGGCAGAGGAGGCAAACCCCTCGACTTCGCTCGGGGCAGGCCAGGCCGAGGAAGCAAAAGAGGAGAAAGAATCGCCGGTCGAGGAAATTGAAGTCGTCATCGAGCGGCCGCGGCACCGCCCGCGGGGAACCATTGTGCTGCGTGGTGCGAAAGTGATCACGCTGCGGGGCGACGAGGTGATTCGGAACGCCGACATCGTGGTGACGGACAACCGGCTCGTGGGCGTGGGCCGGCGCGGTCGGATGGGCATCCCGAAGGGGGCCAGGATCTTCGACGTGCGGGGGAGCACCATCATCCCGGGCTTTGTCGACACGCACGCGCACTGGTTTGAGATTCGTCGCGGCGTGCTCGACATGCAGAACTGGAGTTTCCTCGCCAACCTGGCCTATGGCGTGACCACGGGGCGGGACCCGCAGACGGGGACCAACGACATGTTTGCCTACCAGGATCTGGTTGACGTCGGGGAGATGATCGGGCTGCGCGCGTTCTCGACCGGCCCGGGGGTCTTCTGGAGCACGGACTTCCAATCGCTCGAAGAGGCGAAGAACGTCGTCGCCAAGTACAAGAAGTACTACCGCACCCACACCTTGAAATCTTACATGGTGGGCAACCGCAAGCAGCGGCAGTGGATGGTGATGGCCGCGAAGGAACACGGGATTATGCCCACCACTGAAGGAGCGCTCGATCTCAAGCTGGACCTGACGCACGTGATTGACGGCTTCAGCGGCAACGAGCACGCCTTTCCCATTGTTCCGTTGTACAAGGACGTCGCCGAGCTAGTCGCCCGGGCGGGCCTCTTCTACACCCCGACGCTGCTGGTGGCTTACGGCGGCCCCTGGGCGGAGAACTACTTTTACCAGACCACCGAGGTGCACGACGATACGAAAGTGCGCCGGTTCATCCCGCACAACATCCTCGATGGGAGAACGAAGCGGCGACCGTGGTTCCGTCAGGAGGAGCATGTGTACCCGAAACTCGCCGCCGCGGCCGCCAAGATCATCCGGGCGGGGGGCCGGGTTTGCATTGGCAGCCACGGGCAGTTGCAGGGGATCGGCTACCACTGGGAGTTGTGGGCGCTGGCGAGCGGTGGGCTGACCCCAATGGAAGCCCTGCGCGCCGCCACGCTGCACGGTGCCGAGGCCATCGGCTACGCGCAGGACCTCGGCAGCATCGAGGTGGGGAAATTGGCCGACCTGATCGTGCTGGCCAAGGACCCGTTGCAGGATATTCGCAACACCAACACCATCCGCTACGTGATGAAGAACGGCGAGCTGTTCGAAGGCGACACTCTGAACCAAGTCTGGCCCGAGCAGAAGCCCCTGCCCGAACTCTGGTGGTGGGACGACAAACCGTAGTCGGCCGATTTTCGGTATCCACGAGGAAAGTCGCGCCGAATGGCGACTAGAGCGGAATAGAGGGAAATATACGCCAGCGCGCGGGGTCTTTTGGCACTAGCGGGAAATAATAGGCAGGACTAAGCGGGACGGGCGGTCGCGATCGTGGTAGATGCGAATGCTCGCTTGGCGCATCGCGGAGGAAGCAGTCTCCAGTTCGCCGGTATGCAGATTGCGCGAAAAGTAGGGGAAAAAGGTGGGGGAAATTTGCACGCGCAGGTGGTAGCCCTTGCGAAAGAGATTGCTGGTCACCAAATTCGTGAGGCGCAGTTTGTAAATGCGGCCAGGGACGAGTTGCTTGCGTTCAGGGCCGCCGTGGCGGTAGCTCGCGCGAATGACATCGAGGCCTGGACTCATCAGGTTCACTGCGGTGCCGTCTGGGGCGACGGCGAGTAGCCGCACCCAAAGGTCGGTGTCCGGGGCATCCGTGGACAGGAAGATCTCGGCGACAATCGGTCCTGTAACCTCCAGGTCCCGATCCAGCGGTTCGGTGTCGAAGATCAGAACATCTGTTCGCTGTTCCAGGGCGCGCAGGTCGTGCGCCCCCAAGGAAGGGCCGAATGGATCCACAACGGGATCAGCAGGGTCAGATACAAAGGAACTGAACTGCTCTGCGTCCTGCGGGGGCTCCCAGCTTAGCCTGCCGCGCTTGCCCTCGGTGGAAGCTGCTGCCAGATAGACTGGTCTGTAGCGCGTGCCTGGCAGAGGCCAGGTGTCTGCCTCCCGCCAAACATTGGCGCCCATCACAAAAACCTGCACTGGCTTTTCTTGGTCGATGCCGTTGTCGAGCCCGCGCAGGTAGCGATCCATCCAGCGCAGGACGAGTTCATCGTAGTCGATGCGCGCCACGGGGCCAAATGCGCGCTGACCCGATTTAGTCTCCCCCGTGGCATGGACGCCGTGCGTCCACGGCCCGATCACAAGCTTTGCGCGGAGGTCTCGCTGGGCCTGGCGGGCGGCTACCAAACCCATAAAATTACTGATGGCCCCCTCTGGCCCGTAGGCTTCGTCATACCAGCCGGAGAGGTTCAGCACGGCCGCCTCCACCCGCTTGTGCTTGTTGCGGAGTTCGGCCCAGTCCCACCAAGGGTCGCCGGGTGGATGGCGCAGCCATTCGTAGTAGTAGGGTGCGACCTGCTGCAGTTCAGCCAACTCGCTCAGTGGCAGATGGCGTTGGAGTCTATCCCGGATACGGCGCCAGGCGGCTCGTGCTTCCGCGTACGTTTTTGGTCCGGGCAAATTCCTTCTCCTGCGCGTGTCCGGGGCAATGTTGTTCCAGATCCATCCAATCCAGGAAAGGTCGAAAACGCCGCCCGAATAGAAAAAGTTTTGCGGTGTAGAAAAGGTCATTGCAGGGACCATTGCTTTCAGGTGCGGCGGGCGCTCGACTGCCGCCAGCCATTGCACCGCGCCCGGGTATGAGAGGCCAAACGTCCCCACGGAGCGGTTCGACCAGGGCTGCGCAGCCGCCCACTCGATGGTGTCATAGCCGTCCTGCCCCTCGTTGCGATAGGCAGCGAATTTGCCCTCAGAGGCATAACGCCCACGTACATCTTCGATCACGACGGCATAGCCGCGTTCGACGGCGCGGCGGAAGGTGGAGTAACTTTCTGGGGCCCGCCTCTTGTCATACGGAGTGCGGTACACCAGGACGGGAAATTGACCGGAAGCCGTGGGCCGCCAGACATCAGCGCGCAGCACGACACCGTCGCGCATCACCACTGGCACGTCTTTCTCAACAACGAAGTCTGGCGCCGGTGGCGCCAGGGCAACCGCTGCCAGAAGAAGCGCGAGCCCCAAAAGCTTTTTCATGGGGGCGGAGAATACCACTTTGCCGTTGACCTGACAAAGTGTGCCTCAATTGGTATGGTGGGCAGCGCCTTTGTGTGCCTCTTGTCCACCCGGCCAGAGAGCGGGGGCCGCAGGAAAGCGGAAAAATTTGTTACAATCCGGGTTGTTCTCCTGAGGGTGTTGCTCCCATGCCCAAACTGATGACGCTGAAAGAGGCGTTACACTGTTTCGTTCGCGATGGCGATACGGTGGTGATGGAGGGCTTCACGCACCTGATCCCCTTCGCCGGCGGACATGAACTGATACGGCAAGGACGCAAGGAGTTGGCCCTGGTTCGCCTGACCCCCGATTTAATTTTCGACCAAATGATTGCAGCCGGTTGCGTCCGCAAGTTAATTTTCAGTTGGGCGGGCAATCCGGGGATCGGCCCGCTGCACGCCTTCCGACGTGCGGTCGAACAGGGACGCCCAAATCCTCTCGAGCTGGAAGAGTATTCACACTTTGGTCTGGTGCTGCGCTTGCAAGCGGCGGCGGCCAATGTGCCTTTTCTTCCTACGCGGACTTTCTCGGCCTCTGACCTGCCCCGTGTCAATGCCAATATCAAGCGCGTGACGTGCCCCCACACGGGGGAAGAATTGTGGACGGTGCCCGCCCTTGTTCCCGATGTGGCTATCCTTCATGCACAACGCGCCGACGAGGAAGGCAACACGCAGGTCTGGGGGCTCACAGGCGTACACAAGGAAGCTGCCTTTGCGGCCCGCCGGGTGGTTGTGGTGGTGGAAGAAATTGTCCCGCAGGCAGTGATTCGCCGCGACCCGAATCGCACTCTGGTTCCGGGCTTTCGGGTGGACGCGGTGGTGTCAGAACCCTTTGGCGCGCATCCCTCCTACGTGCAAGGCTACTACGACCGCGACAACGAATTCTACATGTACTGGGACGGAATCTCGCGCGAGACGGAAAGCTTGCACCGTTACTTGGACGAATGGGTATATGGAGTAGCCGACCGCCAGGAGTATCGGCGACGGATGAGCGACACCTACGAGCGCTTGCATGCCCGACACGTTCCCTGCGAGCCGGTAAACTACGGCTACTAATGAAGAGTGGTTTCACGACTCACGAAATCATGATCACGACGGCAGCGCGGATGCTGCGCGACGGGGAAGTGGTGTTTGTGGGCATCGGCATTCCCAACGTCGCAGCAAACCTGGCGCGTCGGACGCGCTGCCCTAATCTGGTTCTCATTTACGAATCGGGTGCCATCGGGGCGCAGCCAGGGCGTCTGCCGGTTTCGATTGGCGACCCGGCGCTGGTCACGGGGGCGTTGGGTGTCTGCTCGATGCCAGAGGTGTTTCAGTATTACTTGCAACGCGGCTTCATTGACGTCGGCTTTCTGGGGGGCGCGCAGATCGACCGCTATGGAAACCTGAACAGCACGGTCATTGGAAACTACCGCCAACCGAAGGTGCGCTTGCCCGGCTCCGGCGGCGCGTGCGAAATTGCAGTGCTGGCGCGGCGGGTCCTGGTGGTCATGACCCACAAGCGGCGCAACTTCCCCGAGCGCGTGGACTTCATCACCAGTCCGGGATTTCTCGGTGGCAGCCAGGAGCGGGAACAGAGATGCTTGTCCGGTGGTGGGCCGGGAGCCGTGATTACCGACCTCGGCGTTCTGAAGTTCTGCCCGGACACGCGCGAAATGATACTGGAATCTTTGCACCCGGGCGTCACGCCCGAGCAGGTGCGGGAAAACACCGGCTGGCCCCTGCGCATTGCCTCTCCTCTACAGACAACGGAGCCTCCCACGGGCGAGGAATTGCGTTTGCTGCGCGAAGAGCTTGCCGTAGCGGGCGGGGCATCGTGACGCAGGCGCTGTTTCCGCGTAGCTTCCGAAAAGTCTATCCCGAAGCCGTGCGCGGCGAGGGGTGCACCATCTTCACTGCGGACGGCAAAAAGTATCTGGATGCGGCGGGCGGTGCCGCGGTGGTGGCGATCGGCCATGGCGTAGCGGCGATTGGGCAGGCGATGGCCGAGCAGGCCCGCCGGCTCGCGTTCGTGCACACCTCCCAGTTTCACACCGACGTGGCGGAGCAACTCGCCGCCCGACTGCGGGCACTGGCTCCCGCGAATTTTCAGGAGTCCGGCCGCGTGTATTTTACTTCCGGTGGTTCGGAGGCGACCGAAACAGCGCTGAAACTCTGCCGGCAATATTGTTTGGAGCGTGGCGAGTCCGGTCGGACACGCATTGTTTCCCGCTGGCAGAGTTATCATGGCAGCACACTGGGCGCGCTTTCTGTTTCCGGCAACGTGGGGCGGCGCGCGCCCTACATCCCTCTCCTGGCCGACTGGGGCCACATTGTGCCGTGCTACTGCTACCGCTGCCCGGTGGGCCTGACCTATCCGACGTGCAACGTCGCCTGTGCGGATGAACTCGAGAAATTCATTCTGCGCGTCGGGCCGGAAACAATAGCTGCCTTCATCGTCGAACCCGTCGTGGGAGCCACGCTGGGCGCGGTGGTTCCCCCAGAAGGCTACCTGGAACGCATCGGGGAAATTTGTCGCCGCCACGGGATTTTGCTGATCGCCGACGAAGTCATGACCGGCATGGGCCGCACCGGGAAGAACTTCGCGGTCGAACATTGGGGTGTCGTTCCGGACATCATTCTGGTTGGGAAGGTGATTGCGAGCGGCTACGCGCCGCTGGGCGCTGTTTTGGTCTCGGGCGAAGTGGCCGAACCCATCGCACGGGGTTCCGGTGTTTTTGTGCACGGCTTCACCTACAACGCTCATCCCGTCGCCCTGGCCGCCGGCCGGGCGGTGCTCGACCATATCGGGCAGAAGGGTCTGTTTGACCGCGTGGCTCCGGCCGGAGAGCAACTGCTACGCGAGCTCGAACCCTTGAAGACCATGCCCGGTGTCGGTGAGGTGCGCGGGCGGGGCCTGTTGCTGGGGATTGAGCTGGTCAAAGACGCGGCCACGCGCGAACCCTTTCCCGTGGAGGCCAAAATGGCCGAACAGGTTTGTGAGGCCGCGCTCGCCGAGGGGGTTACCACCTATCCCATCCAGGGCTGCGTTGATGGCCAGGTGGGAGATCACATCCTGCTGGCGCCGCCCTACATTGTGTCATCGGATGAAATTTGCGAAATTGCGCGTGCCATCAAAGCGGCGGTGGCACGCGTGGCCAGGAGTTGAGTGGTATTTGAACCAGGAGGGAAAGTGATGGCAGTGACTCGCAGCGGTTTCCAGCGGCTGGGCGGGATCACGGCACTGCTTGCAGTTGCCGGGCTCTCGCTGCAATCGGTCCCACCGGAGCGGATGTTCGGCTTTTCGTCCCCGAGTGCCAAGACACAAAGGGAAATCGAAGAGAAGCTGAAAGCGATTCCCTCCGCTGATGAGGTGAAAAAGCACCACCGCTTTTTAACGGCAGAGCCGCATCCGGCCGGCTCGGAGCGGAACAACGAACTGGCGCGGCACATTGCGAAAGTATGGAAACAGCAAGGTTGGGAGGACGTGACCATTCATCGCTACGACGTGCTGATGTCCTACCCGCGCGAAGTGTCGGTGGAGATGGTGAGCCCGGTGCGGTACCGCGCCAGGCTGCGCGAGGATCCTTACGACGTTGACCCGGATACGGAAAATCCCAATGTCAGTGTTGGCTATACAGGTTTTTCAGCATCGGGGGAAGTCACCGCGTCCGTGGTGTACGCGCACAGCGGCAATCCTGAAGATTATGAGGTCTTGCGCAAGCACGGCATCGAGGTGCGGGGCAAGATTGTCTTGGTGCGGTACTCCGTGCCCTACAGCTACCGCGGCTTCAAGGCCCTCACGGCCGAGCAAGAGGGGGCGGCCGCGATCCTTGTGTATTCCGATCCCGCCGAAGATGGCTACGTGCGCGGCAAGGTGTTCCCGGAAGGCCCGTGGGGACCGGAAAGCCACATCCAGCGCGGCGCCATCACCTACGACTTCATGGTGCCGGGCGATCCACTGACGCCGGGCTGGGCCTCGGTGGCGGGGGCGAAACGGATTCCTCGCGAGCAGGCGGTCTCGCTGCCAAACATCATTGCTGTGCCCCTGTCGTGGCGTGATGCCCAGCCGCTGCTGGAACACATGGATGGGCCGGAGGCACCCGAGGAGTGGCAGGGCGGCCTGCCCATCAAGTATCGGCTGGGTGGCACGGCAGTGCGCGTCCACCTGAAGGTAGACATGGACACGCGCGTGGAGCCGAACTATGTGGTGGAAGCGCGGATCGGCGGCTCGGAATTTCCTGATGAGTGGATCGTGATGGGCAACCACCGCGACGCGTGGGAGTTTGGCGGGGTTGATCCTTCGAGTGGAACGGCTTCGATGATGGAGCTTGCGCGTGCCTTCGGGGAGTTGAAACAGCAAGGGCTCCGGCCGAAGCGGACGCTGGTGCTTTGTAGTTGGGACGGGGAAGAAGTGGCCCTGACGGGCTCGACGGAGTGGGGAGAACAATTTGCCGAAGAACTGAAGCGCAAAGCCGTGGTCTACATCAACGTTGATTCTGCGGTTTCCGGGCCCAACTTCCGCGGCAGCGCGGTGGCTTCGCTGGCACCGCTGTTGGTGGAGGTAAGCCGCACGTTGCAGGCTCCTTCTGGAAAGACACTCTACGAAGAATGGAAAGAGTCGCTGCGGCGCGCGCAGCAAGAGCAGAGAAAGAAACGCGCCATGAGCGATTCCGATCTGGTGAACACGCGCATCGGAAGCGGCTCCGATCACACCGTGTTCTTGAACTTCCTGGGCCGGCCGACCGTCGGGCTTACTTTTCAGGGACCGTATGGCGTGTACCACTCGATGTATGACAATTTTTACTGGATGAACCACTTCGGCGACCCCGGCTACCGCTACCACAGGTTGATGTCGCAGCTCTGGGGCGTGCTGGCCCTGCGGCTGGCCAATGCCGACATTTTGCCGTTTGATTTTGCCTTCTATGCCGACACGATTCGCGACTTCGTTCAGGAACTGGGCAAGCGCGAAAACGTGCGGCGCCGACTCGATCTCCAACCTGTTCTCCGGCAAGTGGCAGAATTCGGCCGGGCGGGGCGGGAATTGAAGCAGGCAATCGAGCGCGCCCTGGCCTCGGGTCGCGTTGATGCCGAGCTCACCGAGCGCATCAATCACCGGCTCATGCAGGTCGAATCCAACTGGCTGAACCCCGAAGGCATCCCGGGGCGACCCTGGTTCAAACACATTCTCTACGCTACGCGCTATACCTACGCCCATCTGGAACTTCCTGGACTCACCGAGGCGGTGGAAGGTGGAGATTGGCAGGTTGCGCGCGAGCAGGCGCGCATGCTGGCGGATGCGCTGGCAAAAAACGCGGCTTTGCTGGGCGCGGCGCGCGCCGAGCTTGCGAACACATTGGAGGAAAAGCGATGAAGAACACTGGTTTCGGGGTAGTCATTAGCATACTTGTTGTTTTGCTTCTGTTCCCGCCGCTGGTGGTTGCGCAAGGGAAAGCCCGCGCACGCGATCTGGGGATTCCGTTCGAAGGTGTCACGGGGTCACTCAACGCCATCACTGATGTGAAAGGCGTCGAGGTAGGCCATAGCACCATCGGGGCCGGGGAAGGTAAGTTGCCGGTCGGGGTGGGCCCGGTGCGCACCGGGGTCACCGCCATCCTGCCGCGCGGCAAACACTCCTCGGAGCCCGTGTTTGCCGGCTGGTTCTCGTTGAATGGCAACGGGGAGATGACGGGGACGACCTGGGTGGAAGAATCAGGCTTCTTGGAAGGGCCGGTGTTGATTACGAATACCCACAGTGTCGGAAGGGTGCGGGATGCGGTCATCGCCTGGCGGGTGAAACACGGCCAACACACGTGGCTTCTGCCGGTGGTGGCGGAGACTTGGGACGGCTACTTGAACGACATCAATGGGTTCCACGTGAAAGAAAAGCATGTGTTTGCGGCGCTGGAGAGCGCGCAGGCCGGGCCTGTGAGGGAAGGAAATGCCGGCGGCGGAACCGGAATGATTTGCCACGAATTCAAAGGGGGTATCGGGACAGCTTCAAGAAAACTGGATGAAACCCGTGGCGGCTATACAGTGGGTGTGCTGGTGCAGTGCAATTATGGTGTGCGCCGGCAACTGCGGATTGCAGGCGTTCCGGTGGGGCTTGAGCTGAGGGACAATCTGGTTTGGTCTCGCGAGGCGGGTTCGATCATTGTCGTGGTTGCGACGGATGCTCCCCTGCTGCCGCATCAACTGAAGCGCCTGGCGCGGCGCGTGTCGCTGGGGTTGGCACGAAATGGAAGTATCTCAGGCAATGGCTCGGGAGATATTTTCATCGCGTTTTCGACCGCCAATGCCGGAGCCGCGAAAGCATCAGGGATTGCTCAGTTGACGATGGTTCCCAACGCGCGCATGAATCCTCTGTTTGCAGCCACGGTGCAGGCGACGGAGGAGGCGATCATCAATGCGCTGGTGGCCGCGGAGACGATGACAGGTGTCAACAACCGGAAAGTCACAGCCCTCCCCCATGATCGGTTGCAGCAAGTGATGAGAAAATACAAGCGGCTCGTCGCAAGCGACCCAGCCCGTTCTCGCTTCTGAAGTCAGCCACAGAGCCACCGAGACACAGAGCAAAAGAAATTGGGCCTCCCGGTGAGCGGGAGGCCCGAAGTCTTATCGGCCGGAGCGAGCTAACAGCGGCGAGACGCC
>JBHIAG010000007.1:0-39420 GCA_046758465.1 Terriglobia bacterium | reverse complement strand
TTTTGAATATAGGGGCTGGCTTTCAAGCGGTTCTCGATGGGCTGCGGGGCTATCATCTTACCGCCTGCGGTCTTGATGATGTCGCGCTTGCGGTCGGTGATGACCAGGAAGCCGTCCGCGTCCAGATAGCCAACATCACCGGTGTGGAACCAGCCGTCCACGATGGCCGCGCGCGTTTCTTCCTCGCGCTTATAGTAGCCCTTCATCACGTGGGGGCCACGGGTGAGGACCTCACCGTCAGGGGCGATTTTCACTTCGACACCCGGGATAGGTTTGCCCACAGTTCCGAGTTTGGACATCCCGGGCGCGTTGGTCGCAATCACGGGCGAAGTTTCAGTTAAGCCGTAGCCTTCAATGATGGGGATGTTCAATGCCTGGAAGAATTGGTTCAACTCGCGCGACAACGGGCCCCCACCCGAAATCACCCGCCGCATGCGCCCGCCCAGCCGCTGGCGGATTTTGCGGTAGACGAGCCAATCCGCCACCTGCTGTTGCCAGGCCAGGCGCGCGGGCAGCGGTTTGCCCGCGAGACGATACGGTAAGGTTTTGCGGCCGACGGCCACGGCCCAGTGGAAGATGTTTTGCCTGAGCGCCGGTTGGCTGCGCAAGTTTTCCCGGAGCCGGGAGTAGAACTTCTCGAAGAAGCGCGGCACCACCGCCATGACCGTTGGCCGCACTTCCAGCAAGTTGCGAGCGACCGCCTCGAAACTTTCCGCATAGGCAATCGAGACCCCATAGACCAGATAGGCGTAGTCATTCATGCGCTCGTAGACGTGGCAGAGAGGGAGCAAGGACAGTGCCACATCCGCCTGCCCATAGCCCAAGCGGGCGATGCAACTGGTGACGTTGGAAGCAAAGTTGTGCTGGGTCAGGAGCACGCCTTTCGGCGTTCCCGTGGTTCCCGAGGTATAGATGAGCGAGGCGACATCGCCGGGCGCGACGGCGCGAGCGGTGCGGTCGAACTCGTGCCACAGGCTTTCGGGAATGTCTGGGCGCGCGACACTCTCCCATGGCAGTTCGCGCTCGTCCTCGCCGACACGGGCAAACGGAATGACCTTTTCGAGTTGCGGCAACTCAGTCCACACCGCGCGGAGTTTTTCGAGTTGCTCGGCACCTGAGACAAAGCAGATGCGCGCCTCCGAATCACGCAGCAGGTATTTCAGCCGCTCGGGCGCCTCGCGCGGGTAGAGGGGCACGTTGATCGCGCCCAGGCCCAGAATCGCCAGGTCGGCGATGTGCCACTCCGGGCGGTTCTCGCTGCAGACCGCTACCCGGTCGCCTTGGCGGATTCCGAACTGCTTGAGCGCGGAGGCAAGCGAGGCCACGCGGGCAAGGAACTCGCGGGTCGAAATCTTCTGCCAGGTTCCGCCGACCTTGTGCCAGAGCAGGTCGGGCTTCTGCTGACTCGCGAGGCTGTCGAGCAGGAGTTGGTTGAGGGTGGTAGAAGACATTGGGCGCTGCCTTGTACTCTAACGCAACTGGTTTCCGGCTTCCAAGTTTTCCCCTGTCGCGCTAAGATGCGCGTAAGCAAAGCGATGTCGCGGCCAATGACTACCAACGAGCTGACCGCATACCAGCCGCTGCGGGCACCTCGCGGGAGGGAGCGTTCCTGCCATGGCTGGCACCAGGAAGCGGCGCTGCGGATGCTGATGAACAACCTTGACCCTGAAGTCGCCGAACGCCCCGAAGAACTCATCATCTATGGCGGCACCGGCAAGGCGGCGCGCAACTGGGCTTGCTACCATGCGTTGGTGGAATCGCTCAAGAGTCTCGCGAACGACGAAACCCTGCTCGTGCAATCCGGCAAACCGGTCGGCATCTTCAAGACGCACGCGTGGGCGCCGCGCGTGCTCATCGCCAACGCCAACCTGGTGGGCCACTGGTCGAACTGGGAGCACTTCCGCGAACTGGAACGCGCGGGCCTGATGATGTACGGGCAGATGACTGCTGGCAGTTGGATCTACATCGGAACGCAGGGAATCTTGCAGGGTACGTTCGAGACTTTTGCCGCGGCCGGCGAACGCCACTTCCGCGGCGAGTTGCGCGGCAAGCTGCTCGTCTCGGGCGGTTTGGGGGGGATGGGCGGCGCCCAACCCCTGGCGGCCACGATGAACGGCGCCTGCTTCCTCGGCATCGAGGTTGACCCCGAGCGCATCAAGCGCCGCGTGCGCAGCGGCTACTGCGACGTGATGGTCAACGACCTCGACGAGGCGCTGCGCATCCTCAAGGAACCCCTCCGCAAAAAAGAAGCCGTGTCAGTCGCCCTGGTCGGCAACTGCGCCGAAGTGATTCCCGCGCTTGCGCGCCGCGGCATCCTGCCCGACCTGCTCACCGACCAGACCAGCGCCC
The DNA here is from genome assembly GCA_046758465.1 of Terriglobia bacterium. Classification (GTDB taxonomy): domain Bacteria; phylum Acidobacteriota; class Terriglobia; order Acidiferrales; family 2-02-FULL-67-57; genus JBHIAG01. Next base: position 37,071 of record JBHIAG010000007.1, on the reverse strand, counting down.
ATGACCCGCTCAACGGTTACATCCCAGCCGGTTACACAGTGGAGCAGGCCGCCGAGTTGCGCCGGCGCGACCCGGACGACTGCCGCCAGCGTGCGCTGGACTCCATCGCCCGCCACGTCGAAGGCATGCTCGCACTCCAACGCCTGGGCGCGGTCACCTTCGACTACGGCAACAATATCCGCACTATGGCCTACGAAGCCGGTGTCCGCGACGCTTACAACTTCCCCGGTTTCGTCCAGGCTTACATCCGCCCGCTGTTTTGCGAAGGCCGCGGACCGTTCCGCTGGGTGGCGCTTTCGGGTGAGCCCACCGACATCCACCGCACCGACCAGCTCGTCCTCGAACTCTTCCCGCACGACCCCGTGCTCGCGCGCTGGATTCCGCTGGTACAGAAGAAGGTCAAGTTCCAGGGCCTGCCCGCGCGCATCTGCTGGCTTGGCTATGGCGAGCGGGCCGCGTTCGGCCAGCGCATCAACGACCTGGTGGCCCGCGGCGAACTCAAAGCACCCATCGTCATCGGCCGCGACCACCTCGACACCGGCTCAGTCGCCTCGCCCTTCCGCGAAACCGAAAAGATGCGCGATGCCTCCGACGCCGTCGCCGACTGGCCGCTGCTCAACGCCCTGCTCAACGCGGTCTCCGGCGCCAGTTGGGTTTCCATTCACAACGGTGGCGGGGTCGGCATTGGCTACTCCACCCACGCCGGCCAGGTCACCGTCGCCGACGGCACCCCCGAGATGGCCCAACGCCTCGAGCGCGTTCTCACCAACGACCCCGGCAGCGGCATCGCCCGCCACGCCGACGCCGGCTACCCCGAAGCCCTCTCCTTCGCCCGCCAGCGCGGCCTGAAAATCCCCATGCTGAAAGACGACGCGCAATAGCCAGTTGATGTGCCCATAGCGTCGGATGGCATACCAACGGCGTCGGATCGCGACGGATGGGAACGGATGGAAGCGGACGCCCTCGCACAAGCTAGAGCGCCGAGCCTCCCGCCGCCCTCCGCATCGCTACCCGCAGCCCTCTCCTGCGCCCGCAAACAGCAAATCAAACTCCCCATGTTCCCCGACGAGGCACAATAGCCATTTGGTGTGCGCACGGCGGCGGACGGCGCGAGCTGCCTGGCCGCGACAGGGCACAAGTCCCTGCCCTACCCAGCAGCGGGTCTTATTTGTTGCCTAGGTAGGGCAAGGCCTTGCTTGCCCTGAGTTTGTCGAAGGGCGCCTTGCCGCGGCAGGGGACAAGCCCCTGCCCTACCCCCGGTTGACTCCCCACTGCGCACAAGGTACAAGGCACTGGGTACTAGGTACTAGGTACAAAGCACCAGCTCCATGGCCACGCCACCCCTGCTCATCGCCCACTGCCGCCAGCTCCTCACCCTTGCAGGCCCCGCGCCGCCCCGCCGCGGGCGCCAACTCGCCCAACTGGGCCTCGTCCGCGACGGTGCCCTCCTTATCGCCGACGGCCGCATCGCCGCCATCGGCCCCACCCGCACGGTCGAAAAGCATCCGCTCGCCGGAAAAGCCGAAAAGCTCGACGCGCGCCACTGGATCGTCCTGCCCGGCTTTGTGGACAGCCACACCCACCTGGTCTTCCCGACCAGCCGCGTGGACGAGTACGAGCAGCGCATTCAGGGCGCGAGCTACGCGCAAATCGCCCGGCGCGGCGGCCTGCCCCGAGCGAAGTCGAGGGGTGGCATCCTCTCAACCGTCAAGCGCCTGCGCCAGGCACCCGCCAACTTGCTTCTCGACCAGGCACGCCAGCGCTTGGTCGAATTCGCGCGCCACGGCACCACCACCCTGGAAGCCAAAAGCGGCTACGGCCTCGACCTGGCCAATGAACTGAAAATTCTCGAGGTCATCCGCGCCCTGAACCGCGCCGGCCCGCTGGAGCTGGTCGCCACTTTTCTCGGCGCCCACGTCGTTCCCCCCAACTACCAGCGCAAGCCGCAAGCCTATGTGGACTTCCTCATTCATCGCATGCTTCCCACCGTGGCCGGCCGCGGCCTGGCCGAGTTCTGCGACGTCTTCTGCGACCGCGGCGCCTTCACGCTGAACCAGGCGCGCCAAATCCTCCGTGCCGGCCGTGTCTGCGGGCTGGAGCTGCGCCTGCACGCCGACCAGCTTGTCCGCACCGGTGCCACCCGCCTGGCCGTCGAACTCCACGCCGCCAGCGCCGACCATCTCGAACGCATCACCCGCGCCGACGTCCGCGCCCTCGCCCGCTCCGACACCGTGGCCACGCTGCTGCCGGGAGCGGTTTTTCACCTCGGCAAGGACCGCTACCCAGCCGCCCGCGCCTTGATTGACGCCGGCGCTGCCGTGGCCCTGGCCACCGACTTCAACCCCGGCACCAGCCCCACCCTCAATATGCAAATGATCCTCTCGCTCGCCTGCACCCAGATGCGGATGACCCCCGCCGAGGCCATTGTCGCCAGCACGCTCAACCCCGCCTACTCCCTGCGCCGCGCCCACCGCATCGGCTCCCTCGAAGTCGGCAAACAAGCTGACTTAATCGCAATCGAGCTTCCCGATTACCGCGAAATCCCGTATTATTTCGGAGTCAACTTCTGCCGCCTGGCGGTCAAGCGTGGCCAGATTATCTATGACGGCACAGGGAAAAACTGATCAGCAACGCCCGCTGGATTTTTTTCACTGGCTGGCCGCGTGCGGGATGAACCCAAACCGGCCCCGCCCCCTGGGCCGCCTGGCGGCGCTGCTGATGGACTACCGCGCCTACCTGGAGCACGAGGTGGGTAAGGACGAGGCGGGCAAATGGTTTGAAAAATATGCGAGCAAACTCCGCGAAACGCCAGAGCCAAAGGCCTGAATCTAGACAGAGTTTGAGCAGGACGGGGTTCGATCAGCTTGGGCAAGTACGGGCTTCAGCCCCTACGCCAAGGAGCGTAAATAAAAATGGGGCTTTAGCCCCTGAGGTTCAATGACACGACGAAGTGCAAAAATGAGGTCAAGGGGTTGACGGTGTCCACGCTGGTCGAATGCGTGCCGAACTTCAGCGAGGGCCGCAACCTGGAAAAAGTCCGCCAAATCGTCGCCGCCCTCTGCTCGCTGCCGGGTGTCTCCCTGCTCGACCAGGAGATGGACGCTGACCACAATCGCTGCGTCATCACCATCGTCGGCCCCAAAGAAGTCATCGGGGAAGCCGCGCTGCGGGGCGTCGGCACGGCCGCCAAACTCATCAACCTTACCCAACACCAGGGCGCCCACCCGCGCATCGGCGCCGCCGATGTCGTCCCGTTCATTCCCATCCGGGGCGTCACGCTGGAGGACTGCGTCCAACTCGCCCGCAGCGTCGGAGCTGAAATCTGGAAGCGGTTCCAGATACCTGTCTATCTCTACGAAGCCGCCGCCACCCGGCCCGACCGCACCAACCTCGAGAACATCCGCCGCGGCCAGTTCGAAGGCCTGCGCGAAGAAATCGCCACCAATCCCGACCGCGCGCCCGACTTTGGCGAACCTCGTGTGCACCCGACCGCCGGGGCCACGGTGGTCGGCACACGCAAGTTCCTCATCGCCTACAACATCAACTTGAACACGCCCGACGTACGCGTGGCCAAGGCAATTGCGAAGGCAATTCGCTTTTCCAGCGGCGGCTTGCGCTACGTCAAGGCGATGGGAGTCGAACTCAAAGCCCGCAACCTTGCCCAGGTCTCCATCAACCTCACCGATTTCGAACAGACGCCCATCTTCCGTGTCTTCGAACTGGTCAACCGGGAGGCGGCGCGCTACGGCGCGTCCGTCGTGGGTAGTGAAATTGTCGGCTTGGTGCCCAAGCGTGCGCTGGAGATGGCTTCTGACTTCTTCCTGCAACTCGAAAACTTCGACCCGGAAAAACAAATCCTGGAGAACCGGCTCGCCAGCGTGCTCGCAGAAACCTCGCCGGTCGCGCTCGCCGTGCAAGTCGAAGCGTTCCTCTCCAGCGTCGCGGCCCCGAAGCCGACGCCGGGCGGCGGCTCGGTCGCGGCGCTTGTCGCAGCCCTGGCCGCAGCACTGGGCCAGATGGTGGCCGATCTTTCGAAGCGGAAGAAAGCGCACGCAGAGCACAGCGAGCGCTTGGAAAAGCATGCGAGAGAACTCGAAATGCTCTGCCAGGAACTGAAAACAGCGATGGACGCCGACGCTGAAAGCTTTGAGGTGGTGCTCGCAGCCCAGCGCCTGCCCCAGGCCAGCGAAGCGCAAAAGCAGGCCCGAGCAAGAGCCATCGAACAGGCGCTCCAGCACGCGGCCGCGGTGCCCCTCGGCGTGGCCGAGGCAACGGCCGCCGTCCTGGAGCATCTCAACCAACTGGTAGGGATAACTAGCGCGGCAATGGCCTCCGACCTGAAGACCGGCAAACATCTGGCGCAGGCCGCTCTGCGCGGTGCGCTGGAGAATGTCGAGATCAATCTGAGCTCACTGGAGGACAAGGAGTTCGTCAGCCGGCAGCGCCAGCGCCTGGCGGCGCTCGAAAGCCGGCTGGCAGAAGCCGATTTGGTTGCCAGGTAAATTTACCGGGACGGAGCGCGCATGAAACGCAGAGCAAACGGGTTGGCACTCCGAGCCGCAGCCGCGCTGCTGCTGGCCGTGGCTCTCACCGCCTGCGGCGGCGGGGGTTTCGACAGTGATGCCCCGGGCGGCAGCGGAGGCGGGACTATTGGCGGCGGCGGCGGCGGCGGTCCGGGAGGCGGACAGACGGCCACGCTTGTGCTCTTTGCCGAAGACCAAGCGAGCGGGAACGTGCACTCCTTTGCAATGACCCTGACCGGCATCACGCTGAGTTCTTCCACCAGCGACGAATCGCTCTTGCCGGCGGCGGTGGCGCTGGAATGGACTTCGCGCTCGCTCGCCCCCACCGTGCTGAGCACGACGCAGGTGCCGGCGGCGACCTACACGCAGCTCGAAGTGCTCGTCTCCAGCCCGGAGATGGTGGTGTTCAACCCCACCGCCATCCCGCCCGGGTTCGAGACCTTCAGTCCGACGTTGACCACCTCGTCAGTTCAAATTGCCACCAACCTCACCCTGAACGCGGGCGACGTGGTCGGACTGCGGCTCGACCTCGACCTGCTCAATTCGGTGAGTTCGACCACCGAGGTGACCCCGCAATTTGATCTGGTGCTCACCTCGTTTCAGACCGGTGAACTCCCGGGCGATATCGACGATGCCCTGGGAACGATCAACAGCGTGGACACCAACAGCTTCACCATGACGCTCACGGCCACCGGGCAGCAACTCATCCTGGACGTGGACACCGGCACAATTTTTGACGGCGTCGCCAGCACCCTCGCAGACCTGAGCCTCCGCCAGCGGGTGGAAGTCGATGCGCGACTCCAGCAGAGCGGGCACTACCGCGCTCTGGTGGTGGAAGTCGACTCGCTCGCGCCCACCGACTTTCTCCGCGGGCTGGTGGTTGCGGTGAACCGCGACATCTTGAACAATGCCACCAACCTCACCCTGCTCGTGCTGGAAGAAAATCCCGACCAACTCGGCATTGACGCTGGCGATCAGCGTAGCTTTACGGTCGATGCCAATACCGGCTTCCGCATCAACCGCGAAGACTTGTCCGTGCTCGGGTTCACCTTTGACCGCCAGGAGCTTAGACTCGGTCAGGTCGTCGTCATCGAACCCGACAGCGCCCAGGCCAACCGCGCCGCCCAGCTCGTCCTCAAACAGGGCACAATTCCCGGGCTGGTCACATCCGTCGGCCAGGTCACATTCACTTTCAGCCCCCTGGCGAGCTTCTTCGCCGACAGCGGATTTCCCTCTGTGCTGTCGGTGACCGAAACCAATACCGAATTTGAGGATTTGCCCGCAGGGCTCGCCAGCTTGCAGAGAGACCAGACGGTCGCCGTGCGCGGGTTGTTCCTGTTCGAATTCAGCCAGCCGCGCCTCGTCACCAAGCGCCTGCGCCTGCTGGCCCCTCCGCCCTAGCCCATGATGAGACTTCGATCCCATCTCCGCCACACGCTTTGGCTGCTGGGCGTGCTGCTGCTGGTGCCGCCACTCCAGGCAGGCTCGCTGCGCTCCGACGTGCTCTACTTGCTGCCGGCCGAGACCGGGCAGCTCGTCTACATAGACCTCAAGGAAGCCCGGCGCTCCCCTCACTATGGCCAGTTGCAAGCGCAACTTCTGCCCCGGCGCTTCCAACACTTTGCCAACTTCCTGCGCTCGATGGGGACGAACCTGGAGGAGGAAATCGAGTGGCTGGCCTGGGTGTTCGTTCCGCCCGACGGGCAGGCAGGCGAACGGCTCATGGGCATAGTGGAAGGCAACTTCGCCCCCGAACGCGTCGAGCAGTTCTTCCTGCAGCAGAACTTGCCGATCGACGTCTACCGCGGGCAGACCCTGTTCCCGTTCGGCAGCGGTGTCGGGCCGCAGGATTTGTTTTTCTCCTTCCTGGACGCCTCGACTGCAGTGTTCGGGACGCGGGCCAGCCTGACGTTGCTGCTCGAAACCCGCTACGGCGCACACGACAACCTGCTGCAGAACGAAACCCTGCTCGCGCAGCTCGACGAAGTCAATGGCCGTGCCCCCATCTGGGCCGTCTTTGACAAGCAGTACACCCGCTACACGCTGGCGCAACTCATCCCGGAAGCGGTGCGCTTCGATGAGTTCACCCGCGTGGCACACCGCTTTCGCCATTCCACCCTGCAACTCCACCTGGGGCGGGAAATGCGCATCGACTTCCAGGCCTGGTGCGAGACTGCTATGGACGCGCAAGCCTTCTCGCTCCTGGTGCAGACCGGCATGTTCGTCCAGCGCTGGCGCTTGCGCGAGGAGAATCCCGAGCTCAGCCGCGTGCTCACCAACAGCGAGGTGAACTCAGTGGGCGACCGCTTGCAGGTGCGGTTGACAATCGAGGAAGAAGACTTGAAGAAACTGCTTGCCCGCCGCCTCTTTCTTTCCGGCTTCTAGGACGCAGGCGACTGCCTGCGATACTTGATCAAGGTGAGTTGATAGATACCCTCGCCCGTCTGCTCCTGCACCACCCGATCAACCCCCCGCGCCATCAGGAAGGCCTCCGGTGCGCTGCCGGTCAGCGCACCGAGGTCGCCGTCTTCCACCACCACTTCGAGGCGGTCGGCGAAACTGTCCAGGCGCAGGCGCAGAGTGGCTTCCGGCCGGTTCTGGTAGTGCCCGGCAATGAGGATCCGGCAGGCCTGCTCGACGGCATGGGTCAAATTCATTGCCTCCGCTTCGGCAAAACGGTTTTGTTGCGCCACCAAGTAGACAGCGCCGCGAATCACTCCCAGCAGGGTGAGGTCCGTGGAGAGAACCAAGCTGACCTGTCCAGCGCGTGGCTCGGGGCTCATTGGGTTTCCGTATAGGCCTTTCGCGAGCGACGGGGTAGCGCGAGGAGATGCCGCACGGCTAGCTGATGGTGCCCTCCTCGGTGCGGTAGTCGCAGGCCTCGCGGCAGTCAACACAGTAGTAGAGGCCATCGGCGACCAGCCGCACGTTGTATTGCGATTGGCAGAGCGTGCAATAGCGCTCGCACTGGCACTTGCTTTCCGGCTGGTCGCATTGCACGCAGCGAAACACCATTGCAGTCTCCTTTCTCCGCTCACTGAATTTCACTACACTTAGTGGCTGTTTGGCAACAACCGAAAATTCTCCCGCCGCTGGCACGCCTTGACCCGCCCGGAACGCTATGTTAGGTTTGCGGATTCTTGGCCCGCGAGGGTCTGGCTTGACCACCGAAACCCAAATCACTCTGCGCAAGACCGCTCTGAACGCCGCGCACCGCGCGCGGGGAGCGCGCATGACTAACTTCGGCGGCTTCGAGATGCCTGTCGAGTACCGCAGCCTCATCGAAGAGCACCTCGCGGTACGGACGGCGGCGGGCCTGTTCGACGTCAGCCACATGGGAGAAATTGAGGTGCGCGGGCGCCAAACGCTGGATCTGGTGCAATATGTGACTTCGAACGATGCCAGCCGGCTGGCCGTCGGCCAGGCGCAGTACTCCGCCTTGCTCCGTCTCGATGGCACGTTTGTGGATGACGTGGTCGTCCACAAAATTTCCCACGAACACTACCTTTTCTGTGTCAATGCCGCCAACCGCGAAAAGGATTACGAGTGGATCCGCAGCCACAACCGCTTCGAAGCCAGGGTCGAAAACCGCAGCGACGCCTACACCCAACTCGCCCTGCAAGGACCCCGCGCTGCGGCCATCCTGGCGCAGTTGACGCCGCGCGACCTTGCTCCCCTGCGCCCCTATCGTTTCGCCTTCGGCAAGGTCGCAGGCGTGGACTGCCTCATCGCCCGCACGGGCTACACGGGCGAAGACGGTTTTGAGCTCTATTTCGATCCGGCGCACTCTGAGATGATTTGGAACGCATTGCTGGAGGCGGGCAAGTCCGACGGGTTGCAGCCTGCTGGGCTGGGAGCCCGGAACACGCTGCGGCTGGAAGCCGGCTACGCCCTCTACGGCCACGAGATCGACGAAACCACGACGGCCTGGGAGGCGAAGCTCGACTGGATCTGCAAGCTGGACAAGGGCGACTTCATCGGCCGGGAGGCCTTGCGGGCGCAAAAAGAAAAAGGCCTAGAACACACCCTGGTGGGGTTCGAGATGCGCGAGCGGGGGATTGGTCGAGATGGGTACCCGGTGGTGGTGGCGGGAGAAGAATGCGGGCGCGTCACCAGCGGCTCCTATGCCCCCTGGCTGAAGAAGAATATCGGCCTGGCCTACGTCCCGGTTGGGGCGAGCGCCGTGGGCACCAGAATCGACATTCGCATTCGCGGCCGTGAGGTTGCAGCCGAAATCGTTCCCACACCCTTCTACCAGCGATCCCGGTGAAGCCTCCGTCGGAGACTCCCAATGTACCCTCAAGAGTACCGCTACACCCGCGAGCATGAATGGATCAAACTAGACGGGGAACGCGCCACGGTCGGCATCACCCACTATGCCCAGGAACAGCTCGGCGACATCGTCTTCGTCGAGCTGCCCAAGCCGGGCGCGCACTTTGAGACGACGGAGGCGTTGGGGACGGTAGAATCGGTGAAGGCAGTCTCGGAACTCTATTGCCCGGTGGCGGGCACGGTCGAGGAGGTCAACAGCCGCTTGAACGATAATCCGGCGCTGCTGAACCAGGAGCCGCACGGCAGCGCCTGGCTCATCAAGATCAAAATTGACACCGCCGCCGAACTCGACAGTTTGCTGACCGCCGAACAGTACGAGGCGTTCATTCGCGCCGAGCCCGCAGAGCGGGGCGAGCCCTGATGCGCTACCTGCCGAAATCAGACACCGAGCGCGCCGCCATGCTGGAGAGCACCCGCTGCGCCTCCATCGAGGAGCTGTTCGCCTCGATTCCGGCCAGCATTCGTCTCGGGCGACCCCTGGCACTTCCGAGGGCGCTTTCCGAGCCCGAGCTGGTTGACTTCTTCCGAGCGCACGCGGAGGAGAACGCCCGCGGCTTCCTGCGCTTCCTCGGCGCCGGCGCCTACTACCACTTCCGTCCGGTGGTGATTGACGCGCTGGTGTCGCGCGGGGAATTTTTCACCGCCTATACGCCCTACCAGGCCGAAATCAGCCAGGGCACCCTGCAGGCCATCTTCGAGTTTCAAACTCTCATCTGCCAGTTGACCCGCCAGGAGGTGGCCAACGCCTCGCTCTACGATGGCTCCACCGCCCTGCCCGAGAGCGTCATCATGGCGGTGCGCCTCACCGATCGCACGCGGGTGCTGGTGGCGCGCTCGGTCCACCCCGAATACCGCGCGGTGCTCGCGCCCTATGCGCGCGGCCAGAAATTGGAGATTGAGGAAATTCCCTACCTGGCAAGCGGCCAGGTGGATCAGAAAGCCTTGGCGGCCCGGCTCAACGACCAGACCGCTGCGGTGGCCATCCAGTCGCCCAACTTCTTCGGCTGCCTGGAAGACGTCGCCGCGCTGGCGCCCTTGTGCGAGCAGCACGGCGCCTTGCTCATCACGGTCATTAACGAGCCGGTGGCGCTCGGCCGGGTGCGGCCGCCAGCCGAAGCCCACATCGTGGCGCTGGAAGGCCAGCCGCTGGGAGTACCCGTAAGCTACGGTGGCCCCTATCTGGGCGTACTGGCCACGAAGCAGCGCTATGTGCGCAGCCTGCCGGGGCGGCTGGCGGGGCAGACGACTGATGCCGAGGGGCGGCGCGGCTTCGTGCTGACGCTGGCGACACGCGAGCAGCACATCCGCCGCGAGAAGGCCACTTCGAACATCTGCACGAATCAGGCGCTGTGCGCGTTGATGGCGACGATTTTCATGACGGTGTACGGGAAGGAAGGCCTGCGGGCGCTGGCGGAGCAGAACCTGGCCAAAGCGCACTACGCAGCAGCCGAACTAGGCAAAGTGCCAGGCGCGAAGCTGCTGTTTGCGGCGCCCTTCTTCAACGAATTCGTGCTCCAAGTACCCGGGGCCGCCGACGCGCTCTGCCGGCGGCTGGCCCAGGAAAAAATCTTGCCGGGGGTGGAACTCGCGCCCTTCTATCCCGAATTGAACAATGCCCTGCTCGTCTGCGTCACCGAGACCCACACGCGCGCTGACATTGACCGCTTTGTGGCAGCGGTGCGCGCCGCTTGCCGCCAGCCTGCCGCGGCAGGCCAGCCGAGCCGCGTCGCTGCGGGAGCCTCCTAGTGCCGTTCCAATTTTATGGAGCCAGGGGCAACGCACCCGCGCCCGTGAGGTCATTGAAGATGGTTTCAATCGAATTTAGCCACAAAAAGTTGGAACGGCACTAGATGGCCAAGACACCACCCAAGGCGCACCCGCACGTCAGCCAGAGCGAGGGGCTCATCTTTGAGAAGTCCTCGCCCGGCAAGCACGCCTATTCCCTGCCCCCGCTGGACGTGCCGGCGGTGAAGCCGGAAGAAGCCCTGGGCATGCAGTTTGTGCGCCACGAAATCGAAGGCTTCCCGGAAGTGAGCGAAATCGAAATCATCCGGCACTTTACGCGGCTTTCCACTTGGAACTACGGCGTGGACACGGGGATGTACCCGCTCGGCTCCTGCACGATGAAGTACAACCCGCGCATCAACGAGGTGCTAGCGCGGCTGGAGGGCCTGGCGAGCGAGCATCCCTACCAACCGGTTGCATACGCTCAGGGCTGCCTGAAAATCCTGCGGCAGCTTGAGCGCTGCCTGCTCGAAATCACCGGCATGGACGCCATCACGCTCCAGCCAGCCGCGGGGGCGCACGGCGAGCTGACCGGCATCCTGATGGTGCGTGCCTACCTGGAGGCGCAGGGCAATCCGCGCAAGCTCGTGCTGGTTCCCGACTCCGCGCACGGCACCAACCCAGCTACCGCCGCCATGGCGGGCTACCGGGTCGCCAACGTCAAGTCAAACCGCGCCGGCCAAGTGGAGCTGGAGTCGCTGCGGCAGGTGATGACCGCGGACGTGGCGGCGTTGATGATCACCAACCCGAACACGCTGGGCATCTTTGAAGAGAAGAGCGTCGAGATTGCCGCCCTCGTGCACACGCGCGGCGGGCTGGTGTATATGGACGGTGCGAACATGAATGCGCTCGCCGGGATGACGCGGCCGGGCGATTTCGGCGTCGACCTCATCCACTTGAACCTGCACAAAACTTTTTCGACCCCGCACGGCGGCGGCGGGCCAGGCGCAGGGCCGGTGGCGGTGAAGAAAGCTCTGGCGCCATTCCTGCCTGTGCCGGTGCTCGAAGCGCAGCCCGACGGCCACCTGCGGTTCAACTATGACCGGCCGCAGTCCATCGGGCGCGTGCGCGCCTTCTACGGCAATTTCGGGATGCACGTACGGGCCCTCGCCTACATCCTGGCGCACGGGCCGGAAGGGATTGTCCAGACGACGCGGGACGCGGTGTTGAACTCCAACTACATCCGGAAGCGACTCGAGGACGTCTACGAGCTGCCCTACCCCAGCCCTACGCTGCACGAGTGCGTGTTTTCCGACAAGCGCCAGGCGCGCCACGGCGTTCGCACCATGGATATCGCCAAGCGGCTGATTGACTACGGCTTCCACCCTTACACGGTCGCCTTCCCGCTGGTGGTGCCAGGGGCGCTGATGATCGAGCCGACCGAGAGCGAATCAAAAGAAGAACTGGATTTGTTCATCGAGGCTCTACGGGCCATTGCGCGGGAAGCGGAAACGAATCCTGAACTGGTCAAGACCGCCCCACACTCCACGCGCGTGCGGCGGCTGGACGAAGTCCAGGCCGCCCGCAAGCCCATCCTGCGCTGGAAACCCGACTGAACCGGTTTACTGGTTGACTGGTTCATTAGGTGGGTGGGCAATACCACCGCAGTCCAAGAATCCGCTGCGGACTGGTGAGCTCAGGATCACGGGGCCGCGGGGCGCGTGGTCCCAATCGTAAGAACCCACAACGAAGAGCCGCCTCTGCTGCGGCAATAGGCGAGGTAGCGACCGTCGGGCGAGAGCGCCGGCTCTTCGAGGAAAAGGCCCGACTTGGGAAAGGTCGTAACCGGTTCGAGAGGCCCGCCGGAGGCGGGCATGCGGTAGATGTTGCGATGGCTTGGCTGGACGTAAAGCCAGCGCCCGTCCGGGGAGTAAAACGCATGTCGCATCCGCTCGTACCCCGAGGTCAAGCGCTGCGGTTCACCACCTGAGGCAGGCATCCTCCAGACCTGGATGGTACCGCCCGCATTGGAGATCAACGCGATCCACCGGCCATCAGGAGACCAATCGCCGCTGTAGTGGTCCGACGGATCGAAGGTAAGCTGGCGCTCCTGGCGGCTGGCGAGATCGAGGACGAACAACTGCACGAAGCCATCCACACGGTACGCATAGAGAAGTTTTCTCCCGTCGGGTGAGAACGGGCTGCTCATCAGGCCAGGCTTGGGAGGCACAAGCTCCTCCGCCAGGCTGCCGTCAACAGCCGCCAGCCAGAGCGAGGAGTTCCCATCCCCTAGCAAGCGGGTGACGACGAGCTGCTGGCCATCCCGCGACCAGGAGGGGAGGTTAGCGCCGAGGTCCTCTCCGGGGAGCCGGAGGCGTTCGAGCTGTCTGCTGTTGAGGTCGAGGACCCATATCTCCAAAGGCCTGAGGCGATTGCTTGCGAAGGCAATGCGCCGCCCGTCGGGCGAGAAGGAGGGATAACGGTCTATGACTTGGCCGCTGCTGAGCTCTTCCTCAGGCCCGGCGGGGACTTTGCCGCCCGCAGCCAGCGGCAGGCGGGTCAAGTTAAGAGACTCCTCCAGTTTAGAGACCACAAGCTGCTGAGCGTCGCGCGCGACGGCCAAATCTCGTAGTATCCCGGTCATCAGGCCGACGGTCTTAGGCGCACTGAGGACTTTCCCACTACCCGCATCGATCTCGACCGACTGCAACCGGGTTCCGCCCACAGCTTCTCGATTCAAGTAGTAGAGGCGCTCGCCGGAAGGATCCCAGACATGGTTTGAGCCCCTGAGTAGCTCGCGTGGCGAACCCCCGGTCGCGGGCAACAGCAGCACGCGCTGGTCAACGGTCTCGAAGCTAATCCAGGCCCCCTCCGGCGAGTACTGGAGCCTGACAATCTCCCACGTCGAGTCGGCGCTGGCGAGCACCGGTCTGGGGGTACCACCCTCGGCGGCAACCTCGAGGATGGAGCGGTGGTCCTCGGGGCCACTGACATAGGCGATCTTAGTGCCATCCGGGTGCCAGACGGGAAAGTTCCCATCCTGAGCGAGGCGCCGAGCGCGTCCTCCCAGCGCCGGAGCTACCCAGACGTCGCCTCCAAAGGTGCGGAACTCGAAGCCGAAGATACCCCAAATCCTGATCAAGCTCGTGCGCGCGGAGCGAGTGGAAACGAAGGCGATCGAGTTGCCGTCGGGCGAGAAGGCAGGTTGGACATCATCTGCGGGGTCACTGGTAACGTTCACCTCCTGGCCGCCCTCGACCCGGCGAACGTAGATTTCAAAGTTGCCGCTGCGGTTGGAGGAGAATGCGAGCAGGCTGCCGTCGGGCGACCAGCTCGGCCACTCCGTGAGGCCGGGCTCGTGAGTGAGTCGGGCAACCTGAGCCAGCGTTGCCGTGCTCTCCCGAGTGCGTGCAGGTTGGAGCGCCAGCCAAGCCACAAGGCCCCCAACAATGGCCGAGGCCAACGCAACTGCACCTACGTTCAGCAGCATCGCCCGGCGCCACCCCGGGCGCGGCGCCCCGAGCGCCTCCGCAGTGACCCTCCGAGGCTGGGTCAGCGCCTCTTCAAGCTCGATGCGGGCATCGCCGATGTCGCGCCAGCGGCGATGAGGATCTTTTTGCAGGCAGCGGCGTAGCAGAAACTGAATATTCGGGGGTGTGGTCTCAGACAGTGCCTGCCAATCCGGCTCACGTTCGAGAATCTTCGCGATGGTGTCAGTGACTGTCTCGCCAGCAAACGCCCGCCGGGCGGTGAGCACCTCGTAGAGCAGGCCACCGAATGACCAGATATCGGTGCGTTTGTCGAGCGGCTTGCCGCGGGCCTGCTCGGGGCTCATGTAGGCCGCCGTGCCCAGGATGACCCCAGCGCGCGTCGCGGCTTCGCTGATGGTGGGAGATTGGGAGAGATCGATCTCCGCCGCCTCCCCCGCAAAGGCCTTGGCCAGGCCGAAGTCAAGGACTTTGACCGTACCGTCGGGGGTGACCTTGACGTTGCCAGGCTTGAGGTCGCGGTGGATGATGCCCTTCTCGTGCGCGGCTTCTAGTGCTTCGGCGATCTGGCGACAGACTCCGAGAGCCTCTTCAACTTCCAGTGGGCCGGCGACGAGCCGCTCGGCCAGAGTCTGGCCGGGCACCAGCTCCAATACGAGGTAGCGAACATCGTCCGCCTCCTCCAGCCCGTAGATGGCAGCGATGTTGGGGTGATTCAGGGAGGCCAGCAGGCGCGCCTCGCGCTCGAAGCGGGCCAGGCGCTCGGAGTCGTGGGCAAAGGCTTCCGGGAGAAGCTTGATGGCGACGTCGCGGGCGAGCTTGGTATCGTGGGCGCGATAGACCTCGCCCATGCCGCCCGCGCCGATTTTTTCCAAAATGCGATAGTGGCCGAGTGTCTGACCAATCATGGCAGGAGCCCCATCCGGGACATCTTAGGCCGCGCTCGCGCGCAAGTCAACGCAGAGGGAATTGGTTGATTGGGCAATTGAAACTGCGCAGGTCAGTCGGCCGACGTGATCCTATCGCCCAACGGCCCTGGCGGGGGAATTTCGGGTGCGGGATTGAGATTCTAGCGGTGATTGGGCTGGGGAAATCGCCGCGGCGTCTGCCAGCGGCCCTCGTCTTTCTACCGCGCTTTGTACGGGGTCAACCCCGAAGCTGCCACCGTGCGGGTTTCAGCCTACAACCTCAGGAGTTCCCGCAGGCGGCGGGTTTGGGCGCGGCTGACCGGGATTTCCGATGCCTTCTTGTCGTTCATCCGCAGTTGGTAGGTGGACTTGAACCAGGGCACAACTTCTTTGATGTGGTTGATGTTGATGAGATAGCTGCGATGGACACGCCAGAAGTGCGTGGGGTCGAGATGGGCTTGCAGGTCTTCGATGGTGCGGTAGTTCGAGATGCCTTCCAGTGCTCGCGTGACGAGGCTGATCACGCCCTCTTCAATGGTGGCATAGACGAGCTCATCGGCGTCAATCAGAAAGAGCCGCTGGCTCGTGCGCAGCAACAGCTTGGTGGGTTGGGGGGCGCGGTGACGCCCCAACTGATCCAGGAGCGACTCGATGCGGTGCGTAGGAGTTTCGCGCGCTTTCAGCATCTTGCGGGTGCGGGCCACAGAGCGGGCGAGCCGGCCTTTGTCGAAGGGCTTCAGGACGTAGTCGACCGCATTCACCTCGAAAGCCTGCACGGCGTAGTGGTCGTAGGCGGTGGCGAACACGATGTGCGGGAGGGGAATTTTTTTCTCTACGAGTTTCTTGATGAGGCCGAAGCCATCGAGGCCGGGCATCTCGACATCGAGGAAAATGACATCGGGCGCATGCTCTTTGATCAGGTTGAAAGCCTCGAGTCCGTTCTTGGCCTGTGCCACAACGCTGAGTTCCGGAAACCCTTTCAACAGGTAGGAAAGCTCCTCGCGCGCGGGTTTTTCATCGTCCACAATGAGTGCCGAGAGCTGTGTGGGCATCGGATTCAACCCCCGAAGATAGACGGCGCACCCTGCCTGCCAACGCGCCGGAATGAAGCCCCTCTAGTGTAGCGGGCAGAATGCGTGGGGTCAACTCGCTGCCCTCCGGGCGTTCCCCCGCGCGCAGCTTCCGCCCGGCGCGTGCTATAGTCAGCGTGCTGGCGACCGTGAGGTGCGCGCTGCGAGTCAAGGTCAAGAAAGCCGAATGGGTGTATCGGGGAAAAATATTTTCCGTGCGCCGCGATCTGGTGGTCGAACCGCGACCCGACCGCCAGGCCACTCGCCTCGCCGCGGTGCGCGAGGTGGTCCACCATGCTGGCTCTGTCGTTCTGCTGCCGGTGCTCGACGACGGCGACATCCTGCTCGTGTGCCAGTACCGCTACACCGTCCGCCGGTTTCTCTGGGAGTTGCCGGCCGGCCGCCTCGAAGCCCACGAGAGCCCGCTCGCTGCGGCCCGCCGGGAGTTGCGCGAGGAAACCGGCTACACTGCACGCGCTTGGCGCCGGCTCTTGAAACTGTACCCCACGCCGGGATTCGTCAATGAGGTGATGTACCTCTACGAAGCCCGCAGCCTGCGCCCCGGCCAGGCGCGTCCTGAGGCGGACGAAGCCATCCGCGCCCGAGCCTTTGCCCTACGAACGCTCCTGCGAATGATCGAGCGCGGTAGGCTCTCGGATGCCAAGAGCGTGGCCGGCATCCTCTACTATGCCCACCACCGCCGCGCACGCTAGCTCTTGACTTTCGCCGCGCCAGAGGATTTACTCTGCCTAAACCCTGACCCTTGGAGAGGCACGATGACGATTGCCAACAAGCCCGTCGTAACCGTAGCCGCCCTAATGATGGTTCTCTATCTGCTCGTCGCCGAATACGACGCCAACCAGTTTCTCTTGCTGCATTTTTTTGAATCCATCATCTACCTGATTATCATTCTGCTGTTCTTCTACCTCGAGGACCGCTTCGGCTACGCGCTGGGCATCCTGATCCCCGCCGTGTGGATCGCGTTGAATTCTGTCGCTGGCGTGATGGTACCGGCGGGATTGCGCGAGCTGGGGCGGGTTCTGACCCTACAGAGTGTGGGCAATCCGGTTGGGCTTCTAGCCGGGCTCATTTTGCTGACTGGTATTCTGCTGATAATCCTCTCCTGGCGTGCCCTGCGACGCGAAATTGTCGGCACCCCGTATCTCCGCTCTACCCTGCTGGTCGGAGGCGCCATCACCGTGGTCTACTATGTCATTGTCGGTTTCTTGTTCGTCGGCGCCTATTAGCCCGGCCCCAAAAAATCTTACAGGTCGTGCAATCTTACTTCCGCTGCTGGCAAGCTGGAAATGTGCTTGACAGGCGGGAGCCGCAGCCTATAATGCCGCAGTGCTTGTTCGGGCCTGCTTTTCGGAAGGGGAAAGGGATTCCCAGCCCAGGGGCTGGTTTTTTTATGCCCCCGCAGGAGAGCGTGACGCGGCAAGCCGGATAGATCCCGACGCGCTCGGGATCGTACCTGAAGAGGAGGAACGTACGTGAAAGCGCAAGGACACGTGAAGTGGTTCAACAACACCAAGGGCTACGGGTTTATCGGCCGCGATGGTGGCTCGGATGTCTTCGTTCACTACAGCGCCATCGTCTCGGATGGCTTCCGCAGCCTGCAAGAAGGCGACCTGGTCGAGTTTGATATTGTCCAGGGCCAGAAAGGCCCCCAGGCCTCCAACGTCGTCAAGCTCTCCTGACAGAGCTTTCCCTGACACAATAGCCAGGCCCGCTCCCTCGGGACCGGGCCTTTTTCTTATTACAGCGTTATAATTTCCGGTAGAGCTGAGGCCCCCTGATGGAGAACCGGGAAGTAGCGCGCATCCTGCGCGAGACGGCCAACCTGCTGGAGATTGATGGCGCCGACATCGGCCGCTACCGCAGCTACGAAAAAGTGGCGCAAACGATTGAGAACCTCTCCGAGCGGGTGGAAGAGCGCGCCCGCGCCGGCACCCTCACCGAACTCGCGGGCATCGGCGAGCGCATGGCTGCTCACATCGAGGAAATCCTCAAGACCGGCAAATACCGCCAGCACCAGAAACTGCTGAAAAAATATCCTCACACCATCCTCGCCCTCCTCACCCTGCCGAGTCTCGGCCCCAAGAAAACCGCGCTGCTGTGGAAGAAGTTCAAGGCCGCCAGCGTGGAGGATGTCGAAAAACTGGCACGGGCCGGCAAGGTGCGTGACCTCGCCGGCTTCGGCCAGAAGAGTGAGGAGAACATCCTGAAAGGCATTGAGATGTACAAGCGCCAGGTCGGCCGCTTCCACCTCGACGAAGCCAACCGCGCCGCCCAGGACCTCGTTGCCTACCTCAAAGCCCTGGGCAAAACGGTCGCGCAGGTCACTCCGGCAGGTTCACTCCGTCGGGGCAAAGAAACCATCGGCGATGTGGACGTGCTGCTCGTTACCCGGGATGTGCGCCGGGTCACCGAGCACGTGCTGCGCTACCCCAAAATTGAACAAGTGTGGGCCAAGGGCCCAGACAAGATCAGTTTCCAACTCAGCAATGCGCTGCGCATGCAGGTGCGCCCCTTCGCCGAGCGCTCGTTGGGGGCCGCCCTGCAATACTTCACCGGCTCGCGAGAGCACAACATTGCCCTGCGGGGTCGCGCCAAGGAGCGCGGCTGGAAGCTCTCCGAATATGCCCTGGAGACAATCAAGGGCGGGCGCATTGTCGCCAGCCGCAGCGAGGAGGAAATCTACTCGCAGCTCGGCCTCGCCTACATTGAGCCCGAGCTGCGCGAGAATGCGGGCGAGATTGAGGCCGCCGAGCAGGGCCGGCTGCCGACGCTGGTCGAGCTCGACGACATTCGCGGCGACCTCCAGATGCACACCACCGCCAGCGACGGCAAGAACTCAATCGAAGAAATGGCCGCAGCGGCCAAAAAACTCGGCCACGAATACATCGCGTTGACCGACCACTCCCAAGCAGTCACCGTGGCCAACGGTATGGATGAGAAGCGCACGCTGGAGCAGATCAAAAAGATTCGCCGGGCGCAGCAAAAAGTCGATGGCATTCGCCTGCTGGCCGGTATCGAAGTGGATATCCTGAAAGCTGGGCGGCTCGACCTGGACGACGAAGTCCTCGCCCAGCTCGACGTTGTCGTCGCCTCCGTCCACTCCTATATGAACCTCGAACCCGCAGCTATGACCGACCGCCTCCTGCGCGCCTTTGAAAATCCCCACCTGATGATATTGGCTCACCCCACCGGCCGCCTGCTGCTGCGGCGCGACCCGTTCGAGTTTGACCTCGAGCAGGTGCTGGACGCGGCTGCCCAGCGGGGGATCGCGCTCGAATGCAACGCCTTCCCTGATCGGCTCGACCTGCGCGATGTGCATCTGCGCATGGCCAAGGAGTGCGGCGTCAAGGTCGTTATCTCGACTGACTCCCACTCGACCACCCATCTGCCCTTTATGAAATATGGCGTGCTGATGGCCCGCCGCGGCTGGCTGGAAAAGAAGGACGTGCTCAACACCTTGCCCGCTGACAAGCTGCTGCGAGCCTTGCGCGGTGCGCAGTGAGCGCGGCGGGGAAACCCACGGGCAGAAGCCCGTGGGCTGAACTGGGTACACTAAGCTCCCCCAGGCAGGAGCCTGGGGGGCTCGATGTGAGGATGAAGGGGCTAGGGGAGAGCAAGCCCCTGCCCTACCCCACACGTTTGTGGGCGGTACCTGCCGAAAGCAGGCAAGCCCGCCTTAGGCGGGCTTGCAAAAAAGGCGTAGTTTGCGGATGATGGAGTGGTTCTCCACACCGGGGAGAAAGGCTCTCAACGATCTATGACTCGACGGCCAGCCAAAATCGAGCCTGCCCGGGGCAAGCTGGGGGTGTTGCTGCCCGGGATGGGCGCTGTCACCACCACCTTCATTGCTGGCGTCGAACTCATCCGCCGCGGCCTCGCCCAGCCCATCGGCTCGCTGACCCAGATGGGCACCATCCGCCTGGGCAAGCGCACCGAGTACCGCACGCCCTCGATTAAGGAATTCGTCCCGCTCGCCCGGCTGGACAACCTAGTCTTCGGTGGCTGGGACGTCTTTCCCGACAACGCCTATCAAACCGCGCAGAAAGCCGGCGTCCTCGACCCGCGCCACCTCGACAAAGTCAAGCGATTCCTCAGCGCCATGAAGCCCATGCGCGCCGTCTTCGACCCGAACTATGTTCGACGCCTCGACGGACACTACGTGAAGAGGAGCAAAAGCAAATGGGATCTGGCGCGGGCGCTCCAGGACGACATCGCGAATTTCAAAGCCAAATCGGGCGCCAAGCACCTGGTCATGATCTGGTGCGGCTCGACGGAAGTCCACCTGAAGTCGCAAAAGATCCACCAGAGCGTCGAGGCCTTCGAGCGCGCCCTCAAGCAAAACCATGAGGCCATTGCCCCCTCGATGCTCTATGCCTATGCCGCCATCACTTCCGGCGTGCCCTTCGCCAACGGCACGCCCAACCTCACGGTGGACATCCCGGCCATGTGGGAGCTGGCCGCCGCGCACCGCGTCCCCCTTGCAGGCAAGGATTTCAAGACCGGCCAGACGCTGATGAAAACCATCATCGCGCCCGGGCTGAAGTCGCGCGCCATGGGGCTCCAGGGCTGGTTTTCCACCAACATCCTGGGCAACCGTGACGGCGAGGTCCTCGACGACCCCCTGTCGTTCAAGACCAAGGAAGAGTCCAAGCTGGGCGTGCTCGAGTACATCTTGCAGCCTCAGCTCTACCCCAAACTCTACGGGAATTTCTACCACAAGGTCCGCATCAACTATTACCCGCCCCGCGGCGACAATAAAGAGGGCTGGGACAACATTGACCTCATCGGCTGGCTGAGCTACCCGATGCAGCTCAAGGTGAACTTCCTCTGCCGCGACTCCATCCTGGCGGCCCCGCTCGTACTCGACCTGGTCCTCTTCCTTGACCTGGCCCGCCGGGCTGGCCTGCGCGGCATCCAGGAATGGCTCTCTTTTTACTTCAAGTCACCGATGTGCGCGCCGGAACTCTATCCCGAGCACGACCTCTTCATTCAGTTGATGAAGCTCAAGAACACCCTGCGCTGGCTGCGCGGCGAAGACCTCATCACCCACCTGGGCACCGAGTACTACGACTAGCCTCTGGCTGGCCGGAGTCAGTAGGGCGGGACGAAATTCTGCCTCAGGCGTCTCAAGCCTTCTTGAAGCACTTGGAAAGAGCGGCGGCGGTCTGCACGAGGTCTTGCAGGTCTTTCGGAGTGAAGTTGACACCGGTGGCGCCGGGTGTCTTCCCCTTGCGCGACACCTGAATGACGCCCACCGCCTTGCCCTCCAGCAAGATGGGCACGCTCACAATCTTCTGGATGGGCTCGGCAGCTTTTTCGCCGACGGGCACTCCCTCAAAGACGGTCGGGTGTTTGGTGGCCGGGAAGTTGTTGATTATCTCCGGGCGGCGCTCCCGCACGGTGCGGACGGCCAGGGCGTTCGTGCTGGTCATCGGAACGCTACCCACCTTGGCCAGCTTTTCCGGCACGAGAAAATGTAAGTGCCTGCCACCACGCCCCAACTCGAGGATGGCCACTTCCCCTACGCTCACTTTGAACCCCTTGGCAATGGCCGTAGCAATCTTGGTGTAGTCGCCAGCCTCCAGTTCCTTCTTGGTCTTCAGTGCCTGCTCCACGATCTGACTGACATTCGTGCTAACCCCATCTGGCATCGCTCGCGCTCCTGGGAGGTAAGTAGGCTGAAAGCTTACGCTTGTTCCCCTCACCCACGCAAGCCCGGTTGCAGGGCCCGAAGGGCCCACTCACACATCTATTATGAGGCCCGCGGCTTGCCGCCACCGTGAGAGTGTGTTAGTAAGGATACGAAGAAACGGCCCGCTCGCCTTGCGGCCGCCGGGCCAGCGTCAATGCTTCGCCGCCTGAAACAGTACCTCATCGGCTCGCCGCTCGACACCGCATCGTTGCAGGAGCAAAAGCTCTCCAAAAAGTCGGCACTGGCGGTGCTGGCCTCCGACAATTTGTCCTCCACCGCCTACGCCACGGAGGAAATTCTCCGCGCACTGAGCGCCGCGACTCTGGGCCTCGCTGTGCTGAGCTTCTATGCCATTCCCATTGCTGTCGGCATTGTGGCCCTCACGGTTATGGTGGCCACTTCTTACGCGCAGACGCTGCACGCCTATCCGACCGGTGGCGGTGCCTATACAGTGGCAAAAGAAAACATCGGTGTCACCGCCGGGCTGTTTGCCGGCGCCTCGCTCTTGATTGACTACACCCTCACCGTGGCCGTCAGTATCACCGCCGGCATCGCGGCCCTCACCTCCGCCTTCCCCGCCCTCTACGAGCACCGTGTCGCCTTCTGCCTGCTCGCCATCGCGGGCATTCTCCTGGCCAACTTGCGGGGTGTGCGCGAGTCGGCTGCCATTTTTACCGGCCCGGTGTATCTGTTCATTTTCTCCGCGTTTCTTTTGGTTCTCGGGGGACTCACAAAGTATCTACGCGCGACGCCAATGCCCGACGTCGCCTCCCCACCGGTGGAGATCTCCGCGTGGGATTTCGTCCTGGTGTTCGTCGTCCTGCGTGCGTTCGCGTCGGGCTGTGCCGCCTTGACCGGCATCGAGGCCGTCGCCACCGGTGTGCAGGTCTTCCGACCGCCCGTCGCGCGCAACGCAGCCACGACGCTCTACATTCTGGCGTTCTTGCTTGGCTCGCTTTTCTTCGGCATTACCTTCTTGGCCTACCAATACAACATCATGCCGCGCGAGAATGAGACCGTTATCTCCCAACTCGCCCGCAGCATTTTTGGCGGCGGCCCTCTCTACTACCTCATCCAGGCTACCACCATGACCATCCTCATCCTCGCCGCCAACACCAGCTTTACCGGCTTTCCCCGGCTGGCGTCGGTCATGGCCCGCGATCGGTTCCTCCCGCGCCAGTTGATCAACCTGGGTGACCGGCTGGTGTTTTCGAACGGCATCCTGGTACTGAGCATGGTCGCGGGTGCGCTGGTCGTCCTCTTTGATGCCAATGTCCACAACCTCATCCCGCTCTATATGGTGGGTGTCTTTCTGGCCTTCACCCTCTCGCAGAGCGGGATGGTGCAACACTGGCGCCGCTCGCAGGAACCGGGTGCCCGGCGGCGCGCGCTGGTCAATGGAATGGGCGCAGCTACTACGGGCCTGGTGTTGGTCGTGGTGGCAGTCGTGAAGTTCAGTCCGGGTTTTGTATGGATTTGGCAGGTGCTTCCCGTACCTGGCCCCGGGGCCTGGCTGGTGGTGGTGGCCATCCCAATGCTGGTGTGGGTCTGCCGCCGGATACGACAACACTACTACGTGGTGGGGCGGGAACTTTCCCTCGCCGACTACGAGAAGCCCGAGCCGCGCCGCCACCTGGCGGTGGTGCCCGTGACCGGCATGAACCGCGTGGTGCTGCCGGCGATTGAATATGCGCGCTCGATTGCGCAGGACGTGGTGGCGGTGACGGTCAACATCAACAAGGAAGACCGCGAGGCCCTGTTGGCGCGCTGGGCGACGTGGGCGCCGGACATCCCGCTCGTGGTGCTCGACTCGCCCTACCGCTCCATCCAGCGCCCCTTGATCCGCTTCATCCAAGAAATCGATAGCTGGCGCGACGACGACCTCGTCACCGTCGTCGTCCCCGAATACGTCCCCGCGCGCTGGTGGCAACTCTTCCTCCACAACCAGGCCAGCTTGTTCATCAAAGCCGCGCTCCTGTTCAAACCCAAAATCATCGTCACGACCGTCCGCCACCACTTGCGCCGCTAAGCCCGCTCCAACTTGCTGGACGCGCCGATGCAACCACGCTAAGATGTAGGGGAATAATTTCTTTCTCCGACCGCACTGAGGAATTTGAGTCGCGCCCTGTGGAGTTGAGCCCCGAGCGAAAACGCAGCCTGCGCCGCCGCATCGAGCCTCTGCTCGCCGCATTCGACCCCAAACTCCATCTCATCGAACTCTTGCTCGATTCCACCAAGCAACACCTCGGCATTGTTGTGCAGAAGGACGAGCAGCCTATCCTACTCCGCCTCGACTGGCTCCGCTACGTCAGCATGTCGGACTCTGAATTGCGCGACACCTTCTTCACCCAGCTCCACGCCAAAAAACTTCGCCCCAGCCGCTAGACTCTCCGCCCCAAACCCCTACTCTGAAACCCGTGCCCACAATGCCGCCACCGCCTACATTCCGCGCCGGATCGCGCCGGATCGCGACGGAAGTCGTCGCAACTCGTCGCACCGTGTCGCCAAAACGCGCCCTGACGTACCCTAAACGCATGAAAACTCCCGCTTTCTAGCCTGCCTCCCCGCCCCCGCTCTGCTCCTACCGCCGCGCCCGAATCAAGATGAGTTCATCCTGCCGCGGATGCAGCCGCTCGACCCCGTCGGCCGTAACCACCACGTCTTCTTCCAGCCCAATGTTGATCTCGCCCCCAGCCGGGGTGTAGTGAGCGTAGAGGATGGGCTCCACGGCGAAGGTCTGATCAGTTTCGAGCTTCAGGTGGACGGTCGCGCCATAGCGCTCGGGCCAGTCCGGGCCCAGCAGCGGCCCTACGTCGTGCACATCAAACCCGATGGGATGGCCGGCGGCGTGCGGATAGCCCTCATAGCCCGCATCGGTCAGCACCTTCCGCGCCACCCGGTCCACTGCGTTCCCGCTCACCCCCGGCCGCATCGTCGCCATGGCCGCATCGGTGGCCGTCCGCGCCGTCTCCCACATCTTCACGATTGCCGCCGGTGGACTCGTCTCGCCCGGCCGCAGCACGTAGGCAGTGCGCTGGATGTCGGTCGAATAGCCGCGGTGGGTGATGCCAAAATCAATCCGCACCAAATCGCCCGGCTCGATGACGCGCTCGCTCGGACCCCCGTGCCCGCGCGTCGGGCCCACTACCACACTGATAAATGGCACGCGCGCGCCGAACTCCGCCGCCCGCCGCCGCAGATAGTCGCCCACAGCCTTTTCCGTCGTCTTCCCCGCGACGATGACCTTCTCCGACAGCGCCTCCCGCATAATTTTGTCCGTGTAGATGGCTGCTTCGCGCAGCAGTGCGATTTCCTCCCCCAGCCGACGACCGCGGAAGGAGACCACCACCGGCTCGGCCGAGGCAAAGCGCGAGGCGTACGTCGGGCCGACGGCTTCCTCCAGGTAAGCACGCATCCCGGCAGTGAGGCCGTCGGCCAGCGGGATGTCGCGCGAGACGTTGACCCCAATGCGCCGCGGGGCGAGCTCCGCCAGCAACTTCTTCAGGTGCGGCTTGATGCCCTCGCCCCGGTAGGCAATCACCTCATCGTAGATGCCGCTCTCCTCCACCGGGGCCACGTCGTAGCTCGCCACCACCGCAAGCTTGCGGAATCCCTCCCCCGTACGGGCGAACAGAAACGCGCTGCGCGCCACCACCTCCCCGCCCGCAATGTCAGCCCCCAGCGGGTCGCGCGCGTACTCGCGCGTGAACACCAGCCAGAGGTCGAAGCCGTGCTCCCTCAGCGCCTGCGCTAGCAGAACCTCAATCCGCCGCCGCCGCAGCGCCTCCGGGTCCAACGACCCCGGCCGGCCCTGAGCCAAGCCGAAGGGCCTGCCCTGCCCCGTCGCGCCCCGCAGCACCGCCACCACCCCCACCACCTCAGCCAGCACCCAGAAACCCACCAGCAGTCCTACCAAGATGAAAGCTCGCCTCATCGCACTACCTCCCTACTCCTATTTTCTATTTTCTGTTTCCTCTGGGGCCTGCGCCGCCATTCGCCACAGAGACCCCGAGGACACAGAGAAAGCAGTTTGGGGCTTCAGTTTTTCGGTTTTCGAATTCGCGGCACCGCCTCGCCCGCATTCCGCTTGCCTGTCTGAGCCTCCCGCTGCTATTCCTTCCCTGTCCAACCTAGCGGCCCCTGCCGCTGGGTCATGAGGCACAAAGCACGAGGCACGAAGCACGGTGCACGGGTCACGGCCCTGCCCACCCAATCAACCATTCAACCAATAAACTAGTCCTCTGGAAAATTCATGCGCCGCAGCAGGTCCTGGAAGCGGGGGTCGGAGCGCAAGCTATCGAACCTTGGCCCCTCTTTGAGAAAAACGAGCCGCATAGAGCGCTCTTCATAAGCTTTTTCCAGCCATTCGAACGCCTTCTCCTTGTCGCCCAGACCTATATAGACAAGCGCCATGTCGAACGGCGAAGGAGGCATCAGTGTGGTTTGCCCCTGCAGTTGATCGAGAATCTTCAGCGCCTCGCTTCTCTTTCCCGCCAACGCATAGGCGTGACCCAGACCCGCGACGTATATCGGGACGCTCTCAGAAAGCGTTACCGCCTTTTCCAGCAATGCAATGGCTTCCGCATATATCCCCTTTTGCTCATACGGCCACGCAAGAAAATAGTACGCACCGGCGTCATTGGGATCCAGATCGAGATTCTTCCCAAATTCTTTGATTGCCTGGTCGTATTCCCGCTTAAGGTAAAAGACCTCACCCGCGGCATTGTTGGCCCAAAGCGAGAGCGGATCGAGCTCCTGGGCACGTCTTGCCGCTGCCACTGCTTCCTCCCAACGTCCCGCCTCCCCTAAGGTATAAGCGGACCAGACGTGTGCCATCGAATGGTTTGGATTCAACTCAATGGCTTGCTTGTATTCCCTCTCGGCTTCCTGCAAGTTCCATTCGAAATACCAGCTCATCCCCCCCAGCGCCACATGCGCTTCGGCGAGCCGGTCGTCAATTTCAAGGGCCTTGTTCGCGGCTGCCCTTGTCTTGGGATAGGCCTCCCGTGGCAGGAGATAATCGAAGAACGCCAGCACCGTGTAGCAGGTGGCCAATTCGGCATGGGCCGGCGCGTAGCCGGGATCCCTTTCTATGGCCTGCTGCAAGTACTCGACGGCTTTATTCATCTCCTTCGGGGTCCACTGGGCGCAGTGATAGCGGCCCCTGAGGTAAAGCTCATAGACCTCAGGGTTGACCGGGCGGGCACGCGCCAGCCGCGCTTCTTCTGCGGGTGTTACCGTCACCTTGATCTCCCGCGCAATCGCCCGCGCCACCTCGCTCTGCAAGGCCAAGATGTCAGTAAGACCTCGCTGGTAGCTCTCTGCCCAGAGATGCCGATCCGTCGCGGCCTCGACCAACTGCGCTGTAATCCGCACCTGCTCGCCGACCCGCAGCACCGAACCTTCCACCACTGCGTCCACTCCCAACTCCCGCGCAATCTGCGGCAGTGGCTTGTCCGTGCCCTTGTAGCGCATCGCCGAGGTGCGCGAGATCACCTTCAAGGCTCCAATCTTTGATAGCTCCGTAATCAGCGCCTCGGTCATCCCGTCCACGAAGTACTCTTGTTCGGGGTCGCCGGAGAGGTTGGCCAGCGGCAGCACCGCAATCGAATCAATGCGGGTTGCACCGCCCATGCCCAGCCACTCCCCCACCCGGCCTACATTCAACCCAAAAAGCACCGCCAGCAACACCACCACCGCCAGCCCCACACCACCGAGGCGCAAAAGTAAACGCGCCGAGCCCGCAGGCACCTGCCTGCGGGGCACCTCCACAGCCGGCGCCGTCAGCCGGCGGAAGTCGGCCAGCAACTCGCGGGCTGACTGATAACGGTGCTCGGGGTCTTTCTCCAAGCACTTCAGGATGATGCGCTCCAGCTCGGGCGAGACGTGCCGATTGAGTTCGCTGGGGGGCTGAGGTGCCTGGTTCAGAATCGCCGAACTCAACTCGTATCCCGTCTTCCCTTTGAAGGGCCGCTGGCTGGTGGCCATCTCATAGAGCACTGCCCCGGCCGCCCAGAGGTCCGCGCGGGCGTCCACCTCCTCGCCCCGCAACTGCTCCGGTGCCATGTAGGGCAGCGTCCCCGTTATCCCCCGCGTCTCCGTCAAACTTTCGGTTGGGGCCGCGCCCGGCTCGGCGACGGGCCGCAACAACTTGGCCAGGCCAAAGTCGAGAATCTTCAGCCGCCCGTCGGGCGTCACCCGCAGGTTGCCGGGCTTGAGGTCGCGATGCACCACCCCCGCGGCGTGCGCCGCCGCCATCCCCTCGGCTAACTGCATTCCCAGCCGCCCTACCTCTTTCTCCCCCAGCGCCCCCTGCGCCACCTTCTCGGCCAGCGACTCCCCACCAATGTGCTCCATGACCAGGAAATCCACGCCTTCTTGGGTGTCGAAGTCGTAGACGGTTTCGATGTTGGGATGGTTCAACTTGGACAGCGCCAGGGCTTCTTTGCGGAAGCGTTTGCGGGCAGCCGCGTCGGCCAGGGCCCCGGCGGGCAGGACTTTCAGGGCGACGTCACGATCGAGCCGCTCGTCGTGCGCCCGATAGACCTCGCCCATCCCGCCCGCACCAATTTTCTCCAGCACGCGATAATGGCCCAGCGTCTTACCAATCATGAGGAAGGAACCTGCCTGCGGCAGGCAGGCCCCTACGGGCATCTTAGGGCCGCGCCCCAAAGCAAGTCAACGCGCCCCCGTGGTCACGTTTGGGCGGGGCGGGGTTTCAACCCCGCCGTACAGGCTTTCAGAAAGAAAGGGCTTTAGCCCCTGAGGGATTCTTTTTGTTGGTACCGGGGTCTCGCTGGTGTTCCTCTCCTTGTTCCGCCCAGCACCTTCCTGCTTCCTGCTTCCTGTTTTCTATTTCGAGAAAAGTCGCTTCTGTGTCGGCTGGCAGCCTCAGTGCCCGACCGCCGCGCCGTCCTTCCGAGGATCGGAGCCCGCGGCCCACCCCCGCTTCAGCCGCATCACCGCCTGCGCACCCCCGAACGACACCGCACGTTCGTCAACGATCTGGTGGCCCAGCACC
The DNA here is from genome assembly GCA_046758465.1 of Terriglobia bacterium. Taxonomy (GTDB): domain Bacteria; phylum Acidobacteriota; class Terriglobia; order Acidiferrales; family 2-02-FULL-67-57; genus JBHIAG01. The sequence continues at coordinate 8,291 of JBHIAG010000007.1, read as the reverse complement.
CTCAGCGCCTCGCGCACAGCGTCGCTGATTGGTACTTCCAGGGCCACGCGGCGGCCGGAGAGATGCCGGAAGCGCGCGGCATCAATCGCCTCCTGAACGTCCATCCCGAAGAGCAGGATGTTCAACAGCACCTGCACATGCCCCTGCGGCTGCATCGAGCCGCCCATCACCCCGAAGCTCAGCCACGGCTCTTCGCCGCCCCCGGGCGCCGGCCGTGTCACAAACGCCGGAATGATGGTATGGAACGGCCGCTTGCCTGGCGCGACTGTGTTCGGATGTCCGGGCTCGAGCGTGAAGTCGCTGCCACGGTTCTGCAGCATAAAGCCCGTTCCGGGCACCACCACCCCTGCACCGAAACTGGCACGGATACTGTTGATAAACGAAATCATGTTCCCCTCGGCGTCCGCGGCACTCAGATAGATCGTCTCACTCGCGGTCAGCGCGGGACCGGGTTCGGGCTGCTCGGTGGCGCGTTCAGGATTGAGCTGCGCACGCCGCTGGCGGATAAAGTCGTCGGCCAGCAGGCGCTCGGGCCGAATCTCCATGTGCTCCGGGTCGCCCACGAAGCGCGCGAGGTCGGCGAACGCCAGCTTCTTGGCTTCGATGAGGTGGTGCAGATAGCGCGCCGAGTTGTGGCCCATCGCCGCCAGCTCATACGGCTCCAGAATCCGCAGCATCTCCAGCGCGGCGATGCCTTGCCCGTTCGGCGGCAGCTCCCACACCCGGTAGCCACGGAAGCGAACCGCCATCGGTTCCACCCACTCGACCCGGTGGCTCTTGAGGTCTGCGAGCGTCAAGAACCCGTCCAGCTCCCGCACCCGCTCGACGATCCGCTGGCCGAGTGCCCCGCCATAAAACACTCCAGCGCCCTGCTCGGCAATCAATCGCAGCGAACGCGCAAAGTCCGGGTTGCGAAACCATTCCCCGGCGCGGGGCGTGCGTGTACCGTCGATCAGGTAGGTCGTCCGGGCGCCTTCATCCCGCTTGAGCTTCTCCACTGCCCTGGCCCACTGCCGGGCGATAATAGGTGAGACCGGAAAACCTTCTTCCGCCAGCCGCAGGGCAGGTTCCAGCGCCTCCGCCAGGCTGATGGTTCCGTAGCGTTCCAGCAGCGCTGCCCACCCGGCGAGTGCGCCTGGCACGGTGATCGACTCGGCGCCCACCAACGGCACGCGCTTGTGGCCGCGCCGTACCAGTTCCTCCCGCGTCATCAGTGCCCCCGCTCTTCCGCTTGCATTTAGGCCCACCAGCCGGCGCTCCTGAGCCGACCAGAGAAGCGCAAACAGGTCGCCGCCAATTCCCGTCATGTGCGGCTCAACCAGGTTGAGCACTGCGGCGGCTGTGACGGCGGCGTCCACCGCGTTGCCGCCACGCTCGAGCACGGCGAGCCCCGCTCCGCTGGCCAGCGGCTGGCTCGTGGCAATCACGCCCCGGGGGCCGTACACCGCTGACCGACCCGCTAGCGTGGTCGGCCGCGGCTGCTGGGCGTGAGGGTTCGACGTCATGACGATAAGCAGTACTGAAACGATGAGCAGGCCCAGAAGGCGCATCGTCGTTTGCAGAGCGGCAAAACTCCGCCAGGCGTCCTGCCTGACATCCAACGCTAGAAAGCTATCTCTTTGCTTCGTCTAGTCTTTCCTGCACCCGACCGCACAGTCTAGCACGATATTCGGCAGCACAGATTCCCGGCTTGTTCCCAAAACTTCATGGTTTTGGCGCCGGACGCGCCGCCCGGGACTCCCCAATTTGCTTGACTTCGCTCCCCGGAGGAACCATATTGCCCAGGGAGAAAGTCCTTTGGGCGGTCCGTCCTAGCGTTGGGGGAAGGAGATAGCCGGGGAGAGTAGCAGGCTACCCCTCTCGCTCTCGGACAGGAGAGTCGAGGCTCACATACCGGAGCGCCCTCCTTCCTCGACGATAGTCAGGTAACTTACACGGCTGCAGTGTACGTGGCTGCAAAAGAGCCGACTGCTGGCACCGACGCAGAGCGGAAGTAGTGGGGGGAAGTAATATGACTGTAGCTGAAAAGCAGGGCACGCCCATCCGAACCGCGGTGATTTTGGGCGCTGGCGACGGACAACGCTTACGCTCGGTGGCCAACGGAAAACCGAAATGCCTGGTGGACCTGTTGGGACTGACCCTGCTGGAACGCAACCTCCAAGCCTTGAAGCAAGTGGGCATCCGGAATGTCCTCATGGTAGTGGGCTACGAGGGCCACACCATCGAAGCGCGACTCGAGCAATTGAATTGCGACGGCATCACTGTCCGCTGCCTGACAAGCCTCGACTGGACGTTGGGCAACGGGATCTCGCTGATGCGGGCCCGGGCGGCGGTGAGCAATCAGCCCCGCTTCCTGGTGCTGATGTCTGACCATCTCTATGAGGGCGGCACGCTGCGCGACTTCCTGCCGCGCGTCCCCGACGATGGCCGCTCGCATATGCTGGTAGACTTCAACCCCGACGCCAGCGTGGACGCGAAAGACGCCACCTACGTCTGCGTTTCGGATGTCGCTCAGGTTTGCGCCATCGGCAAGGAGCTCACCGCGGCCCACGGGGTGGACTGCGGCCTGTTTGCCTTCACCCAAGACATCTTTCCAGCCCTGGAAAAGTCGTTTGCCGCGGGAGACTGTTCTCTTACCGGGGCCTCCCGGCGTCTCGCCGAGCAGCGCAGCTTAGCCAGCATTCCCCTCCAGATGAGGTTCTGGCAGGACATTGACACCCCGGCTGACTACCAAAACGCCAAGAAGAAACTGCGTGCGGCTTTGGCCAGCCCCGGAGACGGCCTGATCGCTCGCTACATGAATCGGAAAATCTCCCGCCCCATCACCGCCGCGCTCGCGCGCACGCACGTGACCCCGAATCAAGTCACGATTGTTTCTTTCCTCTTGGCGCTGGTGGGGGCTCTGCTGTTTGTGCTCGGACAACCCCTGTGGGCCGGGCTGACGGTTCAACTGGCCTCCATTATCGACGGCGTGGACGGCGAGCTGGCGCGGCTGAAACTAAAGACCTCAGCTTGGGGCACCCTCCTAGATTCGTTGCTCGATCGTTACGCCGATGCGCTCATCCTGTTGGCGATGGGTTACTATGCTTACACGCTCGCGCCCGGCTGGCTCCCGGTGCTCCTGACTGCCGCGGCCCTGCTGGGCGTTCCGCTGTCAATGGCATTCAAAGACCGCTACCGCATCGCCTTTGGTCGCTCCTATAGCAGCCAGGCCGACGACGGGTGGGCGCGTTATCTTCTGCCCAATCGCGATGGCCGCCTGTTCGTGGTGATGTTGGGTGGGGTGACGCGATTTGTCCTTCCGGCCCTGGCCGTGATCGCCCTGGTGTCACACGTGGTCTTGCTCCGGCGACTGTGGCTAGCGCGAAAGCAATAATAGCCTTCGGTTCAATCTTCCCCGACCGCGCCATGAACGCCAACCAGGGCGTCGTCATTCCCTCTTACCGCTTGCTCCTTTGCGGGTTCACCGCAGGAGACGAAAAGGCCGAGAGCAATCCAACGAGGCTAGCGAGCTCGCCTGCGGGCACGCCACTCTCCCCAGCCTGCCAGCAGCACCAGCAGCACCACACCCGCCACGGCCCAATTCACGTAGCTCGCGAAGGGGTCCCTGATTGGCATGGAGGCGCCGCGCACCACGACTTCCCAAAGGGGAAGAACGTTATAGACCAACGGGTCCAAGCTGTGAATCTCTCCGCTGGCTCTCATGTAGTAGCGGAAATTGTAGGCGTAGGGGGTATAGATCAGGTAGAGACCCAGACAGCTTAGAAACAGCAGAATGGGCATGTAGTTTTCCGCCACCGTGACAAGCTGGTAAAGCCGTCCGCGCTTCTCCCGCCGCACCCAGCGTTTGGCGTTCACGTACCCTACACAGATTACTGTCAGCACTCCAAAGAAAACCACCAGCCAGAAAAACAGACCCACGAGCTGCGCGGACCAAGAGTAGCTGCTATTCCGTGCGAGCGGGTCCTCGCCCCATCGCAGGGCCTGTGTCCTGTCTAACTCTTGCAATCGGATTTTCGCTCGTGCTGTTTCCTCCTCAAGCCCAGCCCGGCGCAAGGCGGGCAGCAGCGGCTTGTAAGCTTTACGTTCCGTCTCCTGGGCGATGTCCTTATCAAGGAGCGACGTGGCGCCCAAGCCCATGCGTCGGCCGAAGGCTGCAGTCGCCCGATAGCGGGCCAGGGCTTCTGCCCGCCGTCCGGCGTGCTCGGCTGCCCGCCCCAGATAGTTGACCTCCAAGTGGACGTAATCGGCGAGGTTACGAAAATTCACTATTGGATAGCGGACGAGAGACAAAATCACCACCGCGGGTCTCACCCAGCCCTGCTGCCGCAGTATCTGGCGCTCCAGTTCGAAGCGCCGCACGGCGTAGGTCTCGTAGCGCGGCTGGCGAAAAGCACCCGCCATCGCGGCGCGCCACTCCTCCTGCCCGGCTAAACCTTCCAAGTAGGACGGCAGGGGCCCGCGAGCATCCGGCCAGTTCGTGGCCCGGGCGCGGATGAATTCCGCCCCCAGCAACCTGGGAATCGCATTGTCAGGAGCAAAGGCCTCCAGCCGTGCGATCCACTCCTGGACGCGCTCGGCCACTGCCGCCTCGTTCCAGTCCTCCCGGTAGCGCATGGCGGTGTGGTAGTAGAGCCAGGTCAGGGTAGCGTCCCGGGCCACCGCCTGCTGGGTGAACCGAAAAATTTCATCGCGGTTTTCAGTGGGCAAGTGCAGGGCCACAAACGCCAGTGCCTGGGCGTCGCCGCGCTCTTGTGCCGCTTGGCCCAACGCGTGCACCCGCGCAGGCGTCAAACGGCCGAACCGCTCCACGTATTTGAGGTCCGGATCCAGCAGCGGGACCTGCAATGCCCAGCGAAAATCCTGCACAAAGAAGAACACCAGCGAAAGCACCAGAAACAGCATATTCACAAAACGCGTGCGACGCATCCCACTCTCCTTGCCACCGAGCCGGTGGGCGAGAAACTATGTTTGCAAGCGAAGGCTCCCCGGATGAGCGGGCATTATAGCAGACGGGCCGCCCCGGTGAAGGCCCGTGGGAAGGTAGCGAGCACGAATGTCTTGGGCCGGTTCTGAAGAAACTGGACCCGGTTGCCTATCGTGAACTAGGTGGGCTTGCGCTGGCTGCTATTCCCGTATTCCTTGCCCACTTGGAAGGCTTGATTGTTGGGGACAGGCAGGGCTTCCCACTGGTAGCCCAAGCATACTGGGCCCAGATTCGAGGATACTCATCCTCTCAGAGTTTCTTGCTCACCTGCTTGAGTAGGTTCCTTAAGGCTCGCTCACATGAGCGGACAGTTGGAAGGTAAGGCAGCCAGCTTCTTCTGGATGATCTCACGGGAATACTTCGACACGTAATGGACAATAGTTTCGACCCGGATCTTGATGCCGCCCGCCGGTTTGGTTGAGTCCAGATCCCCGAACTTGAAGAAGAGGGTCCCGGAGGCTTCGACAATCTTCTGGGTGGGGGTATAGGTCGGCTGGTCCATCCCGCATTCATAGCTGGAAAACCGGAGCACGCATGTGATCCAGGGACAGCGGGCAGCCACCTTGGCTCCCCACATGATTTCATTCGTGTTACTGCTATAGGAGGAAGTCCAGACATCGGAAATATCCAAGGGACTCTTGATCCGACCGGCGCGCACTTCCTCGCCGAAAAGCCAGTTCAGCAGATCATGGTCAAGGGGAAAATACTGCATCCAGAGAATCGGAAACCCGTCGCTTTGCAAATTCGTCTCGATCTCATGCCCGATGCCCGGGTCCATGTGATAAGGACGAGCCAGTACCAGAACGCAGGGCTTTTCCTCCCGCACACACCACGTTAGGATTTCCCGGCTCCGCTGGCGCATTTTCGCGTTAAAGGTGTCGAGCGCCTGATAGCCGGCCTCCACTGCCCGCCGCGTCTCGTCGAAGTCCAGCTCCAGCGCGTCTTTCAGCGACTCATAGAGCTCCTTGGGCACCAGTTCCGGTTCACCCAGGGACACGAAGGGGGAGAGATAGGTAATGCCGTTCTCGGCAAAGACATCCCCCTCCTTCAAAAAGCCGGCCTTGATGTTTTCCGGTCCCGCCATGATCCGCGTGCAGGTAAGAGTCTCGGTGACGTGTCCGCGGAGAAAGGAAGGAATGGAATAGATCATGGGACTCAACAGGAGGTGGATCTTTTTCTTCAGCCCGAACACCAGTTCGCCGTAATGGCCGCTGATGGCCTTGACCGGATAGCAGCAATCCACCGTGCCGCGGCCTTTGCCAAACTCCCGCCCCTGCTCCTCGGAGGTGTCGGAGCTGAAGACGATGTTTTCGGAAGCGATCCCCAAACCTTTCAAGAAACCCACCCAGAACTGGTGGGTGTTCCAGATATTCAGAACCTTGGGAATCCCCACCCGGATCTGCGAGCGATCCTTAGACGGTGGCGCGACGGAAGGCTTCTTTGCGAACCATGTCCCCAATGTTAGGGTACGCATTTTTGTTTTTTTCCATCTCCGCCCTGACGGCCTTCATCTCGTTGACGTCCTCCACCAAGCCCTTGGGGCAGGAGTTGTTGACAATCACCCTCTCCCATCCCTCCAGCAACGGGACCTTGCTCCACGACCGGCCTTCCCCCCCTGGCAGCTCCACGTCAATGAAGCTTCGCTGGCAAGTTACCGGGCACCAGTGGCAGACGGTATCGACCGCGGTGGTGGTCTTATAGATCAAGTTCTCAACCACCTCAAACCCGCGGAATTGGCTTTGCCCTCCCTTTTCCCACCACTCCAATGAAACCAGGGCGGCTCCAATGGCCCCAGCTTCGCCGGAATAGGGATGCACAACGATGTCGGCGTCGGGGACCTTGGACTTGATGAAATCCACCTGGGTCTTCACCACGGCCAGGTTCTTGTGGGTTCCCCCCTGCAAAATGAATTTCCTTCCCACCTGGCCCAGGTTGTTCAACCCCCCCGCATAGATCCAGACATTGAGTGGAAGAATAGCGCACAAGCTGGCCAAAATTTCTTCCGCCTGCCATCCCTTCCGCTGCTGGTTGACAATGTCACTCTGGAGAAAGACGCCACAGCCCATCGATAATTGTGGCATCGCCTGCGCCTGGAACGCCCCCTCCGCCACCTCGCTCAAGGGAATGTTAAACCGTTCCGCCACGCCCTGGAGGAACGCCCCGTTGCCCGAGGAACACTGGGAGTTCAAGCGGAAGTCGGTGACGGTGCCATTGTTCAGAATCATGATCTTGACGTCCGTGCCCCCGACATCGCAGATGCAGTCGGCGTCCGGAAAGTAGTGGAGTCCGGCGCTGGCGTGAGCAATAGTCTCGACCACGGCACAATCGGCGCCAATAATGCCTTTCAGAAGGTCCTTGCCGTAGCCGGTTATTCCCACCGCCAGAATCGTGCCGTCACCAATCGCCTCTTTAACCTGACGGAAGAGCTCCTTGGCATCCTCAATGGGATTGCCTTTGCTCAGGGCATAGCAGGAAAAGAGCAGTTCTTTTTCCGGGGATAGGCACACAGCCTTAGCCGTGGTTGAGCCAAAATCGCAGCCCACCAGTACGCGGGAAAGCTTCTCAGCTTTCTGCGGACCCGAAGCGTTTTGGTGAGGCTGGCCGTTATCGCCATTGCCGTTCCCATAGCTGGCTTTGAAGGTTTGCAGTTCTTGCAGCGTCTCCCAGAGCCCTCGCCGCCCCTGCTTCTTTTTCTCCTCGTGCTGCCCTTCTTCAATCCACCACTGCAGCTTCTGCGCCCCCTGATAGACCCCCACGGCGTCCGGCTCTCCCCTGCCGACTTCGACACAGCCGAGGGCGGCATAGTAGAGGGCGTCGGCAGGGACATAGATCAACGACTCGGGCTCTTTCCCTGCGGGGGGCGAAACCTTCCTTTCCTTCCAGAGTTTGGTCAAGTGATGCCGCCAGGCCTCTTGCAAGCCGGAAAAGAAGAGATTGGGGCCACCCAGGAGGAGGATCTCCGGCATCGGCGTGTTTCCGCGCGTGAGGCTCGCCAGGTTCTGATAGACCACCGCCTCAAACAACGACGCGATGATTTCTTCGACCGAAATCCCAGCCTTGAGCAGCGTATTGGAATCGGCTTCGGCGAAAATCCCACACTTGCTGCTGACCTTGTGCAGCGTATACCCCTCGTAGCGCATTTGAGCCAGCTGCTCGGGGGAAATTTGCAGCTTGCGCGCTGTCTTCTCAATGAACGTACCCGTCCCGCCGGAACAGGCGCTTTGCATGAGCACTTGCTTGCTCTTGCTTTCCCCGTTCCCGGTGAAGAAGATCGTTTTCATGTCTTCGCCGCCAATTTCGCTGA